>NZ_CP031153.1:5347500-5482391 GCF_003352465.1 Kordia sp. SMS9 | reverse complement strand
GTTAGTTTGATTTTTTAGGTCTGTAAAACTTCTTTGAGAATTCAGGTACTAATTTCGTGCCATCCCACTCAAATTGGCGTGTTAATGTTTTAGATTCTACCCAGTTTGTATCTTCATCTATTGTTTCACCAGCTTCTTTTGTAAATAAAATGATAGGTTGTCCATTGTGTTCATTCGTTGTAAATGTAAACGTTTCTGAATCAAAAAAGCCAATATCTCCACTCACGGAAAGATGTGCTATATGCACCAATTCATAATTCTCTTTTAGAAAGAAATATGTAATTCCGTTTTCAGCGCCACAAGATTCACCGTGATACTTTATCGTTAAAATTTCCTTTATATTTTTTAAATCATGATTTCCTTCCAATTCCGCAGTAATTAGAGAACCTCGAAGTTGCACTAAGTTTTCTGTGTATTTGTTATACGCGTCTCCAACAAGTGTTCTTATGGCAAGTTGATCACCATATGTTTTTGAGATTTTTTTATGGAAGAAATAACTATGGGTGTTATTTTTTATGGTTTTGTGCGCTATAAATTTCTCTGGAATAAATCCTTTCAAATCTTTGTATTGTACTTCATACCAGTATGTTTTGGAGTTGTTACTTTCAAAAATAGCAGCTGTTTTTGCAATAATTTTTATCTCAAATCCAATGCGTAAACGAGTAATTTCTTTGGAAGTAGTACTTGGCTTTGCTCTCAAATTTACATTATCGCCAAACAGCGAATAGGTTTCATTCACTTGTAAGTCATTATATAAGTAGATATAGTCAGATTGTTGTGCGTTGAGTTGTGTTGCACAAACAAAAAAGAAGAAAAATAAGGTTTGTAAAGTAAACGTCTTCATAAAACAAATATAGGTTAAAAATTAGTGGATATTGAAAGGGTTTTGGTCTTGCGTTTTTCGATTTCAGATGTACTTGAAAAACTTCTTTGATACGTCTTTGCGAGAATTTCATTAAAATTCGTGGCAATCTGTTTCATGCAGAACTAAAATTTCCTTTGAAACCAGAATGTTAGATCGAGTGTTTTGAAACATGTGCTGAACTTGATTCAGTATTGCTTCAAAATGTATCGAGATCTACTAGGAAGTACTGAGTTTCAAAGTACTTCTCGATACAATTTTTCTTTGAAAAATCACTCGAAGTGACGTTTTTGGTATTCAAGTGATTCATTTTCAAATCATCAAATTAAGTAAGCGCAAGAGTAAGCCAATTTTCAAATCATCACATTTTCAAATCATCAAATTAGCTAAGCGCAACAGTGAGTTATTGATACATTTTTACATTGATATATTGCTACATTAAAATACTTCTACTAAAGCCAATTTTCAAATCGGTACATTTTCAAATCATCAAATCAACTAAGCGCAACAGTGAGCTATTGATACATTTTTACATTGATATATTGCTACATTAAAATACTTCTACTAAAGCCAATTTTCAAATCGGTACATTTTCAAATCATCAAATTAGCTAAGCGCAACAGTGAGTTATTGATACATTTTTACATTGATATATTGCTACATTAAAATACTTCTACTAAAGCCAATTTTCAAATCAACACATTTTCAAATCATCAAATTAAGTAAGCGCAACAGTGAGCTATTGATACATTTTTACATTGATATATTGCTACATTAAAATACTTTTACTAAAGCCAATTTTCAAATCATCACATTTTCAAATCATCAAATTAGCTAAGCGCAAGAGTAAGTAATTGATACATTGGTACACTAAAAACTAAAGCTGCGTATAGTATCTTTCATTATCAAACTCCGTGCGCACATACGATAATGGATTGTTGCGCTGCATCATTGGTTTTAAAACACACACTACAGTTGTTTTTCCTTTGATCACGACTTTCTGACCAGAAGTGTATGCTTTCCATCTAAATTTCTCAATGTCAATGCCCATATCTTTGATACGATTGCTGTATTCCTCACTGTCTTCAATCCAATCCATAATTTCATTGGCATCTGTAAGTGAAGGCACATCTTCATCGTCTGAGAATTCGATTTCCCAACGTATTGGAATGTTAAATTTGTATGAGAATGCTTCGCCAGGTTCGCCTTCTTCTTTCGTTCTAATGGCGTCTAACCAATGAATATCTTCCAAAGGGTATTTGCGTATAAACTGTTTTGACAAGTCAATATTTCCTGGCGATTGCGCCGTAGGATAGTATCCGTAAAATACTTTTGCTAAGAAATGTTGCTGAAACTGTCCGTTAAAAACGGTTGCTAAAGGCGTTGCAAATACTTTTGGCTGATGATTTGCCGTAAACGTTTGCTTCAATACTTGTAACAATTGCTTGTTTTTTCCCAATTCCGACGTGTGAAAAACGAGTTTGCTATCTGCCGAAAGGACACTTTCTAGCTTTGGAAGTTTGTTTTCTTTCAAACAATTCAACAAAGATTCCTGTGATAATACGTCGCCGTGAATCGTAGTTTCAAGTGATAATCCTTTTTTGGAGTTTCCTTTGTTAATGATGTGAATTTCTTCAAAATCTTGTGCGTTGTGGTTTTTATTGAGCCACATAATAATTTCTTGAAGCGAAAACGCATCGTCTACAATCGTATAGTCTAAGTCTTCAAAATACTGTTTGGCGTCTTTGTAATATGTGCTTTCACCTTTGTCATATCCAGCAATAAAAACGACCGATTGTTTGGAAGCGACAACTTCAGTGTCGTTCATTGCCGTTAAATTCTCTGTGTTTTCTTTTGGGGAACATGCAAAAAACAAAGTTAATACAAGTCCCATGAATGCTGTCATTTTAACTGTTTTTGTCTTCATAGTGTTGTGGTGTTTATAATTATTCAATCTTTTAATTCTGTAATCTTTTAATCTTTAAGTTTAAGTAGCATAAAAATCAGCTTGAATGCTTTTCATCTGCTTTCGGATGAAAATTACTATCTGTATCGCTTTGAAAACCCACTCTTCAATACGTGTTGATAGTACTTTTTGACAGCCATCAAAAAGATCCAAGCTGATTTTTCCCAACTAACCAACCTAAATTATTCTATCTTTTATCTCTTTAATGTGATCGATGCTTTTTGTCGTACAGGCAAGGCAATATGTCGTAAGCGCATGCGTTTTGCTAAGGTTGGACTCGAAATCCATCTGCCTTCTTGAAATAAATCCACTTTTTGGATGTTGCCTTCGCCATCAAACTGCATTTTTATTTGCGAATACATATTCAAATACTTTTGAATCATTTTTGTTGCTGAGCTATCGTACCACATTTGTTATTTTTTTAGTTTGTTTCTTAATTACATGTCAAATGTAGTAGCAACTTCACGCTTTTTTGGAGTGCTTTTAGAATTCGTTGGCGGTAAACTAGAATTCGTGGGAAATCATGAAAATGTGTAGCCCATTTTATGTGTGTCAGAATATTTTAAAGGGGAAAATTTGGGCGTTTCTACTTTTTCCCCTAAATGAGAATAGTCTTTTTCCTATGCCGAATTAGTTTTTCAACTCTTACGTAAAGGTTTGTGTATGAGTAGTTTTGTTACGGAAATAATATAACCTAAAAACTAGAAAATCATGGGAACAATTAAATCAACTTGGGCAGGAACGCCCATTACGTTAGATGACCAATTAGAAGATGCAGTTTGGGCAGGAGCGCTAGACAAACAAATGGAATTTGATGGCGGATTTATGCTCGCTAAGAACGATGCGAAATATGTGTACGTTGTATTAGATGTCGTGAAAGACACGCACAACGATCCAGGAACAGGCGATTATTTTTGGTTTACGTTTGATAGAAACCGAAACAAAGTCATTACACCACGAAGCGACGTGAATTATGGAAATTACCGTGGAAACCCAAACAAAATGGGACGCCAATATTACTTAGGTGCAGGACGTTGGACAGGTTTGTTGAACGAAGCACAAAAATCAGAATGTAAAAGTACCTTTGGAACGTCTCCCAACTCCGCAACGCCACACAGAATTTGGAAGTTTCGCTTCTTATTGTCTGACTTAAAAGTAAATTTGTTGTGGTGGTGGTTCAGCTCGTATACAAAATTCGGTTTTCGAGTACATTCATCCAAACCAAACTTAAATTACGACACGCCGACAAATTTCTTTAGAGATTTTTCAAAATTACACACCTTGTATTTTTCAAGAAAACCATCTATTTCTTCCGCAGATCTTGGACCAGTGATGGGAAGTGTAGGATTGATTCCAACTACAAAAATTAGTGCATCTACAGGACGTGCAACTACAGCGTCTAATTATTTTATTCATGCGAAAAATGCTGCTTTTGGCGGACGATTGAACGTAATTGGAAATCGTACAAAAATGGATCAATTGCCAGGATTAGGTGCCAAAAAATACAAAGTATTCCATCGATCAGGAACTTCAGGATCATTCTCAGAGTTTGTGACTTCTTGGTATAATTACAAATGGGACGGTTCTGATTATGTACTGGAAGCCGCTTCACCAGATAGCAATAATTTCTACAAAATGCCAAGTGCAGGAGTTGATTATTCGATTGATGATTTGTTATTCCAATTTAATTCTACCAAACTCAACACCGGATTGCATCAGTTTAAAGTGAAGTTTTACAACAATGCAGGAACGGAAGTTGGTGCAACGACTCCAGAGCAAATTTTGACGATGTATATTGACAACAATTTACCAGAAGTAAGTATCAATTCGATCAAATATAAAAATGTGGAAATTGGCGCGTGTGGCATTGTGAATTTGCAAAATCCGACAGACAAGATTGATGTGAATTTTGAAGCATTTGACACCGAAGGAAATCTGTTAGACTATAGTTTAACAGCCCGTTGGGGTGATGGTGATTCCGAAAATATTGTGTATCAATCGTATAATTTGACCACGCCGCCAGCAACTTGGCAAGGAAGCAGAAACATATCTGGAAGTTTCCAAGCAAAAGTAACCTGCGCACATTCGTTCAATGTATATGCCAGAGCTAGAACGACGAATGGGTATGGATATATTGGGAAAAATGGTACGTACCGATATGTAACGATTATTAAGTAAACAATCGCGTATGTAGAACCAAAAAACTGTCTGGGAAGTCTTAAAAAGCTTCTCAGACAGTTGTGTGTTATTTGAAATTTTTCTCTTATTTTTCTTCACGATGCACCAAATCCATCGAAAACGCAGGCAAGCAAATCGCAATGTATTCGCAGTCTTCGTCGAACGGATTGGAATATTGAACGCGTGTATTTTTTTCGAGTTTGATAGATTGTCCTGCTTCCAGAATGATGGTTTCGCCTTCAATGATGAATTGTTTTTTTCCTTTGATGATGTATGTGTACTCATCAAATTCAGGTGTTTGAAACGGTTCACTCCATTTTGGTGGTGCAATCATGTGTGCAATGCTAATGCCTGAGTTTCCATCGGTGGCATTTCCAAAATGTTCTTCAATCAGTTTGCCATCGGTTGTAGGAACTATAAATGGACTTTTTTGGATGTGATATTTTTTACTGGGCATCTTTTTTTTCGGTTTCTGCAATTTCTGTATGTTTCCAATTGATCATGAATTGTTTGATTTTTGCGGCATCTGGAATTTGAATTGGATCAATATTCAAACTCATGTCATAGCGCAAATCTTCGGCCAATTCTTTTTTGTCAATGGTAAAATATTCTTGTCCATTTACAGTAATCACAAGGTTTTTCATTGTGTTGTAAATGTTCTTTATCTTATAGTGTTCACGAATATCTTTGAAGGTGCTTTTTAATGAAATTCCATTTTCAGTTTTGTAACGTTCATCATGAATTTGAATGGTTTCGATCTTTTCATTTTCATCATGCTGTTGTGTAGGAGTCAGCGTAAATACATGCTTCCCTCTTTTTTCAAAAACCAAATACTGATCGTTTCCAGCTTGCATATAATCTCCTTCACCAATCCGTTTTACCAAAGAATCGTTCGCAAAAACAGAATCTAATTGTTTTACGATAGCGTTTTTGTGTAATTTTCCAATACGATCTTTTTGAATTAAAAATGGATCTTCTTTTGTGGTACAACTTGCCAAACAAGCTGCGATAAGTCCAAGAAATACGGTTTTTTTCACGCGATTTTAATTTATGTAATTTTATTATTTGATAACTTTTTTGAGGATTCCGAAGATGCTTCTGATAAACGTAGCACTCGTCAATACTTTGATGATCGGATTTTGTCGTGTGCTTCTGCTAGATGAACGTCGGGACGTCTTTTTTTCTTCTTGTACACGAGCTGCTTTTTCTTTTTCTTCAAGTGCTTCTGCTTTTTTTATTTTTTCAGTGAGCATTTCATAGGCACTTTCCCGATCAATTTCTTCGTTGTATTTTTCAACTAATTTTGAATTGTCAATGACTTCCGCCAATTCTTTAGAAGTCAACACATCCATACGACTCATCGGCGCACGCAGCATTGTCGCTGCCAATGGTGTTGGTCGTCCTTTTTCATCCAAAGCAGAAATCAACGCTTCTCCAATTCCTAAAGAAGTCAACACTTCGGTAGTGTCATAAAAGTCAGAATCTGGATAGTTTTCTGCGGTGAGTTTGATGGCTTTTCGATCTTTCGCGGTAAACGCACGTAACGCATGTTGTATTTTGAGTCCTAATTGTCCCAAAACAGCTTCTGGAATGTCTGTTGGGTTTTGTGTGACGAAGTACAAACCAATTCCTTTGGAACGAATTAATTTGACAATACTTTCAATTTGATCTAATAAGGCGCTTGACGCTTGTTTGAAGATTAAATGCGCTTCGTCAATAAACAAAACTAATTCTGGTCGTCCGCTATCGCCTTGCTCCGGAAATGTTTCATAAATTTCAGCCAACAGACTTAACATAAAGGTTGAAAATAACTTTGGACGATCTTGAATGTCTGTCAAGCGAATGATATTGATATAACCGCGACCATCTTCATCAATACGTGTTAAATCTTCCACATCAAAAGAAGTTTCCCCAAAAAACAAATCGGCTCCTTGCTGTTCTAGTTCGATAATTTTACGCAAAATAGCACCTGTGGAAGCTGTAGAGATTCGTCCATACGATTCTTGAAATTCTTTTTTTCCATCTCCAGTTGCGTATTGCAGTACTTTTTTAAAGTCTTTTAAATCAAGCAACGGCATTTTATGGTCGTCGCAGTATTTAAAAATAACTGCCACAATGCCTGATTGTGTTTCGGTCAGGTCTAAAATTCGAGAGAGTAGGACAGGACCAAATTCTGAAACCGTAGCGCGCAATCGCACACCATCTTGATCGGATAGTGATAAAATTTCAATTGGAAAGTTTTTAGCTTCAAACGGGAATCCAATTTTTGCATGGCGTTCGTCAATTTTTCGATGTCCCGGACTTGGTTGTGCAATGCCACTTAAATCACCTTTTAAATCCATCAACAATACTGGAATTCCTTTCTCTGAGAGATTTTCTGCCAATACTTGCAATGTTTTGGTTTTTCCAGTTCCAGTGGCGCCTGCAATTAAACCGTGTCTGTTTAAGGTTTTAAGCGGAATTTTTACATACGCATCAGTAACCGTTTCACCTTCATACATGGCAGCTCCCATCGTAATAGCGTCTCCTTTGGTTACATATCCTTTTTCAATATGCTCTATAAAATTGTACTTGCTACTCATCAGTTCAAAATTTGTGTTAAAAGTAAGCGATTTTGATGAAGTCTAAAAAAAATGCATTCAGATTTCCCCGAAAGTTATTCACCAAGAAAATTTTCTAAAATAAAACATCCGCTTTTCCAAGGAAAAACGGATGCAGTATGTGGATGTTATGACTCGATGTTAGTATCGTATAATCTTTTTAGTGACACTAAGGTTTGTATCTACATCTGTGATTCTTATAAAGTATAAACCAGCAGCTTCATTTCGCATAGAAAGTGTGTTGTTACCTTCATTAAACGTTCCGGATTGAATGCGTTGTCCAGTGACACTATTGATTTCATACGCCACATTTGAATAGTTGCGAATGTCTACCGTAAAATCAGCAGCCGATGGATTTGGATAAATACGCAAACTATTTGCAAGCGCGTTTTCACCAACACTTAACGGATCAATAATTTTAAATAAGTTTGAAATGGTGGTGGTAAATGATCCTGTACCATTGATGAGTATGTTTCCTGCTCCATCTTCCAAACGATATGTTCCGGCTCCATACAAACAGCAAATACCATCGCCATACGAATCGTTGAGCGTAAATGTATAACATTCGTCAAGTACTGGAATTGGTACATCTTGAATTTCGTCTGGTTGTGTGCCATTCGTACCTACAGTAGTGTACGGACCGCCACTTCCAACAATAGTTCCGTTAGAGTCTTCTAATGTCCAAGTAGTTTCTGAGCCATATCGGTCAGGCGTAATGATAACTCTAATAGTTGTGACTTCAAAACCTTGTGGAACCGTGAAGTTTATAGCGTTGGTATCGTTTGAAGGACTTTGATCTACATTTCCGTTTGGATTGGAAACTGTTGCTGTAAACGAATGATTGCCAACTCCTGTTACTGGAATTGCGGAAAGCGGAATGTCTTCAAACTGATCAAGTGCTAAACTTCCTGTCCAGTTGATCGTAACTGGTGTATCCGTATCTAATTGGTATACGATGGTTGCGCTTGTTAATTGCATGTTTCCTGCATTTCTAAGACGCAATGTTGGTGTAATTGTATTTTCACATAAATCATTCGGGATATTTAATACAGAGATGGCAGCATCAAAATCAAATATTTGTAATGGTGGAAATTGTCCTAAAGAAATAGGATTGGTACCCGCTGGATCTAACCAGAATTGTAATTGAGTAGCATTGGTAGTACCAAAATCCCAAGAAACACCAAAACGTCCGTACCAATCTTCTTGATTGTTATCATTTGTTCCAGAACATGCCGCAAAACCTCCTGATAGTTTTCCGATGATTAATCCATCTTGATCAAATAGTGGCGATCCAGAAGATGCAGGTTCGGTAACGCCCAAATCCCAATCTTGAATCAACCAAATTTCAGTGGATGGATTTCCATTAAAATTGATCGCTTGTCGTGTAGCAACATTTGTGTCGACACATACTTTTTGAACATCTCCTCTTGGATGATGAATACCCACAGTTAAGGAAGGTAAAGCCGTTGTAGAACGATTCCATCCTGCCCAAACCAAATCGTTAGCGTTGTTTGTAAAGAAAGAAGTATCGTTTATTTCTAACAATGCCATATCCGATTCAGAATTTGCAGCTCTTAGTGTAGCACCACTTGCGGTTTGAATAAAAGGCCCATTGACACTAGGTGCATTGGTAGCACAATCTGCAACGGAAGCATCACTTGCCCAATTGAAACGAAACGCCCATCCTGCAACAGAACCTCCCAAACAGTGATTGGCTGTTAAGAAATACGGAGTTCCATCATTACTAGTATTGTTTACTAATGAACCAGAACAAAATCCTCCACCACCGCTTACTAAAATCATCGCGACAGAGCTTTTTACATTTTCTTTAATGTCATGAGCCGTTGCATTAAATGCTGAAATATCACAGTTTACATCTACGTTACACGCTCCTGAATCATTCAAAGCCTTTCCAGGGCCGCCTGCATTTTCTAAAGTTCTGTATCCGTGAATTACGTTTCCAATATTTAATTTCCCTAAGCCTCTTGCTTTTTTTGGCTCAAAATATTCAATCCATAGGCTTTCACCTTTTACCATCCAAGTTCCTAAAATTTCTTCAGGATTGTTGTGCAGATGGTTGTATTCGTTTAAAATTTCTGAACGATCGTCGTTGTACACATGTACTTTTCCGCCTACTGGAATTTTATAGCGATCAAAAAGCACGTTCATTGTCAATGCGTTTGGAGAGATGATGTTAATTCTCCAAATACGATCTCCGTTAGGCAATTCATCCCATTGTCCAGCATTTTCTAAACCGAGATCTACAAAATGATCGTATCCAAATCGCCAAGGAATGGATTTGTCCAAATCGTTGATGGCATCTTCTGCTTTTAATGGTTTTAAATTGGGTTTCTCTAATTGAACAGGAGTTACTTGTCTGATGCTGGAAGTACTCCAACTTTTTGGTAACATTTTCTGGGAATTTTGTGCTGAAACCTGAAAAATAAAGGTCAACAACACAAAAAAGGTTAAGTTTTTCATAGTAAATAGGTTGTATTAGGTTTAGTTTATGAAATTTTTGTCGGGAAATTAACAAAAAAATAACATTTATTATCATAATTTCTGAATTTACGATGAAATGCATTGATTGTTTTGTAAGGGTTTAACATTTTTGCATTATCATCACAATTTAATGCTTAAAGTTTCGTTTGTTGCGAGGTTAAATTTTACCGTTCTTTTTTGGAATACCGTTTAGAAAGTGATAATCTTGCAGTGCCTACCCTTTTTAGTATACAAATTATGAAAAAAATAATGACAGCCGCTTTTCTTTTTGTAGGCATTCACATGGCTTTTGCTCAAAATGATCCTTACATTGAGAGTGTAAAAAAGTACTTAACCATTAACGGAACACAACAACAATACGAAGGTGCTATTGATGGTATGTTTGAGATGTTGAAAAAGCGTTTCAAAGACTATACAATTTCAGAGGCTATTTGGACTGAATTAGAAAGTGAAAAGCAGAAACATGTAGAAGAGGTAAAGTCTATTTTAGTTTCAGCATACAAAGCTTATTTTACGCTGAATGATATTAAAAACATGACTGCCTTTTATGAATCTGACGCCGTCAAACAAATGTTAGCTGATAAAACAAAACTGACCGATACGCAGCGACAACAAATTGTGAATTTTTACAACTCAGATACAGGATTGAAAATGATTGACAGTCGTGAAGGTTTGGCAAAGATTGAAGGTGAAATTTCCCAGCAATGGAGTGGTGAACTCTACAAAAGTGTCATCAACAAATTGGCAGCTAAAGGCTATAGTTTGAATTGAAGGCTTCCCGCTCAAGCGAGATTTGTAATCTCGCGTACAACTTGAAACGTCTTTGGAGAATTTTATAAAAATTCGTGGTAATCTGCTACTCAATAAATACTGTTTGTTGTATGAAACCAATTGTCAAATTGCTACATTAATGAATTGTTACATTTTTAAATTTGTACATCAAACACTCAGCTTCGCCAAATAATCATAATGTTCGCCTTCTAAAATTAACTCGCATTGCAAACCACAAGCATGTGCTGCATTTTGTAAAGTGTTGTAATCAATATATAACCAATGAAAAGGAGTTTCTTGTTCGCCTTTGTAACTTACGTAATATAATAATTCGCCATAATAATCTGTTTCAGAAGAAATCCACTTGCCGCCATCTTCGTCTTCATCAAACATATAAATGATATCGGATGAATCAACTAAAATTTGCCCGCCGTCTGTGAGCAAGCTTTTTAAATGGTGTAAAAATGGCGAAATTTTGTTGAGTTTTCCACACATTCCTGCGCCATTCATCAATAAAAGAATCGTGTCAAATTTGCCTTCAAAACTGAGGATGTCTGCTGTTTCAGCATGTTGAACACCTCGTAATTTACAAGCTTCAATCGCAGCTTCAGAAACATCAATTGCCGTCACTTTCAAATTGCGTTCGTTCTGCAAATACAGACTGTGACTTCCCGCGCCGCAACCTACATCCAATACGTTTCCTTTCGCCAATTGCAAAGCCGTTTGTTCCAACAGAGGCATCTCATCGTACGAACGAAATAAATAGGGAAGTGGCAACGAATCTTCTTCCGAAATAGAAGTCGCGGTCACAATATCTTCGGTATAATTTCCTTGCTGATAATCTAAAATTGCTTTTCCGAATAAATCTTTCATCAATGCTTCAATAAGTCACAAAAGTACAGGAAGTAATTGAACTTTTATACGATAAGTAAGATTTTAATGTTTTGTGAGTTTCGGCTAAAATACTTCACGAAAGTGCATAAAAAAAGCAACGACTCCTAACTAACGGTATTTGTCGTTGCTTACGTGTTAACTATAACCTAAATAATTAACAATAAAAACCCTAAAATTCCCCAATTTTAAGATGTTAGCTTTTACTTTTTTTATGTGTAAAAAACACAGTTACTGTTTCATGTATAGTAAGAAGTATCATATTGTTCACTTTGTTACCCAACAAATCCGAAAAATATTCGATATTTTTGCTTTTTAAGACAAACTCACATGCAGGATATTATTGATGGATTGCCAAAAAAGGCAAAGGAAGTTGAGAAAGAGAATCAAAAATTCTTTCAAAAATTAAAAAAGAAAACACCTAAAAATCTCGATTATATCATGCAGGAATTGCACGAGGAAGAGTTTGCCACAACGGACTGTCTTACCTGCGGCAATTGCTGTAAAACCACAAGTCCAATATTTACAAATGCTGATATTGCTCGAATTTCAAAGCATTTTCGCATGAAAGAACACCAATTCATCAGCCAATTTTTATTCTTTGATGAAGACAATCATTATGTGTTGCAAAGTGCGCCGTGTCACTTTTTAGGTGCCGACAATGAATGTATGATTTACGATGTGCGCCCAAAAGCTTGTCGCGAATATCCGCATACCAATCGGAAGAAATTCCACAAAATTTCTGAAATTACCATGAACAATATTTCTATATGTCCCGCAACGTATAACATCGTTGAAAAGTTAAAAAGAGTCATAGAAACGAAAGGAAAACGTTAGTTTGGACTAATACCAATGTACACATAAAATGATGTTTATAAACTCGTTCATTTGGCAGTCTAGTTCTTTGCGAATACTTTCCGTAGCTACGACTATGCAAATCATTCACAGCATCCTATACTGGCAAAGTAACTTCGTATCCAAAACACCATTTTAAATGTAAATTGGTATAATTTTCAGAAAATCGTATCTTTATAAACACACAAAAACCTACGAAACCGTATACTATTTTGGAACCTATTTTAGCATATTTTGACAACATTCCCTCATCGCATAGAAGCCTAATTTTAGTAGGTGGAATTGCCTTTTTTTGGTTGATAGAATACATTATTCCGCTATTTCGATTCAACTATAAAAAAGTAACTCATGCTGGAATCAATATCTTTTTCACCTTAACAACCATTGCCATCAACTTTGTGTTGGCGTTTTTATTATTAAAAACGTCCGATTGGACAGTTGCGAATCAATTTGGTATTTTACAATGGATTGATCTGCAATTCCCCACCTTATCCGCTTGGTGGTATGTCTTAATTGGGGTGGCTTTGCTAGACTTTTTTGGCGCATGGTTGGCACATTATGTAGAACACAGAGTGCCAATATTGTGGCGTTTTCACTTAGTACATCACACGGATACACATGTAGATACGACTACAGCAAACAGGCATCATCCTGGCGAAAGTGTCATTCGTTTTGTGTTTACCTTAATAGGCGTATTCATTGTCGGTGCACCTGTCGCAATTATCATGTTGTATCAGTCGATGTCGGTCGTTTTGTCACAGTTCAATCATGCCAATATCCACATTCCGAAAAAGCTTGATAAATGGATTAGTTATATCATCGTTTCACCAAATATGCACAAAGTACATCATCATCATGTATTGCCATATACGGATACCAATTACGGAAACATTTTTTCTATTTGGGATCATATCTTTAGAACCTTTGCCACCAAAGATCCTGAAACTTTGGTGTACGGCGTTGATACCTATCCAGAAGCATCTGAAAATGCCAATTTAAAAAGTCTGCTCAAAATTCCTTTCAACAAATACCGTCCGCCAACTACGTTAAACGCTGACGAATAATGCAAAAAGTAATAGTCATTGGCTATGTATGGCCAGAACCCAATTCATCTGCCGCAGGTACACGGATGTTGCAATTATTGCAAATATTTCGCGACAAAAATTGGGAGGTTACTTTTGCCTGTCCCGCTGTACAAGGTGAATTTTGTTATGACTTACGTCAGATGGGAATCGTTTCAAAAACCATTCAGATTAATGATAGTAGTTTTGACGAGTTCATTAAAAAATTGCAGCCGTCTATCGTACTGTTTGATCGTTTTATGATGGAAGAACAATTCGGTTGGCGCGTGGCGGAACATTGCCCAAATGCATTGCGAATTCTCGATACAGAAGATCTGCACAGTCTGCGAAAAGCACGACATCAAGCCATAAAAGATGGCAAAGAATTTCACATTGATCAACTAAAAAGATACAACCTTGCACAACGAGAAATTGCCAGTATTTTACGCTGCGATATCTCTTTGCTCATTTCTGAAGTAGAACGCGAACTACTGATTGCTCATTTTAAAATAGATGCTTCGCTCTTAGTATACATTCCGTTTATGACGGAAGCACCATCGACAGAAAGCATCAACGCGTTGCCAACTTTTGAAGAACGACAGCATTTTGTGACCATCGGAAACTTTCTGCATGCACCCAATCGCGATGTGGTAATGTATTTAAAAAAAGAAGTGTGGCCCATCTTACGAAAAAAACTACCCAAAGCCGAAATGCACGTCTACGGTTCGTATGCCAAAGAACACAATTTGCAACTGAATCAACCGAAAGAAAAATTCTTCGTCAAGGGCAGAGCCGAAAGTGCTGCTGAGGTGATTTCAAACGCACGAATTCTATTAGCACCATTGCGTTTTGGCGCAGGACTCAAAGGGAAATTTATTGATGGCATGCAAAACGGAACGCCTTGCGTAACAAGTAGTATTGGTGCAGAAGGCATGCATGGCAATTTGCCTTGGAACGGAATTGTTTCAGATGATTTAGAAACTCTAGTAGCGGAAACAGTAGCATTGTATACGAACAAAGATCGTTGGCAACAAGCACAGCAACATGGTTTTGAAATTCTTTCCACACGCTATCAAAAAGAACACTTTCAGCAACAGCTGTTACAAAAAATAGAAACTACACAAAACAATCTTTCAGCCCACAGAACACAAAACTTTTTTGGAAGCTTGTTGCAATTGCACAATACTCAAAGCACGAAATACATGTCGATGTGGATTGAAGCGAAGAATAGAAATTAATGTAACAATGTGTCAATGTACTAATGTAGCAATGTTTTAAATTGATGATTTGAAAATGTGTCGATTTGATAATTGATTTCTTAGGATATGTAGTAGTATTTTGTGCCTAATTATTTCGGGATTTAATGTGGTGATGTTTTAATTTGATGATTTGATAATATATTAATCGTCATTTCGAGTGGCGAATCTATGATTCGTTGTATCGAGAAATGCTATGAAACAGACTGCTTCCAAGTACTTCTCGATACAAAATCTTTACAAGATTTTACTCGAAGTGACGTTTGGATTTCAAAGTAAACAAAGTGATTCGTTGTATCGAGAAATGCTATGAAACAGACTGCTTCCAAGTACTTCTCGATACAAAATCTTTACAAGATTTTACTCGAAGTGACGTTTGGATTTCAAAGTAAATAAAGTGATTCGTTGTATCGAGAAATGCTATGAAACAGACTGCTTCCAAGTACTTCTCGATACAAAATCTTTACAAGATTTTACTCGAAGTGACGTTTGGATTTCAAAGTAAACAAAGTGATTCGTTGTATCGAGAAATGCTATGAAACAGACTGCTTCCAAGTACTTCTCGATACAAAATCTTTACAAGATTTTACTCGAAGTGACGTTTGGATTTCAAAGTAAACAAAGTGATTCGTTGTATCGAGAAGTACTTGGAAACAGACTGCTTCCAAGTACTTCTCGATACAAAATCTTTACAAGATTTTACTCGAAGTGACGTTTGGATTTCAAAGTAAATAAAGTGATTCGTTGTATCGAGAAATGCTATGAAATAGACTGCTTCTAAGTACTTCTCGATACTAAATCTTTACAAGATTTCACTCGAAGTGACGTTTGGATTTCAAAGTAAATAAAGTGATTCGTTGTATGGAGAAATGCTATGAAACAGACTGCTTCCAAGTACTTCTCGATACAATTTTTCTTCATTTTATTACGAAAAACCACTCGAACTGACGTTTTAGAAATGATACATGTTGAATACTAAATTTTAAATGTAAAAGTGTTTGTCTAAATTAGGATTCTTTCAATTTACGATTCGTCACATCGAGTTAATTTGTGTAGCAAATTAGTATCGAGATGTGCTGATTTTTTCAAAGTTCATTCAGTTTTTTAAAGTAGTTCTCGATACAGAAAATCACAGATTTTCTACTCAAACTGACGTTTTAAATTATATATGTTGAATGCTGAATTTTAAATGGACAAATATAGTTTCAAACAACAAACAACAAACAACTAACTACAACTCATAGATCAAATACTTAGCTCTTGTCTTCTTAAACGCTTCCAAACCTTCTTGCCAACTAGCTTTGATTTCAGCTTCGGACATGCCTGCTTCAATTTGTTGCTGTAATTTGTTAGTTCCGGCAAGCTTGGAAAAGAACTTGTTTTTGTTGAAAAATGGCGTTTTTGGCGCGTATTGTTGGTGTGTTTTATAAAACTCTAACAACCATTTTAGTTTTAGTTCCGACAAACGCGGTTCTTTCGTCAAATTGTATCCATTGCATTCTTTTCCGTTATGTTTCGGGTTTTTAGCTCCGAAGTTTGGCTTTGGCGTAAAACTGTACAAATGTCGCTTCAAAAAGTATTCGGGCGTTCCAATGACTTGAAATTGTTTTTCCGTTCCGCGTCCTATACTAATTGGTGTTCCTTCAAATAAGCACAAACTCGGATATAAATTAATCGCTTGATCATTTGGCAAATTTGGCGATGGTTTTATCGGCAAACTATATTCCGTTTGATGCGTATAGTTTTCTACCGAAATTACCGTCAAATCACATTGTATCTTATTAGCAAGCCATTGTTCACCATTGATCATTTGTGCATATTCGCCAATCGTCATGCCGTGCACAATCGGAATTGGGTGCATTCCTATAAAACTCTTGAATTCCTTTTCTAAAATAGGTCCGTCTACATAATGTCCGTTCGGATTTGGTCTGTCGAGCACAATTACAGGAATATTCGCTTCGGCACAGGCTTCCATCACATAATGCAGTGTGGAAATGTACGTGTAAAAACGCACGCCGACATCTTGTACATCAAAAATGACAACATCTACATTTTCAAGCTGTGTTGGGTAGGGTTTTTTATTCTTCCCGTACAGAGAAATAATAGGCAATCCAGTTTTGATGTCTTTTCCATCTTTGACAAGTTCGCCTGCATCTGCTTTGCCGCGAAAACCGTGTTCGGGAGAAAAAACCGTTTTCACATCCACATGGAGTGTTACCAACGAATCTACCAAATGTGTATAGGTTTCGTCGGAAGTAAAAACGACACTTGTCTGATTTGCTACAATGCCCACACGCTTGTTTTGTAACTTGGGAAGCAGTTCGTTGATTTTATTGGCGCCTACCATAGGATTGTTCTGCGTCACATCTGCGGAAGCGTTATCGGTTTTATCACGAGAAGAAATACTAGTATCTGCAATATTTTGCACAGTTTGTTGTTTTTTGGCGTCACATCTTGTGAAAAATCCAATTAATAACAACAATAAAAATGTATTTTTGAAAAATCTATAAACCATTGTTTAATTTGAGTTACGAGTTTTTTATTGCCAAACGTATTATTAAGGCAAAACAGTATAAAAGTAGTGTATCGGCGACGATTATAAAAATTGCCATTGCAGCAATTGCCATTGGCATTATTATGATGATGGTGGCGATTGCTACGGGAATGGGACTGCAAAAAACGATCCAAGAAAAAGTGGCGGCGTTTAACGGGCACATTCAAATCTCCAATTTTGACAATAATAACTCGGAAGTTTCCTTGATGCCTTTGGAGGCAACACAAGATTTTTATCCAACGTTTACGCAGGTTGATGGCATTAAACATATTCAAGCGGTAGCGACAAAAGCAGGAATTATTCGCACGGAAAAAACGTTTGAAGGTGTGTTGGCAAAAGGTGTTGGAAACGATTACGATTGGACAGCTTTTGAAGATTTTTTAACCGAAGGTCGCTTTCCAAATGTTTCCGAAAAACGTGAAAATAGAGAAGTTTTATTGTCAGCCTACATGGCAAGAAGACTAGAATTGAAGTTGGGCGATACGTTTAAAACGTTATTTCTGAAAGAAGATACGCGCGAAATTCCCAACGAACGCACATTTGAGATTGTGGGAATTTACGATTCGGGTTTTCAAAAGTTTGACGAAAACGTGATGATCGTCGATATTCGTCACATTCAGCGCATGAACAAATGGCGAAATGGCGAAGTAGGGAATTTTGAGGTTTTTATTGATGATTTTAACAGTATCAAAGATAAAACAGAAGAAGTATACAATGCCATTCCGCATAACTTAGACACGCAAAGCGTCATTAGCAAATTTCCTTTTATTTTTGAATGGATTTCTTTGTTTGATGTAAATATCTTTCTCATCATCGGGATCATTATTATTGTTGGTGGCATCAATATGATTACAGCCTTGTTAGTTCTGATTTTAGATAGAACGCCCATGATTGGAATTTTAAAATCGTTGGGAAGCAGCGATTGGAGCATTCGTAAAATCTTTTTGTACAATGCTGCGTATTTGATTGGGATAGGATTGCTTTGGGGAAATATTATTGGTATTTCCTTTATTTGGGCGCAGCATACATTTGGCTTTTTAAAGTTTCCGAATCCAGAGCAATATCACACTTCCATCATTCCAACACATATTGAAGTTTGGCAAGTGTTGGCGCTCAATATTGGCACCTTGGTATTGTGTGTATTGATGCTATTAATACCTTCTTATATCATTACCAAAATATCACCTGTAAAAGCGATAAAGTTTCAGTAACGTTAAAAGCCTATTAAATGAATAGACTTTTGAAATAAAAGTTATGTAATCTGTACAGACTTTGTATCTTTGTCCATTCAATAAAGAAGAATGGAATACGCAAAAAATATATTAGAAACTATTGGAAACACGCCCTTAGTTCAAATGAATGCCTTGGTAGAAGGGATTGATGCTTTGGTGTTGGCGAAATACGAAACCTTCAACCCTGGAAATTCTGTAAAAGATAGAATGGCTTTGAAGATGATTGAAGATGCGGAAGCGGACGGACGTTTGCAACCTGGCGGAACCATCATTGAAGGAACTTCTGGAAATACAGGAATGGGTTTGGCACTGGCAGCAATTGTAAAAGGGTACAAGCTGATTTGTGTGATGGCAGACAAACAGTCGAAAGAAAAAATAGATATTTTGCGTGCCGTTGGAGCCGAGGTGATTGTGTGTCCAACGAATGTTGAACCTGAAGATCCTCGATCGTATTATTCGGTTTCGAAGCGTTTGGGCGAAGAAACTCCGAATGCTTGGTACGTAAATCAATATGACAATCCTAGTAACTGCAAAGCACATTTTGAAAGTACAGGTCCTGAAATATGGGATCAAACTGATGGGAAAGTCACACATTTTGTTGTGGGCGTTGGAACTGGAGGTACCATTTCTGGTGTTGGGAGTTATTTAAAAATGAAGAATCCTAATGTGAAAATTTGGGGTGTGGATACGTACGGATCTGTGTTTAAAAAATATCATGAAACAGGTGTTTTTGATGAAAATGAAATCTATCCGTATGTTACAGAAGGTATTGGAGAAGATATTCTTCCTGCGAATGTAAATTTTGGTGTGATTGATGGTTTCACCAAGGTAACCGATAAAGATGCGGCGGTATACACACAACGTTTGGCAAAAGAAGAAGGCATGTTTTTGGGGAATTCTGCGGGTGCAGCCATTAAAGGTGTGTTGCAATTAAAAGAGCACTTTACCAAAGACGATGTAGTAGTGGTTTTATTTCACGATCACGGAAGTAGGTATGTTGGAAAAATGTTTAATGACGATTGGATGCGCGAACGTGGCTTTTTGGATGAAGAAGTGTCCACTGCGGCTGATTTAATCAAAGATCATGTAGACAAACCTTTAGTAACGGTGAAAACGGGCGAATTGGTATCGCATGCTATTGAACGAATGCGTAAGTTTAAAATATCGCAAATTCCAGTAGTGGATGCGAACAATAGTTTTGTAGGTTCGGTGGATGAAACGACTCTTTTTTCTAAGTTTATCGAGAACAAAGACATTGCCGATACGTACATTTTAGACATCATGGAGAAACCCTTTCCTGTTGTACATCACAAAACAGTGATAGATGATATTTCAAAATTAATTACCAAAGACAATCAAGCAGTGTTGGTTGATTTAGGCGATCATGTACATCATATTATTACAAAATATGATATTATCAAGGGAATTGGATAATACATAAAAAATAGCGTATAAAAAAAGTCGAACATTGCGTTCGACTTTTTTTTATGTAGATCACTTACGTGTCAATCTTTGTGTTTATAATCTGCTACTAACTTCTTGTAACGTTTCTCTAAATTTCTGTTGTCTATCAATATAATTACAAGTACTGAGAAAAAGATAAAGATAAAATATCCTAACACAGAATCGAGTGTTTCCTCTTCTCCTTCAGAAGAATTTACGATCATGCCACTATCGTCTGCTGCAATTTTGGAAGGTTCAAAAATAAATTCATCCGTTGTCGAACTTATATACGTTTCAGCACCTAATGAATTGTTATAATCAGTAGGTGAAGCATTGATTGCCCACAGCTGACTGGTACAGAAAAGGACTAATATAATGGTATAGGTTAGTTTCACAGTTTAAAAATATAAAAAAAAACTCACAAAAATAATTTTAAGGTCTGATTTTAAGTCTTTTACACAAAAGTAGTCTAGCCAATTTATAAAACAAACATATTGAAACCTGTTTTTTACGTTCCAAAGAACGAATTACGACTTCTCGTAACAGCTAGAAACATTTTTCGTGTTTCAAAACAATCAAATTGCTTAAAATGTATAGTTATCGGAGTTCTTTTTAGTGTTCAAATACATTTACTTATTATTTGGTACTAAAAATTACAACCTTTACAATAAAATCAAGTACAACAGAATTTTTGGCTTAGGGGAAGATTTTTCTGTGTACTACTAGATTTTATTACAATCTGGAATCCAATGATTCCGCTCTTTTTTTAAATCTGTAACAAATAAACAATTTTTTTTTGAGAAAACTGCTCTTACTATGCAAGATTCACTGCAAAGAAAGGAGGATTTTCCTCATTTTTTAAGAAATTCTTTGTAAGAATCACAGAATAACGAACAAATGTTAGTTAATTAACAAATTCATCAGCGATTGTATTTTTTAAATAGCACATAAAATGATGCCAATTGACGCAAAAGATGTCAAAATCACGTTCTGTGTTTAGTATTTTACAATTTTCTTTACTTCGTAGTCATTCAATCTTAAAAAGTAGATGCCGTTGGCAACCGAACTTACATCTAACTTGTCTGTAGAATTGAGTGTTCCTTCCATAATTTCTTTTCCTTGTTGATCGCTAAGGACATACGAAGTACTATTTGTCAATCCTGAAATATGTAACACATCTTTTGTAGGGTTTGGATAATAGGTAAACCTTCTTGCGGAAGCTTCCGCCACACTCAAGGTGGTTAAATCAAATAGTACCACTCTGCTGCCCGTTTGTTCTGCGATGTATAAATCACTTCCATCAATCAACAATCCCCAAGGACCATTTGGCAGCGTTAAAAATGTATCAATGACTGGCATAGCTTGGGTTACATCTGCTCTGGCTACAGCAGTATCGCTTGGCAATGAAAAATATAAAAAGTTTCCATCAAAGGCAACATCTACTGGGTTGCTATTAGCTATCAACACTTCTGTCAATACAGGATTGGCATCAGTAACATTGATTTTTGAGATGGTATTCCCATGGGTAATAAATAACTCGTCTCCACGAAAAGCGATGCCATTTACAAAAGTGCCAGGTATTCCTGTAACTACATCGACTGCCGTGGGATTGCTTTGTGTAAGATCTACTTTTACAATTTTAGCATCTTGCCGTAGTGAAATATACAATTCGTTGTTGCGAAAAGCCAAGCCCATAGGTGTAGGAACATTGGTCACCACATCCGTTAAAACGGCTGTTGGATTCGTAACATCAATCTTCACTACTTTATTGTTTGCCAACATCGGAATGTACAAGTCATTTCCTTGAAATGTTAAGAACACTCCAAAATCGAAGTTTGGTAAAAAAACCGTAGTATCGGTTGTAGAAGTGTTTGAAAGATCTTTTTGTCGAATAGACATGTTGCCAACAGAACTGATAAATAGCGTGTTTCCATTTTTGGCAACACCAACAGGATTTAAAAGTCCAGTAGTGGCAATTTCAGTAACCTGTGCAAAAGCAGCACAGGTGATACAGAGCAATACTGCAATACATGCGTGTGTGTAGTTTTTTTTCATGGTAATTGGTTTTAATGTTTACTTATAACAAAGTACTTTAAATAGCCTAGAATATAAAAAGGTAGTAAGATGGATTTATAAATTTTTCATGCTATTTAGTCAGTTTTCTATTTGATATACAGATGTTTATGTGTTTGCGGGATTATTTTGACACTGCAATCAATGACGTTGCTGTTTTTTGATGAAATGCGTTCTATGTGTACCTGTAGCATGATACAATCAAAAATACTTTCCTAAAAAATATTACAAGCGCATATAAGTTTTGTTAGTTTAACATCATCTTATGGTTACTAATGTCAAGCATTCATACGTAATTTATAAGTATTAAAATACATGCTTTTTCATACCTTATGTATGGTATTTCCGTAAGCCTTTATTGAATGTATCATGTAATTTTGATCTGTAATGTACGTACACATTTAATAACCAAAAATTAGAACTACCATGAAAAAAGTTTTCAATTACAAATGGCTGTTCCTATTCGTAGGAAGTAGTCTCTTTTTCAGTTGTCAGAACGAAACTGAACAAGCTTTAGAAGAATCTGCCGCAGAAGTAGCGCGTATTGATGTAAAATGGTTGGCACCAGACGACCATCCAGTAGTACAATTATTGTATAGCCGTGGGTATGAAAAAGGAACCATCTACGAAACAGAGGAATATTTCCTAGCACCACCCGATTTGTTTTACAGTAAAAATATAGAAGATTATCATATCGAGGATACAGGCGGCATTCCAAAACAAGCCTACAACACGGGGAAACTGGTGTCACTTGATAGAATGCGTATCAATGTGTTTTTAGACAATTCTATCGGAACCGATCTGCAAACGCAATCCGTCAATGCAATCAATGAACTTAACGGAATCAACAATTGCGCCTTATTCTTTGTACGTGTATTCAATGCCAATCAAGCACACATTACCATTCGAAGCGACTTTGGTGTAGAATCTACCAATGTGCTTGGGCGTGCAGGTTTTCCATCCAACGGACGTCCGTTTAATTTGGTAACACTCAACGTAGATCGTGTGGACGATTTTGGAGCAGACATCCGTAGAAATGTAGTCATTCATGAGTTGGGACACTGTGTAGGATTGCGTCATACCAACTGGCAAGCCAACAGAGAAAGCAGTGCGGTAAACATTCCGGGAACATCTGCATTTGACGCAGGTTCTATTATGTGGAGTTCGGCTAACGGAGGAACTCCATTTACGAATGGCGACTTAACAGCTTTTAGAGCATTATTTCCACGCGCTTTACGTATGGATGTGGTGAATGTCATTGACGATTACGATTACAGTGGAGAAATTTATGTGTTAGATGAGGTATATGTAGATGTTTTTGAAGATGGAAGTTATACCACAACATCCAACCTAAACAGAAACGTTACTGTCAACTACAAACTACGCATACAAGAATACAACCATACTTCGGGGACGTATACTTATAACAGAAGCAGAACGCTTACTGCGGGAAGCAATCGTTATTTCATTGACGAAGAAGAAGAAGAGTGTTCTCCGTACCAAGGTGAAACCTGTACCTCTGAAGATGTAGATATTACCTATGCGTTTAGCATATTATAGCTCAATAAACCCGTTGTGAATTTTGATAAAATACACAACGGGTTAAATACGTATTCAATAATACCAATTTACCTTAAAATGGTATAACATGAATTTTCTATGAAAAACATTCAATCTTCTTCGTTAAAAATACTCGCCTTAGCTAAGGCTGATACTGCGTTTTTTGCCTAGAATAGCAACCTTTTTCTTTACAAATCTTCTATGCCATTTAATACACATTTCTTCACCTACTAAAACATCCGTTTTTATATGCAATTAAGCGCAACAAAAACATTTGTTGCGCTTTTCTTGTGGTATAATACCATTAAACTATAAAATGCCACCTATACACTCGTTCATTTGCTATCCTAGTTCCTTGTGAATACTCTACGGCTATGCAAAGCATTCACTGCGTCCTATGATACCAAAGCAACTTCGTCTCTAAAGTCGCATTTTATAATCAAATTGGTATAACTTGTTGTTTCTTTCTCTTAAAATTGAGCTTATCAGGTAGAAATAGTCACAAAAAAAGCGAACCGAAGTCCGCTTGTATAACTGCTGTAAGGCAAAAATCTTATTTTATGTGGCAACCCAAACCGCCTTCCCATACAGGAACAGAATTACAAGTTACCTCGGATGCTTGTGGTTGACTTGTTCCGCCTTTTACACTTTGTGTATTCAAATTAGACACTTGCTTTTTGTTCAATACTAATGATACTAGGTTTCTTTTTTTCATGATATAGTTTTTTGGTTTACACAAAGATACTGAGTGTAGCGTCAAAAAAAGTATGGAAACCCCGTAGTTAAGGTAATCTTTTTCAATTGTTTAGTAGTAGAGGTGTACTTGTAAATTGTTTGTAAAAGGAACTCACATTTCAAAAATGATCAAATAAATACACAAAAAGAAGTTGTCTTAAAAGCAAAATGTTGTTAAACCGAATCAAGTTCAGCATAACATTTCTCAAAAACTTTTAAGACAACTTCAATTATATACAGATACTTTCAATACTTTTATTACAAAGCAATCGTACTCAGCATCGTTTCATTCTGTATATTATTCGGGTCTAAAGCATATTGGTATACACCTAGTTCGCCCACTAAAATCAATAAGTTATCCTGAATTATTACGTCAAAGCTTTCGGTATTAATGGCGTGTACTAGGTTCATATTTTCGGGATCGGAAATGTCAAAGATTTTTACTTCATCATCACACACAAATAAATAATCTCCATAAAAGCCCATGCCCACAGGTCCTGCTAAGTTTCGTTGCGAAATTAAAATCGGATTCGTTACATCCGTTACATCATACACTTCCAATAAATTTAAATCAATACCACATTGGTTTCCGCCTTTTAGCGTTACAAACGCATGTGTTGCCGTCGCAATCACAGGATCACAGGCCGTAAAATGTTCTACCGACGAGAGAAACTGAGGTGTTTCAAAATTAGTAGCATCATAAATAAACATTCCGTTTCTGGAACCGATGTACAGGTACGATTTATACGAGAATAAGGTTTCTATGTTAAAACCGACATTTACCGAATTGACCAATATCGGATTCTCGACATCATTAATATCAAATACATTTAAGTTCAGAAAATCTACGGTATACAAATGGTTGTCTAAAATGGTGAATCGCGCCAACGATCCTGATTGTCCGGACTCCGCAGAAGTGCTTGCGTCCGAATTCGCACTATCGGCATCACAGCCTACAAGGACTAGTGTGAAGCTTGCGATAATTATATATATATACTTTTTCATTTGTTTTTAATTTAAAGTCCAATTCACTACAACTTCATCTTCAGTCACCTCAGTATAAGATCCGTCAGGAGCCCAAATTACAGGAAATACATTCTTTACACGTTTGGTTTCAATAACGTTGGTCATTCCATCTGCAAACTTTAAAGCCACCAAATCTACTGCTTGATTAATGTAAAAAGATTCTCCTTTAAAAATGATATCGGTAACGCCAGGTGTGGTTAAAAACTTTTCCACCACCGGACTCGACGGATTTGCATTGTTGATAATGTGAAACCCTACATACGGTTCATTGACAAACAAGTAATTGCCGATGACATATATTTTTCCTGTTTCTTCAATAGGTCGCGCTGCTTGCACTGTAATTGAGTTTTCAAAATCGGTTCGAGAAAGAATCACAGGAGTATACGCACTCGTGAAACTAGCACCGCCTACGTCATCATCTGTAAGCCAACAAGAAACCAGACTCAGGCACACGATAGCGATGATTAGTTTATGTTTCATAATGGTTGTTTAGTAGTTAGATACAGAAGTGCCGCAATGGTTGCGTAGCCTTTTTATAAAAGCAAGAAGTGGTCTTAAAAGTGAAAAGCGTGTCAAACTTGCAACAAATGCCTAGTTGCAATCCTTGTTTTCGTAAGAAAATATAGAAAAGGGTAGGGATGTTTTTCCTGAATTTGTCATGTTTTATAACGGTTCATAGGAATTTTTTCCAAAAAAATTATGAGATTCATCTTGTAAAAAAGTAACGCTTACAAAAAATATATGACGCTTATAAACTCATATGAAGAAGGAGCAAGTTTTTTTATGATATTGAAACAGGCAATGCAAAGTGATGCTTGCTACCTACGAATACCAAAAGTAGCATGTGCAATTGCAGAAGCATTGAAAATTATGGGGAAAGTTTGTTGCAGGGCTGCGGGAACAAATCCCCCACGGGGGAACCCTTGTTGCAGGGTTGCAGGAACGAATTCCCCACGGGGGAACGCTTGTTGCAGAGCTGCAGGAACAAATCCCCCACGGGGAAAAGCTTGTTGCAGAGTTGCGGGGACAAATCCCCCTCGGGGAACCCTTGTTGCAGGGTTGCAGGAACAAATCCCCCAAAAAAAGAACCAAAAAGCGCTTTTGTATGGCAAAAAAAGCGGATTAATATTATAAAAAAGAAGAGAATTATACCAATTCTACTATACAATGCGACTTTATAGACGAAGTTGCTTTTGTATCATAGAACGCCGTGAATCTTTTGCATAGCCATAGCTACGGAAAATATTCACAAGGAACTAGGATGCCAAATGAACGAGTTTATAGGTTGCATTGTATAGTTTAATTGGTATTAGTAATCATTAAAACCAGTAGACTATGGAAACACCAAATTTCTCTCGCTACAGAAATAGCGAATTTTTACAGTACGTAAAAGATGTATTAGAATTAGTAAACGCACAGGATGTTGTCAATTTACAGCTCACAACTCCGCGAGACAACTTACAAGCAGTAGTTGACCAAATGGACAATCTATTTCAGCAGGAGCAAAGCAGTGGCATTACTCAAGAACTGATTGACTTGGACGAAAGACGCGACAAAGCTTTTATGGGATTAAAAGGGTTGTTAGAGTCACACCAACATCACTACGAAGAGGCCAAGCAGTTAGCGGCTCGCAGTTTATTGTACAATTTAAATTCTTTTGGAGATAATATCCCAAGATTGAATTACCAAGCAGAAACCGCAGTCATTGATAGCATGCTGGCAGATTGGAGTACAGAATCCATTTTGACAGCGGCGGTAACCACGTTGGGCATTGCCGATTGGGTAACGGAACTTACGGCAGCCAACCAAGCCTTTAACGATCGTTTCTTGGCAAGAATCTCGGAAAGTGCCGCCAATCCTGCACTAAGTTTTACCACTATGCGCGACAACAGTGCAGCTGTGTATCGTCAGTTAACGGCTCATATACAAGCGCATGCTACATTGGGTACCAATGCCGTACATCAAACCTTGCTTAATGAAGTAAACGAGCTGACCAATCATTACAACCAAACCGTGTATGCTCGTATTCGCAACACATCCAATACCACAGATACTTCCATCAACGATGAAGTACCAACGGATGATGATGTCGTAAACACAGAGAATGTGTAACGCCATGCTTATTATGAGCAACGCAGCGAAGCAGTCATCTGCCCGTTTTGATACGTCATTACGAGAAGCGCAGCGACGAAGTAATCTGCTTATCGCATAGCACGCACGTTCTTTAAACTAGTAAAACCACCTGAATTGTTTTTTATGGAAATGGTTTGGGTGGTTTTTTTGTGGTTGTTTTATTTATTAGTAAAATCAACTTCAAAACCATTGCGTGATAGATAAGACATGAAGTTTTGTAATAGATCTATTGCAAAAGGGTTATTGTAGCGTTTTATTCGTTCTATAGGAAAGTTGAAGATTCTTTCGTTTTTATTATAAACATTTACTTTTCCAATCGTAAATTTATTTATACAAAAAGGTCTGTCAAAATATGGGTTTAATAATTTTAATTCATCACTCATATTGCCTTTGAGACTATTTTTAATCTTTTCATAAGCTATATAAGCCTTTTCATGTTTTAAAATATTTTTATGAATGTACCTATATCTTTTCTTCCAAGAAGATTGAATTATAACATTATTTTCGATATTATCAATAGTTAAATCAATTGAAGAAAAGTTGTCAGAATTAAAAACTGTTAAATCCAATAAGTCAAGATTTATAATTTTATAATCAGGAAATGTTGCTACTATTATTTCATCATTAGATAAATCAGTGCTAAAAAGTTTATATGAAGTTGTTTGATTAAACTTTTGCTTCTTTAATTTGGATAAAGGGATTAAAACACCCTTATTATAATCTCTACTTCTTTTACCATTATTTCTTAATGCTAAGTTACAAGGTTGTACGGATAATATGTATTCTTTATTACCTATTTTAAACATATCGCCGTTTGCTAAAGGAAGATTAAGTTTATTTAATAGTTGTTGTCTAGTATACAATTCTTTTTTTCTTATTTCAGAAGATTCTGGACTATAATTTTCAGTAATATAACCGGTTTCAACGTTGTCAATGTTTCTTATTTTTTCAATAGATTCTACAAACTCTTTTCTTATATTTTCATCTAATAAAGAAGTATAATTGGCATCAGAACTTAATATATTGTTTAATCGAAATAGGGTTTTGATCTCCCATACACCTTCCTTGTATGAAGACTTTTGAACAATTTGATTAAATGTTTTAGGAGAAATATTTTGCAAGGTATTGATTGATGATATATTTGCTTCTTCAATAATTTTTATAGATTTTCCTTTTAGATCTTCAACATATTTAGTAGATAAAATATACTTTATTCCTTCTGCGAAGCCACTTAGTTTAGGATCAAATGCAAAACGACTTTTAGATATTGTACAAAAAAACCTTTCATCTAAACTAAACTGTTCAGAGTATTTTTTTCTGTAACTATCTTCATCTTCTTCACTGTATTTATGTGAAAATATTCCACAAATAACTTTATCTGAATGCTCACTTTCAATGAGACTTTTTGTTAATTCTATTCCATTCTGTTCTTTATTTGGACCTAAAAAACCTTCCAACTCAAAATCAAATAGACATAATATTCTTTTTTCTTCTTTTAGTGTTTTTAAAATTTCTTCTTTTTGATCTATCCATTGTTGAGGAGTGAGAAATATAATGTTTCCATCTTTAAAGTGGTTTTCAAATTCTAACGCAGGAATAATATTTGAGCTTTCGCTATCTCCTAAAAAACTTGACAATCCATGAATTAGATTTTTTTTATCGTCATTTTTATCCCATATCTTTTGAATTTCTGTGTTGAAAGCTGAATCAGAAAGGTGCCAATTAATTTTTTCTTCTAATATATCTTCTTTAGGATAGTTTTTTGAACTTTTAATTTGCTTTGTCATGCCAATAAAAAAGCTCTTTTGTTCTTCGATATCAAACTTATCGTCAATATATAATACAGTTTCTATACCTTCTTGCTCTAATAAGGTATAAATTGAATTAACAGCTATCTCAGTTAAATTAGGAGCTTCTTTTAGACTGATGGTAGTTTTTTTACTCATATTAAATCATAACATTACTTAAATTAATAGCAAATATGTATCTTTTGTCAAACTCATTTCGTTTAGGTTCTAGAGAGATAGTACAGTTCATGGCATCTAATAATTGCATGACAATGAAAAGTCCTAAACCCCTTCCTTCTTCTTTGGGTTTTGTAGATACAAAAGGTTCAAATATTTGGTTTTCGATATTTTTGGGGATGCCAAAACCATTATCTGAAATATATAGCCATGGTTGCTCAACAGTAATATGTATTTGGGGAGTAAAAAGTTTTTCTTTTAATTTTTTTTCTTTTAACCAATACTCTGAATTTATCAAAATATTGTCTATTATTTGGGTAAGTTTCCCTTTGTTGATTTTTAATGAAAAATCGTCTTTAATGTCAATAATTACATCAATACCTTTTGATTGGAACCTTTTTTTATAATATTCTTTTTCGTCAGATAAGTATTTTGAAAGACTGAATTCACCTTTCTTTTCTCGTTTATATTTAAGAGCGGGATCAATATGTCTTAATTGTATTTTTAGGCCATTTACAGTTTCATTAATATATTCTAATAAAATATAGCTATCAGACTCAGTAAGTCTATTGTCTTTCAGCTTTTGCTGATACAATAAAGCCCTTTCGTTTAGATTATCTGCAATATTTAAAAATTCGTGACTTATGGATTCAGCAGTTATACCCAAACCAGCTAATTCTGAAAAATTATCTAATTGTTCCTCTAATGTTCTTATTTTTGGTTCTAGAATATTAATTACATCGTTAAGCTTTTCTGTTTTTTTGATGATAGCTTCAACTTTTAAAAAAGCAGCTTGAATTTTCTGTAACTTTGAAAGTAATTTTTGAGCTTTTTTTACATTTTCTTTATTTTCTTCTGAAGCAAAAAGAGAATTGTTTATTACATCATTTACAACATCTGCTTGTTCATTTGCTAATTTGTTGACGGTAGGGCCAATATCTTTTAATTCACCCGCAACTGAGGTCGAATCTGTAACAATACTATTTATGTGGTTAAATGACTGCGTAGTAGTTTTTATACCACTGTTTTTTGTTTTGTATGTTTTTAGATATTCATTATATACTCTTCGAATTCTCTCTTGATAACTATTTATTTGTCTAGTTATAAAAAGTGCCATAGTAAAAAAATTCCTTGAATAGGGATTAGATACTAAGCCTTCTCTATCTGTTTTGTCTTTAAGATTTCTGTTAATACCTTCATCAATAGCAAAATAACCAATGACATTTTTTGGTCTTAATGGATAATAAGAAGAAGCTTTTGTTTGGGAATCTGAAAGTTTAAGCCAATCTTCTCCGTTTATACCAAAAGGTTTTATTGCAAAACCATTTCTAAATAATTTAATTCCTGCTTGACTTTGTGTGAAAGTTCTATAATTAGTCAAGCTATTAAAAATACTATTAATTCTTTCATCATGAGTTAGCCAATTATCATAGCTAAATTCATCAATAATGCCTTTGAATGCTCCGGGATTAGCTATTTCACCATTGAAAATTTCTAAACCTGGAATTTCATCAATTGTGAACACATTATTTAATTCTATGAAGAAGTTTTTATGATTGGATAATATAATGTCATTATATTTTTTATCATTTAAAAAGCTGTAAAACTTTTTACCATTGTCTGATTGTAGAAAATCTTCAAAATCTGCCTTTTTGTTTCCAATAAACTTAGATAATCTAGTTTTTCCTTTTATTTGAATTTTTCTTTCGTTGAAAGAAAATTCAAATTTTGAAATAGCAAAACTTCTTAAATCTTGATTTATTTTTTCAAGATCAATAATTTCATTATTAACAGTTAAATAAACATCAAAAGGTCTATTTTCTTTGTAAGGAGATATTATTTGAGAAACAGCCCCTTTAAACCGTTCTAGATTTTTTCCTTCCCATACTTCTGCATGGTTGAGATTTGTGAGGATTAACTTTGTTCCGTTATTTATTTTTGGACTGTATTCTTCTGATGTTATTCTTACTTCTGATAGCCGATCTTTTTTTTCAAAATCTTTCCAGTTAAACGCTAAATGAGTTCCTTCCTGATTATTGGTGTTTGTAAGAATTTCACATATATCTGCCAACCTTTGTGTACTTAATCTTCCTAGTCCTTTTTCTCCTAAAGGAGTTCTGCCTTTAGGAGTTTTGATTCCTTTAGCCTTTTGTTCACGTTTCTTTGAGTAAGAGATTAATAACCATGATTTAATTATGGTTTCCTCGCTCATGCCAAAACCATCATCTTCAACAGCTATATAACCTTTATGATTTGAGAATATTAAATCTTCGCTAGTATATTGTCCTTTAGTATTAATATCAATAGATACATAATTCGCATCAGCATCATAGGCGTTCTTTATAAGCTCTAAAAGTGCGGTTACCTCATCGGAAACTAATTGCTCTCCTAATTGCTTAACAATGTGCGGGGTTATATCAAAGTGATAATTATTATTCATTAATGTTTTAGCTCTTATAGATTAAGATTTTTTCTTTACTCATTGTTTTAGAAAAGTTATTTTTATCAGGCATTCTTTTCGATAAAATTTCTCTGTCTAAGTCAGTGAATATTTTAATTCCTTTTGTTTCTAATATTTCAGTAAGAATTTGATCATTTTTAACCTCTCTGTTATTTACAGTTCTATTCCCAACAGTCCAAGCAAAATAAGAATTCGGTATCATTTTATCCAAAACATTGTCTATAGTAACATCTAAATCATGAATAAAATTTACAACTTTCCTTGCTTTTTTTCTTTCTTCTAAATTGAAATTGTTGAAAAAACATTTTAAGGTTTTTGACTTGGAAAACATTTCCTTTTCAATAACTGTGTAATCACTTTTGTTTTTCCCGCCTAAACTCCTTGAATCAATTTCTTGTATAACATCTAAATAGTTCATAGAAATATTTTCATCAATATCTGTCACAGGAATCCATTGCAAAGGTAAGTATGAAAACTGTCCATAAGTTACAGTAGTATGGTTATCACCATAAGGTGGTGAAGTCACAAGTAGGTTGTGTTTACTTTCCGTATTTAACTTTTCTTTAGAATCTCCCCATGCAACTTTTACATCAAAAATATATTTATCATTTTCCACCAAGTTATTTTCGATTAGTTTATTTTTAACTTCAAAAATGTCATTTATACTCCTTTGAGATATTTTAATAAAATATTGTTTTGGAGAAAGTTTTCGATTGTTAATATCTTCTTGTGTTCTTATGTGCATTTTAAAAGTGGAAGTTCTGTCATTACTAGTTAATCGTATTACTTCTGCTAAAGCAACCCAATAAAACTTTCTGATAAATAGGTTTTCTTCTTGAAGGATAAGTCTTCTTATTTGTGATAATTCAATTTGAACTTCTTTCTTAAACCATTTGTCAATGTTTTTGAAACTAATATTAATTTTTTCTGATCTGACTCTATTTAATCTCTTTTGAAAATTTGAAAAGCTAACTTTTAAATCATCAGAATAAATATTAGTTTTAACTTGACTTATTAACAATGATAACGGATTTATATCTTGCCCAAAAGAATTAATGCCATAACGCATGGACGTAATTATAGTATTTGAAGCTCCCATAAATGGATCTATCATGGAAGAATTTTTAGGGAGGGCGTCAATAAGTGTCCTTATAATGGGTTCTTGTACACTAGGAACCATCATAGCAGGATAATTCAAGATTTTGCGTGCGTAGTCATTCCTATCAAAGTTATCCCCATTTAATATTTCTGTACTTATAGAATTTAATCGCCTCTTTATCTGTCTAGTTGTTATCACTATATCTTATTAAGATTTTAATAATGGCAAAAGATAGGAATTTTAATCATATATTCTTGGTTAGTAATAAAATGAATTCCTATTATTTCATCATTATTACTCTTAAAGTATTCTAGTTTTATTTTGCAGATAACCTCAAATAACCTAAGCCTGCTTAATATCCCGAATATACAACCCCGTCAATTCTCTAATAGTCTGATTATCGTACCCTTTCGCTTTCATCTTACGCGCAATCTCCATCGCTTTCGCTTTCTCTGATTTCTCCTTCTCAATACGCAAATGCAATTCCTTCATCATTTCGCTTTCGCGTTCTCGTATTTCGTACAAACCGCTTTTTTTTAGTTCGGCAATAATGCCTTTGCTTTGAAAGCTCGTAAAACCACTTTCGGTAATAATCAAATGGTCTACCACTTCAATATTAATCAGTTTTCCCACCTTTAGCATTCGGTCGGTAAGGTCTCTATCACTTTGCGAAGGTTTCAAGTTACCACTTGGGTGGTTGTGTACCAAAATCATCTTTACGGCAAGTTTATAAATCGCCATACGGAACACATCGGGCGGCGAAGCATTCACGCGGTTTTGTGTGCCAATACCTATCAACTCCACAAACAAAATGGTGTTATCAGTTTTCAGCCCAACAACCCAAAAATGTTCCTGCGCGCGGCGTATCTTATTTTGGCGAAGTAAAATTTGTTGCATCACGCTGTACACATCGTGTGCATTTAATATCTGTATCTTTTGTGCTTCGGTTAATCGTACGTTCATATTTCAAATATAGGAATTTACGACGAAGGTTTTAAAAATGTTGGTGTTTTATTAGCATGCATGTCCCTAAGAAAACGGCAAAGAAATCAAGCAAAACTAAACCATAATATGTAAACTAAACCAAGAGGGCTGAGGCACTCGAAGCCCTCCATTCTTTAACCAACTACTTCAAAGCAGTCAGTCGAACTATTTTAAATCTCGAGTATCGAGTAAAAAATATCTAATAATCCGTTCTACAGGTAGAATCTGGTTTGGTATCTGGTCCTACAAACTTTGTCGGTCGAACACCTTCTGGACAAATGCTAACAGAATCACACACCGCAAATTGTGAGCATCCTGTTTTGGTTGCATAATCCGTAGTACGAATGATAACGATAGTGGCAACATCTACAATAGAATCCGTTCCGCCAGAAAGGCTATAACTGTGCAAACTGGAAATGGTCGACTTCTGAAGCGACAAGCTTTTTAAATTCTTTTTTTTCATAATCAAAGGTATAAATAATGAATACTAAGTTTTTGTACTATTAAGATACTGATAAAAGCGGAAGCCGAAGTACGGTTTTCCCGTAAAAATGGCGTAACATATTGATTTTGAATAACTACAGGTCGTCACTTCGAGTGGCGAATCTGTGATTCGTTGTATCGAGAAGTACTTTGAAACGGGAAGGAATTAGTAGTGAGCTATTAGTAGTGAGAATTGAGATGTTAGTATTGAGAAGTTTCGATTGTCGTTTCTGCGGAGGTGAGAATCTACATAGGAAGTTAGAAGGCATTAGTGGATTTGGTATTAGGAATTAGTAGTGAGCTATTAGTAGTGAGAATTGAGTATTGAGAGTATATGAAACGTCATTACGAGGAAGGATGACGAAGTAATCTGTAAGTATCAGAGCATAATTTTAGTATGAAACTAACAGATTGCCACGGCTTCGCCTCGCAAAGACGTATCAAAGGAGTATTGAGAAGTTAGTAGTGAGTATTGAGAAGTTTCGATTGTCGTTTCTGCGGAGGTGAGAACCTACATAGGAAGTTAGAAGGCATTAGTGGATTTGGTATTAGGAATTAGTAGTGAGCTATTAGTAGTGAGAATTGAGTATTGAGAGTATATGAAACGTCAAGGAGGAAGGATGACGAAGTAATCTGTAAGTATCAGAGCATAATTTTAGTATGAAACTAACAGATTGCCACGGCTTCGCCTCGCAAAGACGTATCAAAGAAGTAGTGAGATGTTAGTTTTGAGTATTGAGAAGTTTCAAAACACAAACTAATAGCACAAAACTTCAAACAAATCAACAAACAAACAAATTGACAAAAAACAAAAAACAAAAAACAAAAAACGAACAACCAACAACGAGCAACCAACAACCAAAACAGTATCAAAGAAAAGCCGTATTTTTACAAAAGTGTACTACACACGAAAAATTGCTACAATGAAGATCGTAAAATTCACAAAAAAAGGAATCTACTGCATTCCAGGGAAGTTTTATTTAGATCCTTGGTTGCCTGTGGACTATGCCGTTATTTCCCACGGACACGCCGATCATGCACGTTGGGGAATGAAACACTATCTATGTCACACACATACCAAAAATATTCTCAAACATCGCATCAGTGACGACATTTCGGTGGAAACACTCAATTACAACGAACCAAAAACCATCAACGGTGTAAAACTCAGTTTTCATCCTGCGGGACACATCATCGGTTCGGCACAAATTCGATTGGAATACAAAGGAAAAGTAGTCGTTTTCACGGGAGATTACAAAGTAAAACACGACCACATTACCATTCCGTTTGAAACGGTAAAATGTCACGAATTCATTACGGAAAGCACGTTCGGATTGCCGATTTACAAATGGTTGCCCGAAGAAACGTTGCAACAACAAATTCACAATTGGATCCTACAAAACCAAGCCAACAAGCGCACGAGTGTCTTATTTGGCTATTCGTTGGGAAAAGCACAGCGCATCATGAAACTAGTAGAAGGTATAGACGAAATTCTCGTACACAATGCCATCTATCACATCAATAACGCGATTGAAAGTTCGGGAATTGTCTTGCCAGAAACAACACGTTTGGATGGAAACTTCAACAAAGCAGACATTCAAAACAAAATCATCATCATGCCACCAGGATTACTAGGAAGCAAAATGCTCAAACGTGTGCCCAATGCCGCGACGGCGATCTGTTCTGGTTGGATGCAAATTCGCGGAAACCGACGTTGGCGAGGCGTCGATGCAGGTTTTGCCGTCAGTGATCATGCCGATTGGGATGGTTTGTTGCAAGCCGTCAAAGCTTCAGAAGCTGAAAAAGTATACGTCACGCATGGTTCGCAAGCCACGTTTGCCAAATACTTAAATGAAATTGGAATCGCTGCGGCGGAAGTCATCACGGAATATGGCGACAACGAATTAGAAGCGGCAGAAGCCAAAAAAGAAGCAACGGTATGAAACGATTTTCAGCACTCATCAGCGCGATAGAAATCACGAACAAAACGAATGCTAAAATTGCGGCATTAGTTGAATATTTCAAAGTCGCGGAAGACAAAGACAAGTTGTGGATGATCATGCTCTTTACAGGAAAACGCCCGCCACGACCTGTAAAATCTTCCCTCATGAAACAATGGTGTGCCGAAATCACAGCATTGCCCGAATGGTTGTTTTTAGAAAGTTACAGCACCGTGGGCGATTTGGGAGAAACCCTAGCGTTGCTCTTGCCACCACCAACACACCACATCGAAAAATCGTTGGATGCGTGGATGCAGGAACTCCTTCAACTCAAATCAAAAACAGACGAAGAAAAAAAAGAATATGTACTCAACGCGTGGAGCGGATTGGAAGCACAAGAACGATTGATCTTTAACAAACTCATTGGTGGAAGCTTCCGAATTGGAGTTTCTAAAAAAACTTTGGTCAACGCGTTGGCGAAACTGACAAACATTGACGCCAATCAACTCATGCACAGCATCATTGGAAATTGGGATATCAACTCCATTACCTTTGACGAATTGCTCTCGGGAAGTCACATCAACTACGACAATTCCAAACCCTATCCGTTCTGTTTGGCGTACGCGTTGGAAAAAGAATTGGATGAATTGGGCGACATCAACGATTGGCAAGCAGAATACAAATGGGATGGCATTCGCGGGCAAATCGTCAAGCGAAACAACGAATTATTTATATGGAGCAGAGGCGAAGAACTCGTTACAAAACAATTTCCCGAACTCACGGAAGTCTTTCAAACTTGGAAGCACGATTTTGTGATCGATGGTGAAATTCTCGCGATCAAAGATAGCAGTGTATTATTATTCAACGATTTGCAAAAACGCTTAAATCGGAAGAACATCTCTAAAAAACTATTAGAAGAAGTGCCTGTTGGGTTTTATGCGTACGATATATTGGAATTTGAAAATGAGGACATTCGTGAAAAACCCTTAGCGGAACGCCGTGAAAAACTAGAGTTGATCTTTCAGCAAAGCAAAGCAGAAAACATTCAACTATCTGAAATAGTAAAGGTTGATAATTGGGAAGCATTGCACGAAATCCGCGAACACTCGCGCAGTGTCAATTCGGAAGGTTTGATGTTGAAGCAAAAAAAATCACCCTATCACACAGGACGTAAAAAAGGCGATTGGTGGAAATGGAAAGTAGATCCGTTAACCATTGATGCCGTCATGATTTACGCCCAAAAAGGAAGCGGACGCCGAAGTTCCAAATACACTGATTATACGTTTGCCGTACAAAAAGAAGACGGTTTGGTCACGGTTGCCAAAGCCTATTCAGGACTCACTGATGTGGAAATCACAGAAATCAGTCGTTGGGTAAACAAAAACGCGATTGAAAAATTTGGACCTGTGCGCACGGTCAAACCTGAGTTGGTCTTTGAAATCGCCTTTGAAGGCATCGCGTTGAGCAAACGCCACAAATCGGGCGTTGCTTTGCGTTTTCCAAGAATCAAACGCTGGCGAAAAGACAAAACCGTCAACGAAATTGATACCATTGAAAGTGTGAAGGATTTGATTTTCACTAGTTCTTGAGTAGTGGTGAGATATTAGTATTGAGTATTGAGAATCGAGAGTGTATGAAACGTCATTACGAGGAAGGATGACGAAGTAATCTGTAAGTATCAAAGCACACTTTTAGTATGAAACCAGCGGATTGCCACGGCTTCGCCTCGCAAAGACGTATTGAAGAAGTAGTGAGATATTAGTATTGAGTATTGAGAGTGTATGAAACGTCATTACGAGGAAGGATGACGAAGTAATCTGTAAGTATCAAAGCATAATTTTTAGTAATCAACATAAAAAGAAGTTTAAGAGTTTATTAGTTTAACAGTTTATACTTTGAAACAATCAGAGAGTAAACAAATTAACCCAAAACCCAAAACCCAAAACCCAAAACCCAAAACCCAAAACCCAAAACCCGAAAAAATGCCCAAACTCCAACAAACCGAAGGCTACCGAATCATCCACAACTGGATGGCTGACAAGGGATTTTCTCCATTTGATTTTCAATTGAACGCATGGAAAAAGTATGCGCAAGACTATCACGGATTGGTTGTAGCACCGACAGGGTTTGGAAAAACATATTCCATGTTTCTAGCCGTGTTGATTGACTATTTGAATCATCCTGACCAGTATAAAAAGGGCATCAAATTGCTTTGGATCAGTCCGTTGCGATCGTTAGCGAAAGACTTACAAATCGCGATGCAAGCTGCCATTGACGAAATCGGTCTCGATTGGCAAGCCGCCGTTCGAAACGGAGACACTTCTACGGCAGTGCGACGCAAACAAGAACGCAACATGCCTGATATTTTATTGACCACACCCGAAACGATGCACTTGTTGTTCTCGCAAAAGAAAAACTCGCGTTGGTTCAAACATATTCGCTGCGTGGTGGCGGATGAATGGCACGAACTGCTTTCCACCAAACGCGGCGTATTGACCGAATTGGCAATTGCACGTTTACGCTCATTGTCGCCAAGCATTCGAATTTGGGGCGTTTCGGCAACCATTGGCAATTTAGAAGAAGCCAAAAACGTATTAATTCCCTACGAAAATGTCAAAACAACGATTGTTACTTCTAAAGAAAAGAAAAAACTAAAAATCATTTCGCTGTTGCCCGATGAGGTGGAATTGTTACCGTGGGCGGGACATTTGGGAAAGCAACTCGCCAAAAATGTACTAAAAGTAATCTACGAAAATAATACCACGTTGGTGTTTACAAATACACGTGCGCAAGCAGAATTGTGGTATCAATCATTATTGGCAGAAGATGCAGACTTGGCGGGACAAATCGCGATTCATCACGGATCTATTGATGCCAAATTGCGCAATTGGATTGAAGATGCCATCAATCAAAATTTACTGAAAGTTGTAGTCTGTACGTCTTCTCTCGATTTGGGAGTCGATTTCAAACCTGTGGATTGTGTGGTGCAAATCGGTTCCGCCAAAGGAATTGCGCGGTTCATTCAGCGTGCAGGTCGTAGCGGACATTCACCGTATGAAGTCTCGAAAGTCTATTTCGTGCCGACGCATACGCTCGAATTAATTGAAGTTTCCGCTTTAAAAGAAGCCGTAAAACAACGCGATGTAGAAGCCCGAACGCCGATGGTGTTGACGTATGATGTGATGGTACAATTCTTAGTTACGCTGGCAGTTGGAGAAGGTTTTCAACGAGAAGAAACGTTTCAAATTTTGCAACAAACTCATGCGTTTTCCTACCTTACCCAAGATGATTTTGAATGGGCAATGCAGTTCATTACGAAAGGCGGCACAACGTTACATGCGTATGAGGAATTTCACAAAGTCGTTTTTGACGAAGAAAAGCAATTGTACATTGTCAAAAGCAGACGCATCAGCATGTTGCACCGCATGAATATTGGTGCGATTGTGAGTGACGCGATGTTGCGGGTGCGCTATATGAAAGGCGGACATTTGGGAATGATTGAAGAATATTTCATTTCAAAATTGAAAGTAGGAATGCCGTTTGTCCTTGCGGGAAGAGTCTTGGAAATTGTTCATATTAAAGAAATGACCGTGTATGTGCGAAGGAGCAAAGCGAAAAAAGCAATTACGCCAAGTTGGAAAGGCGGACGTTTGCCGTTGACTTCCTATTTGAGTCATTATTTACGCTTGAAGCTGAACGATGCACTGCAACCGTCTCCCCGAGAACGCGAATTGAAGTTTTTGAATCCGTTGTTGGTAACGCAACAGCAACATTCGCACATTCCGAAGTCGGATGAATTTTTAGTGGAGAAAATACAAGCGAAAGAAGGTTGTCACTTGTTTTTCTATCCGTTTGAAGGACGTTTGGTCAATGAAATTATGGCTTCGTTGATTGCATATCGCATTGGGAAAATACTTCCAATTACTTTTTCCATTGCCATGAACGATTACGGTTTTGGGTTGTTGAGCGATCAAGACATTCCTGTGACAACAACAAATTTGAAAACGATTCTTTCGAAAGAAAATTTAATGGACGATGTCATTGCAAGTATCAACGCATCGGAAGTGGCAAGTCGGAAATTTCGTGATATTGCCGTTATTGCAGGTTTGGTAGTGCAATCGCAACCTGGCGCCCGAAAAACGAACAAAAGTTTGCAATCTTCTTCCAGCTTAATTTTTAAAGTTTTGGAAGATTACGAACCAAATAATTTACTTTTGCGACAAGCGTATACGGAAGTATTTAACGAACAATTGGAAGAAGCGCGTTTGCAAGAAGCGTTTGATCGGATTTCGAAAAGCACGGTCATTTTGAAAGAAGCAAAAGGGTATACGCCGTTGAGTTTTCCCATCAAAGTAGATGGCTTGCGCGAAACGATGAGCAGTGAAAAATTGAGCGATCGGATTGCGCGTTTGCAAAAACAACAGTATAAATTAATTACGTGAATATAGTTACCAAAGATATCCATTTTGGAAATGAAGTGTTGACCTTAACCAATCAACGTGTGCTGTTTTGGGAAGCGCAAGAAGCACTGATTTTGTCAGACATTCATATTGGGAAAACGGCACATTTTCGGCAACATGGCATTGCGGTGCCAGATGCTATTTTAATGAACGATTTGCAACGTTTGCAAGTGTTGATCGAAAATTTTAATCCGAAAAAGTTAATCGTTGTGGGCGATTTGTTTCATGCGGAATACAATCAGAATTTTGATGTTTTTATACAATGGATGCAACAGTTTGACGATTTGGAAAAGATACTCATTCGCGGCAATCACGATCGTTTTCCTACCCGATTTTACGAAAGTTTAGGCTTTCTCACCAAAAAACAAGCGGAATACAACGCGCTCGTTTTTGTACACGATACGGTGAAAGTTTCAGCAGCCAAGTATTATATTTCAGGACATATTCATCCGGGCGTTCGCATTAAAATGAAAGGCAGACAATATTTGAAACTTCCTTGTTTTCAAGTCAATTCGCAACAATTAATTTTACCTGCATTCAGTTTGTTCACAGGATTAAATACACGATCAACTTTAGAAAATATAGTGAATTACGCGTTTACGGAGGATGCTATTTTGGAGCTTTGACTTTGACAGGCGCTGTGTGGACTTCGACAGGCTCAGTCCGCGCCTATTATGGAAGCTACTTTGATGTTATTTGGATTTCTGGCTGCACAGGAATGACCATCGAAAGTTCTCAATACTCAATACTAATATCTCACTGCTAATCCCAAACACCATTCCGTTTCACAGCACTTCTCGATACAACGAATCATAGATTCGCCACTCGAAGGGACGGTTGGATTTACGATTTTTTGAAACGTCTTTACGAATATTCGTGTGCAATCTACACAAGAGTAATCTAAAAAAAAGATTCGTGTATTCGCGACAAAAAATATAGGAATACTATTTTAAATGTAAATTGGTATAACAATCGAAACTTCTCAATACTCAATTCTCACTACTAATATCTCACTACTAATCCCAAACACCATTCCGTTTCATAGTACTTCTCGATACAACGAATCATAGATTCGCCACTCGAAGGGACGGTTGGATTTACGATTTTTTGAAACGTCTTTACGAATATTCGTGTGCAATCTACACAAGAGTAATCTAAAAAAAAGATTCGTGTATTCGTGACAAAAAATATAATAATACCATTTTAAATGTAAATTGGTATAACAATCGAAACTTCTCAATACTAATCCCAAACACCTAAGAAAAAAAGATGCCCAACAAACAGAGCATCTTTTAAGAATTAAATAAATAAACTAATGTGTATTAATTTAGTGTGTAGTAGTGCACAAAATCAATGTTTTAATATGAATGTGTCTTTTAATACGGTATATGAACTTCCACCGACAAATACTTCAAAATCGCCCGCTTCTACGATATATTTTCCTTGATTGTTGAAAAAGCCCAGTTCTTTTTCGGTGAGTGTAAATTCGATGGTTTTGGTTTCTCCTTTTTTGAAGTGTGCCAATTCAAAACCTTTCAATTCTTTTACAGGACGCGTAACGCTTCCAAACAAATCGCGAATGTAGAGTTGTACCACTTCTTTTCCGTCATAATTTCCTGTGTTGGTTACATCAACCGTAACTTTAATATCTTCGCCAATCGCAAATTCATCTCCGTGTACTTTGAAGTTTTTGTATGCAAAAGTTGTATAACTCAACCCGTGACCAAACGGATATAATGGCGTGTTTTCCACATCAATATAGTGTGACCAAAATACATTGTCATTGTCATTGCTCGGTCTTCCAGTACTTTTATAATTGTAATAGATAGGAACTTGCCCTACATTTCTTGGGAAGGTCATCGGTAGCTTTCCACTCGGATTGTAATCGCCATACAATACTTGCGCAATGGCATTTCCAGATTGTGTTCCTAGTTGCCAACCTTCTACAATGGTAGGAATGTGCTCGGCTGCCCATTCAATCGCTAACGGTCGTCCGTTGTTTAAAACGAGTACAATATTTTTATTGACAGCATAAACCGCTTCTAGCAATTCTTGTTGCAAACCTGGTAAATCTAACTTGGTTCGACTTCGCGCTTCGCCACTTTGAAAACCATGTTCCCCCAATACCATGACTACAACATCCGCAGTTTTTGCAGTATTTACGGCATCTTGTATGCCATCACGATTGGTGGTATTGACGACAACTTCTTCAATAAATGCTGCATGCCCGTCTACTAAATTTACCCCTTTTTTATGTGTTAACGTATTGCCAGTATATTTTTTCATTCCTTCCAAAACAGAAACTGCGGTATTGTCTTCTGAAGCAATGCGCCAACTTCCTAACGGACTGTTTTTGTCCGCAGCAAGAGGTCCAATCAATGCTATTTTTTGTCCTTTTTTTGGTAGTGGAAGTAAGTTGCCTTCGTTTTTAAGTAACACAATTGACTTCTTCGCCACATCCAATACAGCTTCATGATGTGCTTTTTTTCCGATCACTGCTTTTTCATTTTCAGGATCACAGTATATATAAGGGTTGTCAAACAATCCCAATTCAAATTTTACTTTTAAAATTCTACGTACCGCATCGTCAACAATACTTTCTTTCACAACACCATCTTCTACAAGTTTTACCAATTCGCGCACATATACATAGCCTTCCATGTCTAAATCAGAACCTGCTTTGGACGCAATAATGGCTGCTTCGCGCTTGTCTTTCGCGTGTCCCCAAAAAATAAGTTCGTTGATAGAAGCCCAATCAGAAACGACAAAACCGTCAAAATTCCAAGCTCCTTTTAGGATGTCTCTTTGTAAAAATTCGCTTCCTGTGACGGGAACGCCATTCAATTCATTGAAAGAGTTCATGAACGTTTTTACACCGCTATCCGCTGCTGCTTTAAAGGGTGGAAGTACGGTATTGTATAAGGTAGAGGTTCCAATATCTACGCTGTTGTATTCTTTTCCTGCTTCTGAGAATCCGTAGGCTGCAAAGTGTTTGGCACACGCGGCGATGGAACTTTTGTCCGTTAAGTCATCACCTTGAAAACCTTGTACACGCGCACGAGCAATTTTACTTCCCAAGTATGGGTCTTCTCCGCCACCTTCCATAACGCGTCCCCAACGTGGATCTCTTGAAATATCAACCATCGGAGCAAACGTCCAATTGATGCCTGCGGCAGAAGCTTCCGTAGCTGCCACCCGTGCTGATTTTTGAATAGCTTCCATGTCCCAACTTGCTGATTCTGCTAATGGAATAGGACTCAACGTTTTGTATCCGTGAATGACGTCAAATCCGATCAATAACGGAATTCCTAAACGTGTTTCTTCTACGGCAATGCGTTGTACTTCTTGTACATTTCTAGCACCGCGAACACTCAGCATAGCGCCAACCCAACCTTTTCGAAGATGTTCGTATTTCAATTTTGCAGAACCTTCTTCGGGCGTTGGTCCCGTAACATCCCAAAATCCATTGTATAAATTCATCTGACCTACTTTCTCATCTAAGGTCATTATTTTTAATAAAGAATCAACTCGTTGCTCAACAGTTGCTATTTTTAAAACTTCCATGCTTGATCCACTTTTTTTGTTCATCACAAACCCAAAAAAACTAAACATCATTCCTGCTGCTATTATTATTTTATAGTGTCGTTTAATCATTGGTGCTTTTTTTCATTGGATTGTATGTGTAAATGTATGATATAATAATGAGCGCGATTGTACATAAATAATCAAAACTTGATATTTTTTTATATATAAAAGTTAAAAATGATTCAAAATTGACAAAATAGTATTAGAGTACTTTTTGAATGCCATTAAACGCTGCGCGGAATTCGCTTGGGGTTGCTTTCTTTATTTTTTTAAACATTCTATTGAAATGTGCCAAGTTGTTAAAGCCACATTTATACGCGATTTCTCCTACGCTCATATCTGTTTCTAAAAGGAAGCGTGTTGCATAACTCACGCGCGTACTGTTGGTGAAAGCTATAAACGTTTTGCCAGTTCTACTCTTAATAAAACGGTTAAAAGAAACGGGAGTCATGTTGATTAAGGATGAAATTTCATCCAATGTAATTTTGCGATCAAAATTATTTTGAATGTACTCATATATCTTTTTGATCTTGTCACTATTCTCAAATTCGTTATAATTTGAGAAAGAGGTAGATAGTAGTTTCTGATTGCGTGAATTAGACAAATCTTGTAGGATGGAAATAAACTCTAAAAAGTAATCAATCCCAGATAATTTGGGAAGTTCAAGCAATCTTGGCATGATTTCCTCTGTAACTTTTTCAGAAAACAAGATTCCGTGAATAGATCTGTTTAACATATCTCGAATAGACTTAAACACTCTGCGTGACAATAGCTTTTCATCTAGCAAGTCATTATGGATATGAATGGTGATTTCGTGAATTTCTTTGTTTTTGCACTGATGAAGTTCCCAGCAATGCGGTAGATTTGGACCGACCAAAACGAGTTCGTATTTGCCAATTTCTTCCATGTGATCGCCAATCACTCTTCGCACACCATCACCGTTGTAAATAAAGTTCAATTCGTATTCAGGATGAAAATGTAAAGGGAAGTCAAAGTCGTCTTTTACTCTATAATATACGAGAAAACTATCCGCTTGCGATAGCTGTGTAATCTCCCTATGAATCTTTTTTTGCATAAATGACTGAACTTAATTTAACACAATTTTATCAAAAATATATTGACATTTGATAAAATTGTATTAAAGATTTGTTAATATTGAGTATACATTTGTGCAAATAAAATGATTTTTTGTTTAAGAAGATGAAAATAATGTAATGTGTTTATTCATTTTTTGATAATAAACAGCTTAAAAAATGCTTTTTACCTAACCAATAGCCTAATTAATTAACAATATGAAAAACAAATTTTTTAAAAACTTTTTCTTGATAATGTTGCTGTCATCGTTCAGTATTTTATATGCACAAGAAATTTCAGGTGTTGTTTCTGACGCAACGGGACCAGTTCCCGGAGTGAATGTTTCTGTAAAAGGAACGGATAATGGAACAGCCACAAATTTTGATGGTGAGTATACTATTCAAAATGTAAAATCAACCGACATTTTAGTATTTAGTTATGTGGGTTACAAAACCCAGGAAATTCCTGTAGGAGAACAAAAAACAATTAATGTTACGCTTGAAGAAGATCAAAGTGCATTAGATGAAGTAGTTGTTGTAGGATATGGAGCTAAAAAGAAAAGTTTAGTAACGGGTGCTATTTCGAGTGTAAATGCGGAAGATATTAAAAGTGTCTCCAATCAACGAGTAGAACAAGCCTTGCAAGGTCGTACTTCGGGGGTAACGGTTTCGTCTTCTTCTGGTTCGCCAGGTTCTGGAGCCCGAATTCGTATTAGGGGTACAGGATCTAGTGGTAGTTCAGAGCCTTTATTTATTGTAGATGGGATGAAAGTTTCTAATATTGATAACATTCCACCATCCGATATTGAAAACTTAGAAGTATTAAAAGATGCCGCATCTGCAGCAATTTATGGTACAGAAGGTGCAAATGGTGTCATCATTATTACGACGAAAAGAGGGAAAGGAAAAGGAGTAAAAGTAAATTTTAGTTCGCAAATTGGACTTCAATTTTTGCAAAGTGATATTGAATTAATGAATGCTTCTGAGTTTGTGACCTATATGAATGAAGCTGGAGTTACTTCTGTGGTAGATAATGGCGTGGACACCAATTGGGTAGATGAAGTATTTGATGTTGCTTTTATGCAACGGTATGATGTAAGTCTATCGGGAGAAGCAGCAGGAATCTCATATTATGCATCTATTGCACATACAGATCAAGATGGTATTGTGTCTCAAAAAAATTCTTCTTTTAAAAGAACTGCCTTGCGTTTAAACCTTAAAAGTGAAGTGACCAAATGGTTTGAAGCAGGCGTAAGTGCTACAACCTCATTCATAAAAAGAAGAGGCGTGCAGGAAAATAATGATACGCGTGGTGTGATTCAAAATGCCTTAGTATTGGATCCATTAACGCCCGTGAAATACGGTATCGGAGAAGTGCCTGCAGAGGTATTCAATAGAGCTGCAAATAACGGATTTCCAGATGTACCATTACTAACAACCAGTTATGGTGCTGTATATGGATATCCAACCTATTCAACAGGTGAAGTACTTAATCCCGTAGCATTTGCAGATGTAAATAGAACCTTAAATACCAACAACCAATTCTTATCTACCATTTATGGGAAGTTTACCATTTTAGAAGGCTTAACGTTTACTTCTAGATTTGGATATGAATATGGAGATTTCTTAAATGAAAACACAGTCACACCTTATTTTGTAGCTTCTGAAGCACAGAATACAGCATACACCGCGTCGGAATCAAGAGTGCGAACGGAACGTTGGTTATGGGAAAACTTTGCTACCTATACGAAATCGTTTGGAGATCATAATTTCTCATTACTGGCAGGATATTCTGCGGAAGATTTTGAAGTGCCAACAGTTTCGTCAAGGACAGGTTCGGCAGCAATTCCTGATTTTACAGGATTTGATTTAGATTCACCAGCATTTACGGTTGACGATAGAACCGATAATATTGTCACTTTTAGAGATAACTTAGTGTCAATGTATGGTAGATTGTCCTATGATTATGCGGGCAAGTACTTATTTGAAGCATCTTTCAGACGCGATCGTTCCGATAAATTCCCAACGGCAAATAAAGCTGGTAATTTTCCAGCATTCTCAGCAGGTTGGGTAGCTTCTAAAGAAGACTTTTGGAAAGAAGATTCATTTATAAATTACTTTAAAATACGAGGAAGTTGGGGGCAAAACGGAAACAAATCGAACCTCGCAGGAAACTCTGATATTATCAGTATCACAAGAAACATCAACGGATTGCCAATTGATTACTTAGGGCAAGGTGGAGCGCAAATTACAGGCTTTGCCAATAACAACTTAGTATGGGAAACCTCTACGCAAACCAACTTTGGTATTGACTTGAGAGCGTTGGAAAATAAATTACGTTTCTCTGTAGATTACTTTAAGAAAACCACAGAAGACTTAATTGTATCTGACGGGAGTTTAATCACGCCAGGTTCTGCAGGATTTACTTCAAACGAATTCAATGCAGGTACCATTGTCAACAAAGGTCTCGAATTTGAAGTGGGCTATTCTAATAACGACAACGCTTTCAAATATCAAATCAACGCCAACTTATCTACCTTAGATAATGAAGTTACCGAAATCCAGTTTTTACCACCAGGAACTTCTATTCGTGGAGCAGGAGCGCCACAAAATGATGACGGAATTACACGATTCACAGAAGGATTGCCAGCATGGTATTTCTTCGGATACCAAACCAATGGTGTCGATCCTGCTACAGGAGAATTACAACGTGTAGATACTGATGGCGACGGAAACATTACCAATGCGGATAAAACATTCATCGGTTCACCACATCCTGATGTATTATTTGGAGGAAACATCGCGTTTCAATACAAAGCATTCGACTTTAACTTACAATACCAAGGAAGTTTGGGCAACGATATCTTTACATCGTACAACCAACCTTCTCGACCTATCACCAACAAACTTGTACATTATTTTGATGAAAGATGGCAAAACCCAGGTGATAATGCAACTTTCCCATCAGCAGCAACCATTACAGATGCGTACGATACTGACTTGATGGTAGAAGATGGTTCATACATGAGAATTAAGCAAATTCAATTCGGATACACATTACCTCAAAAGATGTCTGAGAAATTGCACGTAAATAATCTAAGATTATACTTATCTTTAGATGATTTCTTTACCTTCACTAAATTCAGAGGACTCGATCCTGAAATTGGAAACTTTGGATTTAATGACATTGGAGTAGATAGAGGGTATTACCCAACAGCCGCAAGGATGATCTTTGGGTTGGCTCTAGACTTTTAATCAAAAAAAAACTTTTTGAAAATGAAAAAAAACATTTTTTTAACCGCCGTAGTACTATTTTTAGGAATACTAGCTTGTAGTGACGACTTTACTACCAATCCTCCTGAAAATGTAGAAGACCTAGAAACATTCTTCCAAACGGAAGACAATGTAGAAGCAGCAGTCGTTGGAATATATGACTTAATGCACTTAAACTATAGTAAAGATTGGCACAGTGCCTTTCTTGTAAAATTATTGCCAGGAGATGATGCCAATGCTGCTGGAGGAAATTCCAGTGATCAACCGCAGTTACAAGACATTGACGATTATGCCAATATCTCTACTGCAAATGGTTCCATTGAAAACGTATGGAACAACTTTTATAGTACCATTGCGCTTGCTAATTTAGTGATTGAAAGCCTAAAAGAAAGCACATTAAGCAATGCTGGCAGAGCTACTGCAGAAGCAAAATTCATCAGAGCTTGGTGTTATTTTGAATTAACAACCATGTTTGGAGATGTGCCATTGCGTTTAACACTTCCGCAAGGAGCTGCAGATTTCGGATTGGCAAAATCGCCACGAGCAGACATTTACACACAAGTAGAAGAAGACTTAGCAGAAGCCATTGCCAATTTACCAGAAAAAACAGCCTTAGCAGACGCATTCAGATTCTCTAAAGGAGCGGCAGAAGCACTCATGGGAAAAGTATTGGTGTTCCAAGAAAAATACTCCGAATCCATTCCGTATTTCCAATCTGTAATCGGAAATGGAGCACACGATTTAGAACCTAATATCAATGATGTTTGGTCGATTGGTTCAGAATTTGGAATAGAATCTTTAGTAGAAATAGGATTCGTATCTAACACCGCAAGAGACTGGGGAAATATCGCTTGGGGCGGAAGAAACGAAAGCAACTTACACATTCAGTTAATGGGACCTAGAGGTGACGGAATCTTTGACGTAACGGGAACAGGATTATTAAACGGATGGGGATTCAATCTGCCAACGTCAAAATTAGCCGCTGCGTTTGATGCTGCGGGAGATACGCAAAGAAAAGCCGCTACTTTACTCACAGAAGCAGAATTAGTTGCTGCAGGTGGAGGTGTAGATCCAACAAGTGCTACTGGAGGTGTCATTTGGGATTATGAAGGTGCCATCAGAATAAAATATGCCTCAAGAGCAGAAGAAACAAGTGATGGCGGTGTTCGTGAATTAAACTACAGTACCAACTTTAGAATCTTTCGTTATGCAGAAGTATTATTACTAGCCGCAGAAGCATACAACAAAGTAGGACAAGACGGAAACGCACGTACAGAACTCAACAAAATAAGAAACCGAGCAGGATTGGCAGATGTAAGTATGTCACTCGCTGGAACGGATTTATTTGATGCCATCGTAGAAGAAAAATTCTTAGAATTGGCTCACGAAGGACAACGTTTTTGGGACTTAGTTCGTTGGGGAAGAGCTGCAACAGAACTATCAGGAACAGGATATGCACCTAAAAATGATCTATTCCCAATTCCAATTACAGAAATTGATAAAAATCCAGAAATATCTATCAGTGATCAAAATCCTGGATACTAATCAACAGTATACAATAGCGTAAAGTATCTAATAAAATAATACACTATTTGAATTGCTGTAACAAAGCAGTATGTACTCATGCTGCTTTGTTATTTTAATGAAACTCATTTTTGATAAGCCTGATATGGCGCAATCAAAAACATGCGTTGCATTAAAACTGATCAAAATTAGTATCTTACAATTGATAACTAGTTGCTTCCATAACAATATATGCTCGAAGCGTTCTAGTATTCAATTCACAAAACAACCATAATCCAACCCTAAAAATGAAAAGACTGAGCAACGCTTTACTTCTTTTTATTCTTATCTACGGTTGTGCTTCCGAAAATGACAAAAAAGTAGTTGAAAACAAACTACTTTTTACCAAATTGGATGCACAGCAAACCAATATTACCTTCAACAATGCGCTGGTGGAAACCGATTCGCTCAACTATTTCACCTATACGTCCATTTACATGGGAGGCGGAATTTCTGTAGGCGACATTAATAACGACGGACTATCCGATCTTTTCTTCACGGGAAATCAAGTTGAAAACAAACTCTATCTCAACAAAGGCGATTTACAGTTTGAAGACATCGCTGTACAAAGTAACCTACAAGGTGACGACCGTTGGTATACAGGAACGACGATGGTGGACATTAACAATGATGGTTATTTAGATATTTACTGTTCGGTGGCTGGAAAAAAGGGCAACAAAAAAAATCAGTTGTTCATCAACAATCAAAACAACACATTTACAGAAGCGGCTGAAAAATATGGTTTAGCAGATGAAGGAAACTCCATTCAAGCTACCTTTTTTGACTATGATAATGATGGCGATGTAGATATGTATTTGGCAAACTATCCCATAGCGCATCCTTCCACGTCGAATATGGTGTACAAAAATCGCATGGAAAATGTAAACACGATTGAATCTGACAAACTCTACAGAAACGATGGTGAAACATTTACCGATGTGTCGGAAGCAGCTGGCGTACAAAATTACAGTTTCTCTATTGGAATCGCTGCCGCAGACTTGAACAATGACGGCTGGCTGGATATCTATGTCTCAAACGATTACAGCATTCCTGATTTTATGTACATCAACAATCAAGATGGAACCTTTACAGAAGTCATCAAAGAAGCAACCAATCAAACCGCGTTTTACGGAATGGGCGTTGACATTGCAGACATTAACAATGATGGTTTCTTAGACATTTTTCAAGCTGATATGGACGCAGATAACAACCGTCGTCAAAAAGCAAACATGGCAAGCATGAATCCGCGCTTGTTTTACGAAACGGTATTGTACGGATTTCACTATCAATACATGCACAATTGTTTGCAACTCAACTCAGGATTTATGGAAAATGGCGTGCCAAAATTTGCCAACATTTCACGCTTAACAGGAACATCATCTACCGATTGGAGCTGGGCACCATTATTTGCCGATTTTGACAACGATTCACACAAAGATCTATTTGTCAGCAATGGCACACGAAAAGAAATCAACAACAAAGACTTCTTCAAAAAAATAGGGAAAAAGGAATACGACGAGCTTTCACTAGTTGAAAAGAGTGCGCAAATTCCCAGTGAGAAAATTGATAATTTCATGTTTAAAAATCTCGGCGGATTGGAATTCAAAAAAGCCAACCAAGATTGGGGCATAGCACACAAAGGTTTCTCAAACGGAGCAGTCTACGCCGATTTGGACAACGATGGCGATCTAGAAATTATTCTCAACAATATAGACGAAGAAGCAGTTATTTTCAAAAACAATGCTTCTAACAATTATCTAAAAATTCAACTGCAAGGAACGGAAAAAAACAAACACGGTTTAGGTTCACGCGTTACGATCTATGTAGACGGAAAACAACAAGTACAAGAACTGACATTAACAAGAGGATTTCAATCTTCCGTAGCGCCCGAATTGCATTTCGGATTGAACAAAGCCACACAAATAGACAGTCTCAAAGTCATTTGGAACGATGGAAATAGCTACACCCAAAAAAATATAAAAACCAATCAAACACTCGTCCTAAACCACACAACTACTGTCACATCGAGCGTTCACATTGAGCGGAGTCGAAATGAACACCTCTTCACCACCAACACACCACTTTCCAAAACCATCAAACATTTCGAAAACGATCACGACGATTTTGCAACGCAAGTATTATTGCCACACAAAATGTCTACACTCGGACCCGCAACTGCCACAGCAGATGTCAATAACGATGGTTTAGAAGATATCTTTTTAGGTGGATCTTTTGGGCTAACTTCTACGTTATATTTACAAACAACAGCAGGATTCAAACCTCAAAAGCGAGCTGATTTTGATGCAGATAAAATTTCGGAAGATGTGGGCGCGTTATTTTTCGATCCCGATCAAGATGGCGATCAAGATTTATATGTAGTAAGCGGCGGCTATGAATTTGCAAACAATTCCAACTTTCTCAAAGATCGTCTGTACATCAATGACGGAAAAGGCAACTTTCAAAAAAATGAAAATGCGCTTCCCGACACTAAAATTAGCGGTTCAAGAGCGTACACATTAGATTATAACAAAGACGGAAAGCAAGACATATTGGTGCTTGGAAGACAAACGCCAGGAAAATATCCGTTTCCCACATCTAGTTACTTGCTAGAAAATAAATCTTCAAAAGATGCTGTACAATTTGAAGACAACACCAAAAAAGTGTCACCTTCTTTGGAAGGAATCGGAATGGCAACCAGCGCAATCATAACCGATTTTAACAACGATTCTTGGGAAGATATACTCCTTGTCGGAGAATGGATGCCAATCACCATTTTGCAAAACAATCAAGGTGTTTTTGAAAACATCACCGAAACAATGAACCTTCAAGAAACGACAGGTTGGTGGTGGAGCATCCAACAAGGTGATTTTGACAATGATGGCGATTTAGATTATCTCATCGGAAACAACGGATTGAACTACAAATACAAAGCAACGGAAGATGAAACTTTTGACATTTACGTAGAAGATTTCGACAAAAACCAAAAAGAAGATATTGTGCTAAGTTACTATGATGATGGCGAACAGTATCCAGTGCGCGGACGTCAATGTTCGTCGCAGCAAGTGCCAGGCATCAAGCAGAAATTTAAAAACTATGACGAATATGCAACGGCAACGCTGATTGATGTCTACGGAAAGAAAAACCTAGAAAACGCTTTGCACTATCAAATAAAATCTTTTGCAAGTATCTATCTTGAAAATACCGAAAACGGTTTTAAAATTCACGAATTGCCGATAGAAGTTCAATTCTCTAGCATCAATCAAATTCTCGTAGATGATTATGATAACGATGGTAATTTAGATGCGTTGGTCGCTGGAAACTTATACAATTCGGAAGTAGAAACCCCGCGAAATGATGCCAGTTATGGTGCTTTCCTAAAAGGTGATGGCAACGGAAACTTTCAAGCAATTCCAGTAACACAAAGCGGATTTTACACTTCGGGAGACGTGAAAGATTTGCAACAAATCACCATCGGAAACGCATCGTACATTCTATCAATAAAAAACAACGATTACATACAATTTATCAAACATAACAACAAACGCAAATTGTAGTACTATATAACCTTTTACACCAAAAATACATGAATAAAACAATCGTACTCGTACTATTTTTAGCACTCATCAGTTGCAAAAACAATACGCCGACACCTAAAGAACTTGTGGCTAAACTCGAATACAAAATTCCTGCGAAACTTGGCGAAGGAGCTTTTTGGGATTACAAAAATAAAGTGTTGTATTGGGTAGATATTATTGGGGAATCACTCAATATATACGATCCGAAAAGCAAAACGAACAAAGAAATAAAAATGCCCGCGCCCATTGGAACTGTGGTGCCCTCGGAAGAAAAAAATAAAGTAATTGTGGCGCTCAATGATGGCGTGTATGTGGTAGATATTGCCACAGAAGAAATCACAAAACTAACCGATGTTGAAGCCGAAAACACAGGAACACGCTTGAACGATGGAAAATGTGATCCCAACGGAAACCTATGGATTGGCTCTATGGATTACTCACAGACGAATCCTGGCGGGAATTTATACAAAGTAAACGCAAGCGGAAACGTAGCTAAAATGTTAGGAAATATTACCATTTCTAACGGAATTGTTTGGTCCAAAGATCACAAAACGATGTATTATATTGATACGCCCACAACACATATCAAAGCGTTTGATTTTGATGAAAACACCAACACCATTTCCAACGAAAGAATCGTAGTGACCATTCCAAAAGAAGAAGGTTCACCTGACGGAATGGCAATTGACGAAAACGACCTATTGTATGTTGGTTTGTGGAATGGCGACTGCATTGCCAACTACAATCCGAAAACAGGAAAACTCATTCAAAAAATAAAAGTGCCGGCACACAATGTAACTTCGTGTGCTTTTGGCGGTGAAAACTTAGACATACTCTACATCACCACCTCAAACTTGGACATGACTGAGGCAGAAACGGCAAAATATCCAATGGCAGGTTCCATCTTCAAAATAAAACTAGCTGCAAAAGGTGTACACAGTGATTTTTTCAAAAAGCCAATGCTGAGCGATACACTTGCAATGCCAGACAAAACACAACACTAAGATGAAAAAAATAGTCATACTTGTCTGTTTGTTGCTCACGGTCATAGCTTGCAAAAAAGAACAGCAATCCACAAACACTTTAGAAGCAAAAGTGTCTGAGCTTTTGGAAAAAATGTCATTGGATGAAAAACTAGGACAACTCAACTTACGCGGAACGTCGAGTAGGGTAAAAGGCAAACTGTCAGATTCACTCAAACAAGCTGTGCGCGATGGAAAAATTGGCGCTTTTCTAAATGTGTCAAATACAGCATTTGTGGACGAATTGCAACGGATTGCCGTAGAAGAAAGTCCCAACAAAATCCCGCTCATCTTTGCCAGAGATGTCATTCACGGTTACAAAACACTATTTCCAATTCCGTTGGGAATGGCCGCAAGTTGGGATGCAAAAATTGCCGAAAATTCCTCGCGAGTTGCTGCGATAGAAGCAGCTTCTTTTGGAATTCGTTGGACGTTTGCGCCGATGTTAGATATTGCCAGAGATAGTCGTTGGGGACGCATTGCCGAATCGCCAGGCGAAGATCCGTTTTTGGCTTCCAAACTCTCAGAAGCGTATGTAAAAGGATTTCAAGGTGATAGTTTAAATGATCCGACGAGTTTAATTGCTTGCGCAAAACACTTTGTAGGATATGGCGCGGCAATTGGCGGACGCGATTACAATACTGTGAGTATGAATGAAGCACTATTGCACAATGTATATTTGCCTTCGTTCAAATCGGCAGTAGCTGCTGGCACGCAAACATTTATGACGGCTTTTAACGAAATGAATGGCATTCCCGCTTCGGGCGATAAAAAAATGTTGACAGAGATATTACGTCATGATTATGGTTTTGATGGTTTTGTGGTTTCCGATTGGGATTCTGTCGAAGAAATGATTGCACATGGTTTTGCGGTAGATGACAAACACGCGGCGGAAATTTCACTCAATGCAGGTTTGAACATGGAAATGAACAGCAAAACCTTTGAAATGCATGCTAAAAAATTGTTGCAAGAAGGTAGCATAACCGAAGCTACAATTGATGCCTTAGTCGCAGAAATTTTACGTGTGAAGCTCAGAATGGGCTTATTTGAAAATCCATATCGTGTAGATAACAGCGACAATTTGTATGCTGCTGCACATTTGCAATTGGCAAAAGAAGCAGTTGTAAAAAGTTCGGTTTTGTTGAAAAATGATCAAAATATATTGCCATTAGCGAGTGAAACCAACATTGCCGTAATTGGTCCATTAGCAGACAAACCAAGAGAACAACTCGGAACGTGGTCGTTTGATGGTGATGGAAAATATACAAAAACACCAATCCTCGCATTTGAAACTGAAAACGTCAATTACAACTTTGTAGAAGGTTTATCCTATTCAAGAGACAAATCGACGCAAGATTTTTCAAAAGCTGTAGCGGCGGCAAAACAAGCAGATGTCATTCTATTTATAGGTGGCGAAGAAGCCATTCTTTCTGGAGAAGCACATAGCAGAGCTGAGATCAATCTGCCTGGAGCGCAAGAACAACTCATCAAAGAACTCGCAAAAACGGGAAAACCAATCGTCTTAATCATCATGGCAGGAAGACCCATTACGGTTGGAAACATTCTCAATGATGTAGACGCTATTCTCATGACCTGGCATCCAGGAACCATGGGCGGACCAGCGATTCATGATATGATTTTTGGAAAAGCAGAACCTTGCGGGCGTTTGCCAGTTACGTGGCCGAAAGTTGCAGGACAATCACCCATTTATTACAATCATAAAACGACGGGAAGACCTGTAATTCCAGAAGAATTTGTGCAAATGGACAGCATTCCAATTGGTGCTTGGCAAAGTTCCCTCGGAAACACCACGCACTATTTAGACATTGGCTATTTGCCACAATATCCGTTTGGCTACGGATTGAGTTACACTTCGTTTGAATACAGCAACCTCACATTGTCAAGCAATACCATTTCTGAAAATAATGATATTACCCTAAAAGTCACGGTGAAAAACACAGGGAAACGAACAGGAAGTGACATTGCGCAGTTATATGTGCAAGATGTGGTTGGAAGAATTACGCGACCTGCGAAAGAATTAAAAGGCTATCAACCGGTAACATTAAAACCCAATGAAGCTACTGAATTGACGTTTACGCTTTCGCTGGAAGCTTTAAAATACTATGACAATGATGTGGTATTCGATGTGGAAAAAGGAGATTTCAATATTTGGGTTGGGCAAAACTCTGCAGCTGGATTAATGACAACTATTAAATATGAATAGTGTTTCAGTCTTCACTATCATTGCATTTATAAAATAAAAACGGAACTCTCAACAGATGGCAACACAAACGAAATTGACCTTTAAAGAAAAAGTAGGATATGCGTTGGGTGATACGGCGGCAAATATTGCTTGGCGAACCGTTTCTTATTTTTTACCCATATTTTACACGGACGTTTTTGGATTGGAAGCGGCTGTGGCTGCGACCTTGTTGTTTTTGATCCGTTTGAGCGATGGTGTTACCGATTTGGTTATGGGAAATATTGCCGATCGCACGAAAAGCAAGTATGGAAAATTCCGTCCTTGGTTGTTGTGGACAGCGTTGCCATTTGCGGTTGCGCTGGTATTGCAATTTACCACGCCCGATGTAAGTTTGACAGGAAAAATTATTTGGGCGTATGGAACTTCTATCTTTTACACATTAACATACACGGCGAACAACGTTCCGTATTCCGCGTTAATGGGCGTAATGACGAGTGATGTAAAAGAACGTACTGAACTCTCTTCGTATCGCTTTTTTGGCGCGTATTTTGGAGGCGTCATTGCCACGATTGGTGTGATTGCCTTGGTAGATTATTTGGGAGAAGGCAATGAAAATTTGGGCTATCAATATACGATGTACGTGTTGGCGTTTATCTTGGCGGGCTGCTCTTTGATTACTTTTTATACGACGCGTGAACGTGTTCCTGCAATTACCACGAGCAATTTGAAAGATGATTACAAGGATTTAATTAAAAATGTTCCGTGGTTAATTTTACTTTTTATTGGATTTGTTTTTGTGACGTATAATGTGATTAAGCAAAGTACAACCATGTATTATTTTTCACATTATGTGCGGAATGAAGATAACTTTTTAGGCAGTTTGGTCGAATGGGGCGGCGAAAAAGGCTTGGCAGGTTTGTACTTACTGTCACTATTAGTTATTTCGATGATTTCTACCGTGTTTGCGCCTGCATTGACACGTACGTTTGGCAAAGTCCGATTATTTATGATGAGTATTTTATTTTCTGCGGTGACTGCTGGAGCGATGTATTGGCTCGAAGCGAATCAAGTAGGAAGTATTTTTACTTTGGGAATTTTGTCTGAATTCGGCGCAGGATTGATGCCTGTATTGTTCTTTGCGATGTTGGGTGATGCAGCCGATTTCTCGGAATATACCAACGGACGACGCGCCACAGGATTGGTTTTTTCGGCAGGAACGTTTGCTATGAAATTTGGCGGCGGTATGGCAGGATTCATTACACTTATGATTTTGAATTTTTATAAGTATGATGGAGAAATTGCTGTAAAAACGCCTGAAATGTTGGAAGGAATCAAGTTGAACATGAGCATTGTGCCCGCAGCATTTGTACTTGTTGGCGTTGTAGCATTGTGGTTTTATCCGTTGACTTCTAAGAAGATGAACGAGATTGAAGCTACGTTGGCGGAAAGACGTGCGGACTTCGACTCCACTCAGTCCACGCTTTGAAACTGCTCAATTCTCAATACTAATTCTTCCGCAAGGCAAGTAAACCTAAAATTGGTCCTACAGCTAAGATGAGTAAGATTGTTGGTGAATTTGTCATCGTTCGTAAAGTATCAATCAATAGAATGCTGATAATGGTGATGAAAAAGCCAATACAGTTTACAATGGTCAATGCCGTTCCTTTTAGTTCAGGAGGTGCATTTTGTGCAACTAAGGTTGAAAATAGTGGTGAATCTGCAATGACAACCATTCCCCAAAACAATAAAAAAGAAATAAACAACACAGGCGCGTTTATAGAAAATAGGAAAGGCGCCACAAGACAGCAGCTACATGACAGGAATAACGCTGTAAATGCAACTCGTTTGACACCAACTTTTTGTGCCATAAAACCGCCAATTACACACGCAAATCCACCAATGGCAATGATGGTAAAGGAAAGTAGCGGAATGTTGAACGTTGTTTCTGGATGCATGTTGGTATACATTTGTAGCAGCAACGGAACAAATGCCCAAAAAGCATACAGCTCCCACATGTGCCCAAAATAGCCAAAGGCAGCCGATCTGAATTTTTGTTTTTTGAAAATAGTAGGAATCGCAGCAAGATTTATTTTTTGCGAAGCTTTTCTAAATGGACCATTTGGCACGAAACCAATCATGAGTATTCCTCCTAAAACAGCCAAAGAAGAAGTTGCGATGAGCACAAATTCCCATGGAAGATTGCCTTTAATTTCTTTTAGTAAATGTGGAAATGCAGTACCAATGACCAACGCTCCAACTAAGAAGCCGAGCGATTTCCCAAGTCCTTTTTCGTAGTAATCAGCCGCGATTTTCATCCCCACAGGGTAAATTCCTGCCAAGAAAAAGCCTGTGCAAAACCGAAAGAGTAAAATGCTTGTAAAGGTATTGCCTTTCCATATTAATGCGATATTGAATACGGCTCCCAACAACGCACAGCCAAAGAAAACCTTGGAAGGTGCAAACCGATCTGCAATGGATAGGATTGCAAAAATTAAGGTTCCTGCAATAAAGCCAAATTGAAGTATGGAAGTGAGATAACTCAGTGCGCTTTCTTCTAATAAAAAATGCAGTTTTAAGTCGTTCATAACTCCATTTCCTGCAAACCATAAGGAAGTACAAAAGAACTGTGAAAGTACGATGATGGGGAGTATGTGTTTGGGTGGTTTTATCGCTTTGTTTTTTTTGTCAATTTGTCAATTTGTTTTTGTTTACGCTTTGAAACTGCTCAATTCTCAATACTAATATCTCACAACTCAAAAAAACCTTATTTCATCAATGAAATTGCTTTTTCCACACTTTCGGTTGGTAATTTACAAGCGCTGTTCACGCAAACATAGATATAGGTTTTGTCTTCGTAATAACGATTTTTAAGCAATGGCAAGGTACTTTCTGTGGTGCTTCCGCAGAGAATGCTATTTGGCAGGTAGTTTTGATGGATTTCTTTTGCTTTCGCGATGGCATTTTTACCATTGATCACGACTTCATAATACGGTTCAGAGAGATTCAAATAGTGTTCCAACCAATTGGCATGTAAGTATGGATATTCGATTGCATCTGGAAGTATGCGTTGCAACATGTTTTTACTTTTTGATAGGAAATCTTCATTGCCAACGTAGTGACTGAGCTTAAATAGATTGTGACTCATTACGGAATTTGCGGAAGGCATGACGCCATCTTCTACATCAAATTCTTTAAAGTTGAGTCCGCCCGAAGTCACTTCCGTAAAGGCAAATAGTTCTTTTTCGGCATCGTAAAAATGTGTGATTGTATATTGGGTTAATGAGTTGGCGTCGTTCAGCCATTGTGTGTCAAAGGTAATTTGATATACTCCCAAAAACGCATCAATCAAGAACGCATAGTCTTCTAAATATCCCTTGATTTCTTTGTTTTCGAGACTTCGAAGTACTTTTCCTTCTGCCGTAATTAATTTTTCTTTGATTGTTTTTGCAGCGTTGATTGCTTTTGTTTTTAGGGTTTCGTCACCAAAAACTTTGTATGCGTCTGTATATGCTTTTAGCATAAGCGCATTCCACGCAGTTAGTATTTTTGTGTCTGTTTCAGGTGCTTTTCTACGTTTGCGTTCTTGTAGAAGAGTGGTTTTCCAATGTGCTATTTTTTGTTGTGCAACGGCAAGTGTCTTGGTGTGTTTTCTCGCGAAAGCGGTATCAGTCATCGTTTTGACCAACACATGTTTTCCATCTTCCGTTTTTGGGATTTGATTGATGCCGTAATATTCCGAAAAGAGCGCGAAATCTTCTTTGATGAGTTCTTGTAATTCCGTTGTTTTCCAGGTGTAATACGCGCCTTCTTCGAGTTTGTTTTTTGCATTGAAACTGTCTGCATTTAGTGAAGCATACCACAAACCGTCATCGCGCGTTAGTTCTTTATTTACAAAATTTAGCGTTTGGTAGACTGTGTTTTTATAAGTTTCATGTTGTTGCGTTTGGTAAGCATACGAGAACAAAGAAATGAGTTGTGCATTGTCGTACAACATTTTTTCAAAGTGCGGAATGTTCCAAAGTTTGTCGGTTGTGTACCGTGCAAATCCGCCTTCTAAATGATCAAACAATCCACGATTGGCAATGTTTTTCAGTGTTGTGTTGATATGTTGCAGCAGTGCTGTATTGTTGTTCGTTGTTGCATAGCGCAGCAGAAAGTTGTACTTGTTGGGTCTTGGGAATTTTTCAGCTTCTTGCAATCCGCCAGCATCAAAATCCAATTCTTTTTTCCATGTATGGATGATGCTGTCTGTGGAAATATTGGAAATATTTTCGTTATTGCCAGCAAATGTTTGCAGCGATTTCATGCGTTGCGTTTGCGCTTTGGCAAATTCGGCGGTTTTTTCGGGATTTTCTTGATGAATTTTTACGATTTGTTTTAGTGAATTCATCCAGTTTTCTTTGGTAAAATACGTGCCGCCCCACACAGGTTCTCCGTTGGAAAGTGTGATGCAGTTTAGCGGCCAACCTGCATTTCCTGTCATGAGTTGCACCGCTTTGATGTAAGTTTTGTCAATGTCAGGATGTTCTTCGCGATCTACTTTTACGTTGATAAAATGTGTGTTCATGAATTTCGCAACTTCAGCATCTTCAAAAGTTTCCTTTTCCATCACGTGACACCAATGGCAGGAAGCGTAGCCAATAGAGAATAGAATGAGTTTGTTTTCTTTTTTCGCTTTCGCTAGAATGTTCTCGTTCCAAGGTTGCCAATGTACAGGATTGTGCGCGTGTTGCAACAAATACGGACTCGATTCGTTACGGAGTGCATTGGTGTATTTGTGTGTTTCTTTTGAGTTTTCTGAACAAGAAATCAGCAGGAATAGTATGATAAGAAAAGTCGTTTGAAAAATGCGCATGCAAAGCTTTTTCTCAAATATATAGCTAAATCAACATATTATAAATAAAAGTGGAGTTTCTTTGTTAAAAATACTCGTCGTAGCATAGCTATGCCTGTGTTTTTTTGCCTTGAACTTCAACGTTTCTTTGCAAATCTTTTATGCCATTTTGTGTCAATTTAGCTATAGATATCGTGAGGAATAGAAGCAAAAAAAGCAAGTCGAAGTTTGATTGTCATGAGTACTTTTGAGCTACTTTGGTGAATTCTGATAAGTGTATTCAGTTGTTTTTTAGTTTTCCATTTATTTATTCTGATGAAAAGCTTATTATTTAATTTCACAATGTCGTAAAATGACATACAATTTGTCACTTTTGTAGCAAGTTTTTTAAGTATTTACGGGCTTTTCGAAAGGATTACGGTTTTACCATACTATTAGATATGGATTGCTTTTTTTTTAAGATTTACGAACTTTAAACTGAAAAAAAGTTATTATACTTGTATCAGTAAAAGATAAAAAAGTAAGACACCCTCTTCAATATTAAATATTACTTTTCGACGATATTTACAAACTACTTTACCCTCTTTTTATTTTTAAAATTAATCTTGCTCATGGGAGTGAGGGAAGCGAAGCTATTCACCAAATTAATTAAATTATGAAATTTGTAACTGGTTGGTACGTATTATATGTTAGGTCTCGTTGTGAGCGCAAAGTGGACGAATATTTAAAAGATATTTCGATAGAATCTTTTGCACCACATATTAAAACGATTCGACAATGGAGTGATCGTAAAAAAATGGTTTTGAAACCATTGTTTCCATCCTATGTGTTTGTCAATGTCAAAACATCTTTAGAATTTCATCAAGCATTATCTGCTTTTGGAGCTTGTGCTTATATTAGTTTTGGAGATACGTATGCTAGGGTGAGTGAAAAAGAGATTCATCAAATTAAGTTATTGATAGGTGATTCAAACATTGTAGATTTTGAAGTTACGCCTCAACTTCCAAAAGTTGGTGATATGAAGAAAATTACATACGGTCCATTGCGTGGACTTCATTGTAAAATTGTTCGTGCAAATAACATGAATAAGATTATTGTAAATGTTGAATCGTTGCAACAAAATATTACAGTAACAACGCCTGTTCATTACTTAGAAGAGGTTTAAAAGAAGAATTATAAGTTGGGTTGAATTCCCACTGTTTTAAAATACAAATTGCCCTTGCTTTTTATGTACAGATGTAAAATGTAAGGTTTTTAAGTAACTACATAGTTTATTCATTTCGTTCAAAAAACACCTTAATGTGACTTAGGGAAGCGAAGCTATATTTGAAATTAAATATATCTATTAGAAACATTCGAATGGATTGAAACAGCTATCTGTAATTATATATTGTTCATGTTAACCCTTCATTATAATTTTTAAAAAAAATGTATTTCCATACGTGGCGTGTATGTTCGAGAAACTTAAAAAAATCATTCAGAAGCAGCTCTTTGTTTTGAGCCAAATTTGAGATTGCTATTGAAGTTGATTCAGCATTACAAAATTTTACTAGTTATACTTTCCCTCCTCATTTATACTGAACAGTAATACTTTTTTTCAAACTATAATTTTTAGAAAATGCATTGTAGAATCGCTTAACTGTATATACAATCTATATAATCTATCGGAATTACAGGATAATATTTTACACATAATTCATATCGAGTTCATTAATTAATCCGCTTAAACAAATAACCATGATAAACAACATTTTAGAAAAAGTGGGGAACACTCCATTAATAGCACTGAAAAACTATGAGAAGTCTAATTTGAATATTTTCGCAAAATTGGAATTTTACAATCCTACGGGAAGTGTTAAAGATCGTGCGGCTTCCTATATTATCAACACTTTGTTGAATCAGGGAACTATCAACAGTGAAACTACACTTATAGAATCTTCTTCTGGAAATTTCGGAATCGCATTGTCAGCGTATGCAAGACAAAAAGGATTGCGATTTATTTGTGTCATTGATGATACGACTTTGCCTGTGAATGAAATGATGATTCGATTGCAAGGTGCTGAAGTCATAAAGATTACCGAGCCTGATGAGCGTGGTGGATTCTTGTTGAATAGAATTAGAAAAATAAAAGAAATTGTTGCGAATACCGAAAATATTTATTGGGTAAATCAATATGAAAATCCATTGAATGCAGAAGCATATTTCAACTCTTTAGGAAATGAAATTTGTTTAGAAATTCCGAGGCAAAAATTAGATTATTTATTTATGGGTGTAAGTTCGGGAGGTACTATTACAGGGGTTTCTCAACGTGTAAAGAAGAAATACCCGAATGCACAAATTATTGCGGTAGATGTAGAAGGATCGGTCATTTTTGGAGGAAAATCACGAAAACGTTTTATCCCAGGAATTGGCTCGAGTTTACGACCTAAAATTTTGGATTCGGCAAAGATAGATGATGTGGTCTCAGTAGATGAAAATGAAACGATAGATTGCTGTATTGAACTCTTAGAAAAACACAACATATACGCAGGTGGCTCCTCAGGATCGGTCTATGCTGCGGTCAATAAATATTTTCAAATGCATCAAGTTGACAGACCTGTGAACGTCATGTGTGTATTTGCGGATAAAGGAGAACGCTACATATCTACCATATACAATGCTGAATGGAGAGAAATGATAGAAGCCTACAATTTAACTCCAGCCTAAACATAATTTAATCTTTATAAATAAAGCACAAAACAATGATATACTTAAATGACAAAAACGTACACGAGTTAAACGTAGATTGGAACAATAACGTTCAAGTAATTGCAGATGCAACAGGCTGTCTAAGTTCCAAGGATATGGCACAACCCATAAAGCCGTATTTGCGTTATGGAGATGCAACTAACAGAATTATTGCCATGCCTGCATTTGTAGGAGGAAACATCAATAAAGCTGGTATTAAATGGATTGCAAGTTTTCCAAATAACATCAATAAAGGAATCGCCAGAGCACATAGTGTAATTACATTGAACGAAGCCGAAACAGGCATTCCTGTAGGTGTAATCAATAGTGGCGCTATTTCGGCTATTAGAACGGCATCAGTAAGTGGTTTTATCATGAAAGCATTTATTGAACAACGAAAAAATCAAAATTTAAAAATAGGAATTATTGGTTTTGGACCTATCGGACGAACGCATTTAAAAATGTGTCACGCCTTGCTCGGTGAACATATTGAACGTGTATTACTTTATGACCTAAAAGGTGTTGATAGAAATTTCATTGACGAAGATCTCAATAAAAAAGTAACCGTAGTATCTAGTTGGGAAGAAGCGTATTCGGATGCTGATATCTTTATTACCTGTACGGTATCCAAAGATCGCTACATAGACAAACAGCCCAAAGCTGGTTCTTTACATTTGAATGTTTCTTTACGAGATTATAAGTCAGATGTATTTCCTTGGTTTTCAAAGGCGATGATTGTTGATGATTGGGATGAAGTGTGTAGGGAAAATACCGACATTGAAATGTTTCACAAAACCAATCAATTGCAACGAGAAGATGTAGTGCAAATTCATGACCTTCTCACTGAAGATTATTTTGCTTCCTTAGACAAAGACCAAGCCATTATGTTTAATCCGATGGGAATGGCGATTTTTGACATTGCCATGGCGAATAACTTTTTAAAATTGGCACTTCAGCGAAAAGTAGGTGTTTTACTGGAAGATTAAAGTGTTTAGAAAACATTTCAATCAATCACATCATATAAAATCAGACGACATTTCTATTCTAATTTGTAAAGCAGCTAGAATATTTATACTTAAAAATCTCAATAATATTAACAACTCTAAAGAAAAACTTGATGGAAAATACAGTTTTCACAATTCAAATATTAATTGCTATACTCACCTTGATAGGTGTTGCATACTCAATAATGGCAATTATTCAAATTAAAAGTAAGAAGCGGAACAAAGAAGTATCGCTGGCAAAAACCACAGATTATTTTTTAGGTTTTGTAGCCATCTTACCTTTATTTATGTTCTTATACTTCATGCCAATTGCAATGTATGATGAAAATTTTTGGACAATTCAGTCTGAAACTCATCAAGCCTTAGGCGATGCGATCATGCTATTAGGTATTGTTGTAACGGCATTTTATTTTTTAACAAGAATGACATTATTCTTTCCTCACAAAGACGAATATCACAATGTACTTTCTTCGTTATTGCTCATATCCTTAATTCCAGGAATTGCAAATGCACTGATTGTGATGATTATTGGTGAATTTGTAGGTGGAAATACAGAAACCAAATACTTATTAATGTTCTTTGGCTTGGCGACGTACTTTTATATTGTTACAATCAGACTTAGCAAAAGAAAAACAGCATATTTAGGTTCTTTAGTGGCGCAGAGTTTCAACTCAATGATTCTTAGAAATGTGTTTAAAATTCCTTTTCAGAAGTATGAAAAAATTGAAAGTGGAAAAATTTATACCATCTTAGACAGAGACATTGGTGATATATTTTACTTCTCGCAAGTGGCTATTCACATTTTCTCGCACATACTTACAGCAATCATCATATTTATATACCTTTTCACATTAGACATATTGAATGCATCCGTTCTTGTAGGTTCTATGGCATTTGTATTTGTGCTGTACAGTTATTTAGGCGCTCCTTTAAACAGAGCTATTTTAGAAACTAGAGAAAAAAGAGAACGGTTTACAAATTTGGTTACAGGTTTGATAAATGGTTTTAAAGAATTGGTATTGCACAATGTAAAACGTGTTGAATACCATAAAGACATGGAAGAAAGAAATTCTACACTCTACAAATATCAACTCAAAGCGGCGTATATAGACATCAATAAAACACTTCTTTCTGAACTTTCATTTACAATTGCTGTCGGAGCTACCTGTTTAGTTTCGCCTATGATTTTTGAATTTGACAAACGACTCATCACCACTTTTGTAGTAGGAACATTGTATTTATGGGGACCTTTTAACAACATGTTGGCAGGAATACCAGGAATCATCAATGCAAAAATTGCTTGGCAACGAATTAGAGAATTTCTTCAAAATACGGATACAAAAGACATGTTGCTTCCACAGAATGTAGCTAATTTTAATACATCATCAGTTGAAAAATTAGAAGTAAGAGATGTATATTTCAATTATGAAAAAACAGATGATAGAGAAGAAAGAACGTATGGAATTGGCCCGATTAACTTCGAAGTCGTTCAAGGAGATATTGTTTTCATCATCGGTGGAAATGGTAGTGGAAAAACTACCTTCTTAAAAACATTGACAGGATTGTATCCTTCTGACTCTGGACAAATTTTAGTGAATGGCGAACCCGTAGATTCAAAGATGCTTGGAGAACATTTCTCAGTAATTTACAGTGATTTCTATCTCTTCAAAAAAATCTATGGTATCAAAACGGAACGTTTAGATCAGGTGTACGAATGGTTAGACATGTTTGGTCTGCTCGATAAAGTAAAGATAGAAGATGGCGCCTACAGTACCATTGATCTTTCTAAAGGACAACGAAAACGATTGGCAATCTTAAAATCATACTTAGAAGATCGTCCTATCTATTTCTTCGATGAATGTGCCGCGGATCTTGATCCAGACTTTAAAGATTTCTTCTACAACGAATTGCTCGTAAAAATGAGAGATGAAGGAAAACTATTGATCGTGATTACGCATGATGACAAGTATTTCTATGTAGCAAACAAAGTCTACAAAATGGAAATGGGAACCATATCAGAGCTTGAAAGCAACCTGGTGTCTCATTAAAATTCAATCTTTTATTCATACGTACAAAGATTGCTACAATACACAAAATAAAATACTACCAGAACATATTACAATATGGAACAAAATTTTTTAAATATAGGTCGCATATCGGGTCAGAAAAAAGCGAACACGTTAGGTGACTGGGTATTTAAAATATCGATGCTCATTTTTGGAATCATATCAGCATATTATTTAATTATTAGGGCATTGCCTTTTCTCATTATCTCAGAAGAGATCTACAATCCATACTACTATTCAAGAGTTGTTTGGATATGGCCACACGTACTCGGAGGTGTTATTGCCATGATTATTGGCCCTTTTCAATTTATTCCAAGAATACGCATTAAATATCCTCGATTTCATCGAGTATCAGGATATATCTTTTTAATAAGTATACTGGTATCTGCACTAACACTGGTTTTTCTAATTACGACTTCTTCAAGCAGTCTTGTTATTGATGTAGGACTCGGTATTGGAGGACTCGTATGGTTAGTCACCGCAATTTTGTCATTTGTAGCCATTAAAAATAGAAAAGTAGCACAACACAGGGAGTGGATGGTACGGTGTTATATGATTACCCTTGCATTCGTAGTTTTTAGGTTGGTGATAGATATTTTCTCTAGTTTAGAATTAACTAATGAACCTGATATCGTTGCGCTTGCAAGTTGGATGAGCTGGACACTCCCAATGTGTGTTACTGAAGTAATTATACAAGGTCGAAAAATCATAAAATAAAGGCATTTCTTCTATGCCATAGCTTTTAAATATTAGCATACAATAACTGCTTGGGCTCACATCCATAAAATGTAGCTCATTGCTGTGCCATACAGTAAAGTTGTATGGTTTTGGAATTTCGTATTCCACTTCTAATATCAACAGAACACTGCTTACTAAGCGTGTCTTCAAATTAAAATCGAGTATTAAAAAAATAATAACTATTGAATTATGAATACTAAAAATCAACCAATTGCAATTGTAGGTATAGGATGTAAATTTCCTGGTTCAAGTTCGTCTGCTGAAAAGTTTTGGGAAATGATGCTGAATGAAACAGACACTATCGGGGATGTTCCTTTAGATAGATGGGATAGTAAAAAATATTACAGCAAAAATGATGCAAGATCAGGAAAAATAAGAGCGCAACAAGGCGGATTCCTTACCGAAAGTGCCTTTGAGTTTGATTCTTTATTTTTTGATATGTCACCAAGAGAATCGGAATCACTAGATCCGCAACAACGAATGCTCATGGAAGTTGCCTATGAAGCACTGGAAAATGCAGGAATGGCATTAGAAGACGTAAAAGGCAGCAGTACAGGTGTATTTGTTGGTGGATTTATGCTTGATAATTTACTAACACAAACGTCATCAAAAAACAGATATCATATCAACTCACATACCATCAGTGGCGTAGCAATGACTATGTTGTCCAATAGATTATCCTATATTTTCGATTTAAAAGGCCCATCGTTAACCATTGATACGGCATGTTCATCGTCATTAATAGCCACTCACTATGCATGTCAAAGTATTTGGAATGGAGAATCATCCATGGCAATGGTTGGAGGTGTAAACTACATGCTTTCTCCTGAAAGTTCTGTGCTAATGAGCAAAGGAAAATTCCTTTCAAAGCACAGTCGCTGTAAAGCATTTGATAGTGATGCAGCAGGATACGTAAGAGGTGAAGGAGCTGGGATTATCATACTAAAACCACTTGCAGATGCGATAAAAGATAATGACCGAGTGTATGCCACAATCGTAGGAACTGGAGCAAATCAAGATGGTCGTACCAACGGAATTACGGTTCCTAATCCAGATTCTCAACTACAATTAATTCGCAAAATATACAAGGATAACAACATCGACAGAAATAAAGTACACTATGTAGAAGCGCATGGTACTGGAACTGCTGTCGGCGATCCTATTGAGTTTAAAACGCTAAACAAAGCACTTTCTGAGCATGGAGATAGAAAAACGAAATGTTTAGTAGGATCGGTAAAAACAAACATAGGACACTTAGAAGCTGCTTCGGGAATTGCAGGACTTATTAAAACGGCACTTTGTTTGAACAATAATAAAGTTCCGGCCAACTTACACTTCAAAAATCCAAATCCAGCGTTAAACTATGAAGAAAGCAATCTAAAAATTCCAACAAGTGTCACCTCATTACCAGAAGGTGAAGATTCGTATGCTTCCATCAATTCTTTTGGTTTTGGCGGTGCTAATGCACACTTGGTATTAAAACAACACAACACAAACAACACGGAAGAAAAAACAAACGCTTTAAAAAAGGATCAATTTTTATTCCCAATCAGCGCTAAAAGTGTACCAGCACTCAAAGAATTGGCTGTTAAATACAAAGAATACATTCTAGAAAACGAAGATCAGTTTGAACAAATCCTAAGCAACGCTATCTTCAGAAGAAGCAATCATCAAGAACGTTTGACCATTTTTGCAACTTCGCAAGAAGATCTCATTGAAAAACTAGAAGCGTACGAAGAAGATATTTTACTAAAAGGAGTACATCAAGGAAGTTCCTTAGACAAAAAACCAAAAATGGTATTTGTCTATACAGGTATGGGACCTCAATGGTGGAAAATGGGTAGAGAACTCATGGAAACGGAACCAGTTTTCATGAAAGCTATTAAAGAATGTGATGCCGAATTTTTCGCGATCTCTGGTTGGTCTATTTATGAAGAACTCTTAAAACCAGAAGAAAGCTCCATCATAACAGAAACAAACGTTGCACAGCCTGCTAACTTTGTAATTCAAGCGGCACTTACCCAATTACTAGCACATTATGGCATTACGCCAGATGCGGTTGTAGGGCACAGTGTGGGCGAAGTTGCATCCGTATATGCTTCTGGCGCTTTATCGCTAAAAGAAGCACTTACTGTAAGTTATTACAGAAGTAGTTTGCAACATTCCAATACGCAAGGCAAAGGAACAATGTTAGCTGTAGGACTTTCCGAATCGGAAGTGCAAGAGAGCATCCGTTCGTATGAAAATGTATCTATCGCGGCTATCAACGCTCCAACATCCATCACCATATCAGGGAATTCAGACTCGCTTCAAGAGCTTCATGAAAAGTATGATGCGATGGGAGTATTTAACCGATTATTAGCGGTAAGTGTACCATATCACAGTCCATTAATGAGTCTTGTAAAAGATCAATTATTAGATGCTGTAAAAACAATCAAAGGAACTAAAACAAACATAGATCTCTATTCTACCGTTACTGGAGATGTAATAGAAGGAGATCAAATAGATAACCAATATTGGTATAACAATGTGCGTGAGCCTGTAGTATTTTCAAAAACGATAAACACCATTCTGAAAGATGAGTTTACTGTTTTTGTAGAAGTAGGGCCACATCCAGTGTTGAAGAACTCAATACTAGAATGTATTAAAAACCGAAAAGATTGCCATTTACTACAAACCTTACACAAAAGAGAAGGCGAACAAATTAACTTCTTTGAAAACCTTTCCAAACTATACACACTGGGCTATCCGATAGCTTGGAACAACTGGATAGAAAAGTTGCCTTTTACAACATTACCAACCTATCCTTGGCAAAAAGAATACCTATGGAGAGCATCTAAAACACTTTCTCAAGAACAATCAAATGGTGTGAGTGGTTTATCCTTTAGGGAAAAAGTAAGCGGTCCACTAGCTGCCTATGTATTTGAATTAAACGAGTACTTTTTTCCTTTCTTAAATGATCACATCGTTCATGGGAAAGTGGTTTTTCCAGGGGCAGGATATATGGGTGTTGCCATTGACATGTATCAACATGAAATCAGCCAAAAAGTACCGTTCATGTTGGAAAACATAAAATTCCTTCAAGTACTTGTTATTGATGAAGATGAAATTCAAAAATTGCACATCTCCATGCATCCAGAAAATGGAAACTACAGCCTGCAAAGCCAAAACGGAGAAGAAAATGCACACTGGACAGAGATGTCGTCAGGAAAATTTGCCATCGGAAACTTTGAGGGAAATACTTCTGCTATAGACGTCAACGCAATTATGAATCGCCTAGATACAACGATCAATGAAACAGAAGTATACGAAAGGTTAAGTCAATCGAAACTTGATTATGGACCTCATTTCAGATGTATCAAAGAAATACAACAAGGAAAAGACGAATTGGTTGCCACAATCAAGATGCATGAAGACATGATTGAAACGTCTACCGATTACTTCATTCACCCAACATTATTAGATGCTTGCTTCCAAACAACCATTGCGCTTGTAAGCATGGATGTTGTGCCAGTATCCATCAAAAAAGTACACTGCTATGCAAAACCAACACACGAAATCTTTTGCCATTCTGTATTAAAATTTGCAGATGATACTTGTATCGTTGCAGATTTAACTATTTGCAATGAAGCAGGTGAAGTTTTAATGTTCTTAGAAGGTTTTAAATGCAAGCAACTAGTTAAGAATGAATTGCAATCGGATGAGGCATTCACTAAAAATCTATTCGAAACAACATGGATTCAGGAAGAAGAAGCTGTAACATACAGTGAAGTTTCTCAAGATACCTTAACATACATTTTTACCAACGACTATGTGGCTAGTTTGCCTTTGCAAGAAGTATTAGCAGGCGATATAGCCATCGTAGAACCTGGAAGTGCATACAAAGAACTAGGCGAAAATCATCATGTAATAGACTTACAAGATAAAAATAGTCTCAACACTATATGGAACGAAGCTTACAAAAACGTCAACATGATTTTGATGCCTTCTGTTGGGTCCAATAACAGTGAAAGTTTAGTGCAAATGAGTGAAAAGTGCTTAGATCAAATCATGCCACTTTTTAACATTGTTCGGTTTTTCTCAGAAAAAACAGCTGCCAAAATCAAACTATCCATCCTCACCAAAGCAAGTCAAATGGCTATTGAAGGTGATGTTATCTCATCTTTGGAAGACAGTACACTTCATGGTATGGGACGATTAATTGTTAATGAGCTCTCTAACTGTCAAGTTCGAATGATTGATGTAGAAGAAAACGTATCAAATGAAGCTGCTGAAACCATGTGGGATACCGTAGCAAATATCATCAATACTCGAAATGTTCCGTATGAAGAACTCGCCATCAGAAGCGGATACATCTACCATAAAAAAATGGTAAATTTAGAAACAGACGAAAAAACGAAGTTAAAAACGGTTGATTTTGAAGAAAAACCACTCAAACTAAAACTTCCTACCACACCAAGGTTTGAAAGTCTTCACTTTGAAAACTTACAACGACAAGAACCAAAAGCTAATGAAATTGAAATCTTAATAGAAAACACGGTATTTAGCAATCTTGATTGCCAAAAACTAGACAACAAAATTACAGACGAACTCATAGAAGGTACGTTTGCTGGAAAAAGTCTAGGTTATGAATGTGTAGGAACAATTGCCAAAGTAGGTTCAGATGTTACAAAGTTCAATGTGGGCGATAAAGTATTGGCGCTGGCTCCAGGAACTTTTCAATCATATACTGTGGCTTCAGCGCATTTAGCCGTAAAATGTCCTTCCAACTTAAACATTGCAGCATCTGGAGTAGTTATGAGTTACTTAACGGCAATCTATTGTTTACGAGACAAAGCAGGTTTAGGAAAAGGCGACACCATCCTTATTCACAATGCTACTGATGGTGTAGGTTTGGCAGCAATCAACTATGCAAAACATGTAGGAGCTGAAATCTTTGCCACAACAGAATCTGATGAAAACAGTTCGTTCTTACACTCCTTAGGTGTAACACATGTATACAATTCTGAAAATTTAGATTTTGCAACAGATATCAAAGCCGTTACAGACGGAAAAGGAGTGGATGTCGTGCTAAGTTCTCAATCTGGAGAAATCGCCTTTCAAAATTTTGCATCCTTGGCGCCTTACGGAATCTATGTAGATATCAGTAAAAAAGATATCATTAGCAACGCTTCCATAGATATGACGTTTTTCAATCACAATCTATCGTACATCGCAGTAGATATGGATAGAATGCTGATGGAGAAAAAGGAAAAAATAGCAGGGCTCTTAGAAGACTTAACACAGTATATAGCATCAGGAGTATTAGCGTCTTTACCTGCGTATATTTTCTCTGTAGATAAGCTATATGAAGCCTTCCATCAAATCAAAGACAACAAACCACCTGGCAATGTGGTCATAGACTTCTCCAATCAACCTGTAGAAGTTGCCAACACCAAAGAAGGTAGCATCAAAGCAGATGGAACGTACCTAATTACAGGCGGAACCAGAGGACTCGGATTAGAAATTGGCAAATGGCTCGTTGAAAAAGGGGCCAAAAACCTTGCACTACTCAGTAGAAGCGGACTAAAAAGCGACACTACCATACAAGAAGTAGAAAAAATGAAAAAGAAAGGAGTCAACGTACAAGTATATGCTGCCGATATTTCTAAATTTCATGAAGTACAACAAGTATTCAACAGCATACAAAAAGACTTGCCAGCACTCACAGGAATCTTTCATGGCGCCATGGTCTTAGATGATGGTTATCTATTAGATATGAATGAAGATAGATTCATGAACGTACTAAAACCCAAAGTGGACGGCGCAATGAACCTTCACTATTTAAGTCAGGAACTAAACCTTGATAACTTTGTAGTGTTCTCGTCAATATCTTCATTAATTGGAAACATTGGTCAAGCCAACTATGTAGCTGCCAATGCCTTTTTAGACGCTTTTGCGCACTGGAGAAAAAGTATGAATTTGGCGGTAACTACGGTAAATCTTGGAGTGTTAAAAGAAGCTGGAGTCGTTTCTAGAAATGAAAACATTGAAAAAATTCTTGAAGGAACTGGAATTCATGGTTTCTCCAATGCACAAGTAATGCAAGGAATAGAATTCATCATCAAAGAAAAACCAACACAAATTGGATTTTTTGACTTGAACTGGAGTGTAATCTCAAAAAGCTTTGGAAAAAGTGGTATAGCACTCTTCAGTGAAATTGATAAAATGCACACGGATGAAGAAGAATCCTTAACCGAAACTCAGGCTGCTAACAGAGAAAAACTAGCCAACCTTGATCCAAATGCGCAACACGAATTCATTGTAACGCTCCTAAAAGAACAATTAGGGAAAATTCTGAGAATTCCAATGGCAAACATCAAATCTGATAAAGGAATCAACTTATTAGGTGTGGATTCAATTCTAACGATAGAATTTATGGGAATGATCAAAGAAAGTCTAGCCGTAGAAATTGCACCAATTGAATTTCTTACCGGACCTTCAGTAAGACAGTTATCTACTAAAATAATCGAAAATTCCTTTCAAACATTAAGTGAGGAATTGGTTTAATCTACATGTACATACAAAATGGCAAAGCAATTAACGATACAAGAAATATTTCAACAGAATATTAAATTAGGTGACCAAGCAGGGATTACCTTGTTAGAAAGTGAAAACAACATAGAATACATCTCGTATAAAAAACTCTTTATGGAGGCGAGATGTATGCTTCACGTTTTACAAGAAAAAGGGATTCAACCTGGTGACGAATTAATTTTCCAGTTTCTATCAAATAAAAACTTCTTAGTTACATTTTGGGCATGTGTCTTTGGAAAAATTATCCCAGTACCTATTGTTTTTGGGGTAACGGTTGACATCATGAAAAAAATTGGAAAAGTATGGGAACGATTAGAAAATCCATACCTAATCACCGATTTAGAAACCTTAAAAGATAGCTGGAAAGAATACATAGAAAACGAGGCTGAAACTTCTATTGATATTGATAAAAGATTTATCTCACTTGACGAAATCACCTATTCCAAACTCGCTAAAGTTTTACCAGGTGAAGCGGACGATATCGTATTCATTCAATTTTCTTCAGGATCTACGGGGCGTCCAAAAGGAATTGTCAACAAGCAAGATAGCATTCTATACAATGTTGATACCATGTCTGATCTAATTCAGATGACGGAAACAGATTCATTTCTTGGCTGGATGCCGCTTACGCACGATTTAGGATTGGTATTTTTTCACCTACTACCATTATTGAAAAATGTACCGCAATTCCTCATGCCACCTATGGAATTTTTTGCCTATCCAGATGTATGGTTAAAAAGTTTAGCCAATAACAACATCACCATTTCGGGTTCTCCTAACTTTGGTTTCAAGCACGCTATTGACAACGTAAACATCAAAGATTTGGAAGGGTTGTCCTTTAAAAACTTACGATTAATCATCAATGGTGCCGAACCTGTATCGATTGAAGTTTGTGATAATTTTGAACGCACGCTTGCGCCTTACGATCTTCCAAAAGGAGCTATCGGACCCGCGTACGGCTTGGCAGAATCTGTACTAGGCGTCTCTTTTACACTAAAAAATAGAGATCAAATCAGAGAATACATTCTGAATCGACACAAATTAAAAGTTGGAGATCAAATAGAAATAGTAGCTGCGGATGCCGTGGATGCAGTTTCCTTTGCCAATTTAGGACCGTATACAGGAACGGAGATAAAAATTACAGACAGAAACCTGCAAACGCTCCCAGAAAGAACACTAGGAATTGTTCATTTAAAGAGTAAAGCAGTTACTTCCGAATTTTACAACGATCCAGAAAAAACAGCCGCAACCATCTCAGAAGATGGTTGGTTGAATACTGGCGATTTAGGATTTATTGACGACAATCACCTCATCCTAACAGGTAGAGAAAAAGAAATGATCCTAATCAACGGGCAAAATTATTTCCCAAATGACATAGATGATCTCATTGGCGAAATGGAACAACTCGAATTTAGACAAGCCATCACGTGTAGTTTATTCAATACGGAAAAGCATCATGATGACATTTATATATTTGTGATTTTCAATGGTGAAATTTCAGAATTTATTACGCTTGAAAAATCAATAGAAGAACACATTGCGCAAAGAACTGGTTTAACGGTAGAAAAAGTAATTGCAGTTGATAGAATTCCGAAAACAACCAGTGGAAAAATACAACGTTTTGCACTACTCAATGACTATTTAGAAGGGAAAAATGATGAATTTTTACAGGCGTTACAAGCTGAAAAAGAAAAACTTGATGCGCAACATGAAGCCATTGAGGAAGCAGCGCCAAAAGCTAAAATTCCATCAAGTTCAGATGCCACAAAAGAATTAATGAACATCTGGAAAGAACACTTAGGAACTCCTAAGATTGATACAAAAGACGACTTCTTTCAAATAGGCGGAAACTCTTTAATTTTAACGCGATTAATCTCGAAAATTCACCAATCTTTCGGTGTTGAAATTGGCATTCGTGGTGCGTTTGAAAACCGTACGATCAATCAGCAATTAGAATTGATCTCAAACGCTCCAAAAGTAAATTTTGATCACATAGTTCCTGCAGAAATCAGTGCGTATTATCCACAATCAGACACGCAAAAAAGAATGTTTGTGGTAGATCAGATGAATCCAGGAATCGTTGCGTATAACGTGCCCGTAGTCTTTAAAATAGAAGGCGATGTCAATGTGGACGTATTTGAAAAAGCGTTTCAAACCATTATTGACCGACATGAAGCACTACGCACGTCATTTGAATTAATCAACGGCGAGCCAATCCAAAGAATTCACGATACGATTGACTTTAAAATAGCACAAATATCCAACACCGAAAGCGTAGATGCGTCTATGCACAACTTTATCCGAAGTTTTGATGTAACTGCGCCGCCTTTACTAAGAGTTGGACTTAAAAGAACGCAAACAGAAGATGCATATTTACTAATAGACATGCATCATATTGTCAGTGATGGAGTTTCGTATGTAAACATCATTCAAGAATTTGTGGACATTCTTGACAATCAAGAGTTGCAACCGCTAACCATTCAGTACAAAGATTATGCAGTATGGCAACAAAACGAACAACGAAAAGAACAACAGGAAGACCTAAAAGAATTTTGGGTGGACCAGTTTCAAAATATACCAGCAACACTAAATCTCCCTACAGATTACACAAGACCTCCAATTAATAACTTTAAAGGAGCTACTGCAGCTTTTGAATTAAACAAAGCGGAAATCAGCGCGTTAGCCAACGTATGTGCCAACCAAGAAGTGACCATGTATAACTTATTACTCACTTCTTTTGTGGTGTTACTTTCAAAACTATCAAGTCAAGAAGATATCGTCATTGGAACTTCAACTGCTGCACGCCAGCACATAGATTTGGAAAAAATGATAGGAGTTTTTATCAATACTTTAGCGATTAGAAGCTTTCCAAAAGGCGATCAAAACTTCTCAGAATTCTTACTAGAAGTAAAAGAAAATGTGCTACAATGTTTTGCAAATCAAGAATACTCGTATGAAAAATTAGTTGAGCAATTAGGTATAAAAACCGATTTAAGCCACAATCCTTTATTCGATATCATGTTCGAATATTACAATTTTGACTTGTCGGAATTTAAATCTGAAAATCTACAACTAACACACGTAGATTACGATAACACAAGTTCTAAACTCGATCTGTCATTCCGTGTCTATGAAAAAGAGAACAGTCACGTTTTCTACCTAGATTACAGAACCGATTTATTCAAAAAAGAAACCATTGAAAGTTTCATTGCGTACTACAAAAACATTTTAAAGGCGATCACCACCAATATTGATGTAAAATTGTCTGAAATAGACATTCTACCTACAAAAGAATACAAACTGTTGGCAGAAGATTACAATGCAACCGCAGTAGCATACGAAACAGAAACGGACTTAATATCACTATTTGAAGCGCAAGTAGAAAAAAACAAATACCGATTGGCTGTTTGTTATGGAGAAGAACGACGTACGTACAAAGAGTTGAACGAGGAATCTAACAAAATTGCCAATTACCTAATTTCCGAAGGCATTGTTCCTGGAAACATTGTCGGTATCATGTGCGAACGTTCTGTAAATATGGTCGTATGCATCTTAGGAGTACTAAAAACAGGAGCTGGCTATTTACCGATCGATCCTAGTTTGCCTGAACAACGTGTAAGTTACATGCTCAATCAAAGTAGAACGGCGTTCTTACTTACACAAGATAAATTTATAGAAAGATTTACAGCATATCTTCCGGTGCAATCGCTCAATTCCCCTAAAATAGCGATGCAAAGTACCGAGAATGCAGCTATTGAACTTTTAGCTACCGATATGGCATATTGTATATTCACTTCTGGCTCTAGCGGGAAACCAAAAGGAGTTATGATGAATCATAGAAGTGTCATCAACTTGGTAAAAGGATTAGAAGAAAGAGTCTACAGTGCATATCAAGACCAACATCTTAAAGTAGCTTTACTAGCTTCGTTCTCTTTTGATGCTTCTGTACAACAAATCTACGGTAGTTTATTACAAGGACACAGTCTATACATCATTGATGATGAAAGTCGTGGCGATGGCGAAAAATTAAAATCCTTCTACAAAACACATCGCATTGACGTATCTGATGGTACACCAACGCATCTTCGTTTATTACTAGATACTTTAGGAGAAGAAACAACTTTAGGAAATCTTTCCTCATGGATCTTAGCGGGAGAAGCATTGCCAAAAGAATTGGTAAAAAAATTCTACAGTAAAGTTGAAGACAAAGTGATGCTTTATAATTTTTATGGACCAACAGAAACCTGTGTCGATTCCACAAGCTACAAAGTGGAAAAAGATCGCTTAGACGACTATCCTTTCATTCCAATCGGGAAGCCGCTTCCAAACGAACGCGTGTACATTGTAGACGTATACGGAAATTTAGTACCAACAGGTGTCATTGGCGAACTTTGCATTGCTGGAGATGGTTTGGCACAATACTACGTAGGCGATGTTGGGACAAGTTCAGAAAAATTTCGAAGCGATTGGATCAACGGAGAAGAGCGCGTTTATCTTACGGGAGATATGGCGCGATGGTTGCCAGATGGAAACTTGGAATATTGCGGTCGAATTGATGATCAAGTGAAACTCAGAGGATACAGAATAGAACTATCGGAAATAGAACACCAACTCAATACATTCAAAGAAATCATGCATTCGGTGGTGGAATTAAAAACATCCGAAGATGACAAATACTTAGTAGCTTACTATGAATCTTCAACGGCATACAAAGTAGCGGAACTTCGAAATCACTTAGCTGCATATTTACCAGATTATATGGTGCCATCGTATTATGTACAGCTCGAAAAATTGCCATTAAATTCCAATGGAAAAGTAGATCGAAAAGCATTGCCAGACTACAAAGTAAATATAGAAGAGGAATATGTAGCACCTGCAACGGAAACAGAAACAAAATTAGTGACAATTTGGGGAGAAGTATTAAAACTGGACAGTGCTGTGATTGGCACGACGAGTAACTTCTTCGACTTGGGCGGACAGTCGTTAAAGTTGGTATTTTTAGCCAATAGAATAAAAGAAACATTCAAAGTGTCGCTTAGTTTATCAAGACTGATCACAATGAAAAACATTCAGCAATTAGCCAAAGATATTGACGCTAGTTTGCAAGAAGAATATGTACAAATACCGCAGGCACCAAAAATGGATGCGTATCCGTTATCTTCTACTCAAGAAAAGTTTTACTTTCTCAATCAACTCAACAAAAACTCAACGGTATACAACCAACCACTCGCTTTTATGTTGACAGGATCGGTTGATAAAGACAAACTAACGAAAGCGTTTCAAGACATCATTGCGCATCATGAAATTTTCAGAGTGTGCTTTACCTTATTAAATGATTCGCCTGTACAATCAATTACAGAAAATGTACCTTTTCAGATAGAATTTTTCAAAGCTACGTTAGCAGAAAGTTCGGAAATCATTTCAACATTCATTCGTCCTTTTGACCTAAGTTCAGCACCGCTTTTACGCGTTGGACTTATTCAAATTGAAGAAGAAAAACACATTTTAATTACAGACAGACATCACATCATTTCAGATGGAGTTAGCTTAGGAATTTTTATGCGTGATGTCATGCAAGTGTATGAAGGAAAAGAAATGACTCCTGTACAATTGCACTACAAAGATTATGCAGTTTGGCAACAAAGCGAAGCGTTCAAAACAACGCTAGAAAGTCAAAAACAATATTGGCAAGAAGTATTTGAAACACCGCCGTCCATCCTCAAACTACAAACAGATTTTGAGCGTCCGTCGGTAATCAGTTACAACGGTGCCGGATTTAACTTCGAAATAGGAACGGAACAAACCCGCGCATTAAACGATCTTGCCAAATCACTAAACACAACCTTATTTTCAGTAGTATTGGGAGCGTTTAAAATAATGCTCTACAAACTTACAAACCAAAAAGATGTCATTGTAGGAACTCCTGTGGCGGGACGTAGACATGCTGATGTAGAAAACATGATGGGCGTTTTCATCAACGTACTTGCGTTGCGCAATCAAATTGATGATAAAGATAACTTACACACATTCTTACAAAGAATACATGAAACTTCTATAAATAGTTTAGAAAATCAGGAATATCCGTACGAAAAACTAGTAGACGATTTAGACATCACCAGAGATACAAGTCGCAATCCACTATTCGACGTAATGTTTGTCTACAAAGATGCAACGCCAATTGCGATGCAAGCAGCCAATTTAGAACTCAAAGAATATTCGCTCAAGGCAGATACTTCTCAAATGGACTTAATTTTCCATGTAGATACTACCGAAAACGGCATAAATTTAAGTTTCCAATATGCAACTGATTTATTTCAACAATCAACCATAGAAAAATTTGCAAAATATTTCAAAAAAATAATCAGTCAACTACGTTCAAATGTGGCTTTAGGCGATATCAACATACTTGATGCACAAGAAACAGCGCGCATTAAAGAATTTAGTAAGCCTGAAATTTCTTTTGAGGTAGAAGATACCATTATAACATCATTTGAGAGACAAGTGCAACAATTTCCAAACGAAAAAGCACTGGTATATAACAATGCAAGTTTAACGTATAAAGAACTCAATGAACGCAGCAATCAACTAGCAGCATACCTTACAAATCAAGGTGTTGCGAAAGGCGATTTGGTAGGTTTGATACTCAACAGATCTGAAGATATCGTCATTGGAATCTTAGGAATTCTAAAAAGTGGCGGCGCGTATTTACCTATTGATTTCAAATTGCCAGAAAATCGTGTCACGTACATGCTGGAGTCTAGCAATGCCAAATTACTATTAGGACATGCAGAACATTTAGAAGCATATAAAAGCATCATTACTACACACGACATTCAAAATGCTGCCATACAAGAATACAGTACAAAAAATGTAAACCGTGAACGAACAGCTTCCGATTTGGCATATTGTATTTTCACTTCTGGTTCCACAGGCATACCAAAAGGTGTGTTGATGGAAGACAGTGCAGTGGTAAGTCTTGTGGAAGGACTTTCACAAACAGTATACAACAATCTTGACGCTGGACTTCGTGTCGGACTCATCGCTTCGTATTATTTTGATGCTTCGTGTCAACAAATTTTCGGAGCATTGTTAAAAGGACACTGCGTATACATCACGGAAGAAAAAGAGCGAATGGACGGAGAAGAACTGTACCATTTTTACAAAAGAAACAAGATTGAAGTAAGTGATGGAACACCAACGCATTTAGGAATGTTACTAAGAGGTGTACAAGGCTCAATCAACTTGCCAGATTTGAAAGCTTGGTTGTTAGCAGGAGAAGCCTTGCCAAAAGGATTGGTGCGAGATTTTTACGATCATTTAGCCATTCCTGGGACTGTAATTTACAACCTTTACGGACCAACCGAAGCCTGTGTAGATTCTACTTTTTACAAAGTAACGCCAGAAAATTTAGATAAATACGACACTCTGCCAATTGGTATTCCATTACCAAACGAACGAATTTACATTGTAGACAGTTCGGGGAATCCAGTGCCACAAGGCGTTGTAGGCGAACTTTGTATTGCAGGCGCAGGTCTTGCGCGTGGATATCTTGGAAATGGTGTAGAAAACGAAAAATTTAAAACACATTGGATTGATGGCGAAGCAAGAGTATACCGAAGCGGAGACTTTGCCTGTTGGTTACCAGACGGAAACATAGCATACAAAGGCAGAATAGACAGTCAAATAAAACTACGAGGCTACCGTGTTGAACTTGAAGAAATAGAACACATCCTATTCTCTCATAAAGCGGTTGTATCAAGTGCTGTTACCATACAAAACATAGAAGGAGAAATGTATATAGCAGCATACTATGTAACACACCAAGATGTAGACGGCGAAACATTAAGAGCGTATCTTTCTAACAGTTTGCCAGATTACATGGTGCCTTCTTTCTTTACGAAACTAGACAAAATGCCTTTAACCTCTAATGGGAAACTAAAAAGAGAAGCATTGCCAGTTCCCAACAGAACAATTACAAATACACATGTGGCAGCAGCTACAGAAACGCAGCAAAAGCTCGTTGAAATTTGGGCAGAAGTTTTAGGCATAGAAGCACCATCAATAAGTATTGATCAAAGTTTTATTCAATTGGGCGGACATTCATTAATGGCAGTTCAAATAGCCAATAAAATCAAAAGAATATTCAATCTAGAAATGAAACTCGTGGAACTTTTCCAAAAAGTAACCATCATACAGCAAGCAAACTTTATTGATGCAAACTTATGGATTGGTGCCGGAGATTTAGTAGAAGAAGGAAAAACAGAGATTAGTATCTAATCTTTTCGCAACCAACATTCACAATACACCTATGTTTTCTACCAAAGTAGATTTCACTTATGGTGCGTATACAACGCTCATAAGGAAACCTCGTAGTGGGTTTTGTAAAGCATAAAAACACCAAGTACACTGTGTCAAACTCGTTTGTACAGGGAACTAACAATAACCAAAAATTAACAAAACAGTAGGCGCAGCGCCAACCTAACATTAAAATATTTCGAATATGGAAGAGTTACTATTAAAATTAAAAGAGCTAGAAATTAACCTTAAAGTTGTTGATGAAAACTTAAAGGTAATTGTTCCAAAAAGTTTTGACAATCCTACTATAATCAAAGAACTAAGGGATAATAAAAGCAATTTAATTAATTATTTAAGCAAGCGAAAAAATCTCAATAGTACGACGCGCGACATCGCAAAAGCAGCTACAAAAGCATCGTATCCATTAACGCCAGCGCAATTCAGATTATTTCTAGTAAATCAATTCAATGAAACGTCTTTAGCCTATAACCAAACAGGCGTTTTAAAGATTACAGGAAAATTAAGCACTAGAAAACTTCAAAACGTTTTTGAATCGTTGATAGAACGACACGAATCTTTTCGTACCAGTTTTAGTTTGGATGCAAACAATACGCCTGTACAGAAAGTTTTAGCGCAGGTTGATTTTGAAATAGAAGAAATTGAAGGCACGGAAGCGAACATCGAATCGATCATTCACAAATTTATCAGACCTTTTGATCTCAGCAATCCGCCGCTCATCAGAGTTGCGGTAATGCAAGTGTCAAAAGATACGCACTTTCTATTGATAGACATGCATCACATTGCTTCCGATGGTGTTTCTGTACAAATACTCATGAAGGAATTCACCCAACTCTACGAAGGGGAATATTTAGTGCCTTTGCAAACGCAATACAGAGATTATTCGGAATGGTTTCTTAGCGAGCAACACCAAACTTCAGTACAACAACAAAAAAGCTTTTGGACCGATCAGTTTAGCGGAGAATACAACATATTGGAATTGCCATACGATTTCTCAAGACCAAAAGAAAAAACATTTAAAGGAAATGTAGCCACCTTCCATGTCTCAAATGAGGAAAAACATAAACTCAACGAGATCATCAAGAAAAATGATATTACCTTATTTACCCTATTAATCGGCGTGTATGGTTTATTACTCTCTAAACTTAGCGGAAAAAATAATGTAGTCATCGGTACGCTTGTTGCGGGAAGAAAACACCATCAGTTGCAAGACATCATGGGAATGTTTGCCAATACATTAGCATTGCCAATCAGCCTAGACAATTCGTTGAGTTTCAAAAAGTATGCGCAATTGCTTCACCAAAAATTGCTCAGTTACCTTGACAATGACGAATATCCTTATGAAGATTTAATCAATGATTTGCGGATAGAACGAGATCCAGGACGGAATCCTTTGTTTGATTGTGTGTTCGTATTGCAAAATAACAAACAAGAAGCGTTTCAAATTCAATCAGCAGAAATTGAAACATACCAATTCGAAACAAAAACTTCTAAATTTGACCTAACGTTGGGTGCCAAAGAAGACGCATCCGGATTGCGCTTTGAACTAGAATATGCTACCGATCTTTTCACGGAAAATACCATTGAAAGATTCATCAGTTACTATAAAAAATTACTCCAACAGATTGCGCAAAATCCAGAAATGCCGTTGGCTGAATTAACGTTGCTTTCAGAAACAGAAGCGCGTAAAACACTGGAAATAAACACACTTTTAGAGGTTTCTTACCCTGAAAAAGCTACGATTATTGATTTGTTTGAAGCACAAGTAGCAAAAACTCCAAATGCCATTGCGGTTGCCTATGAAGGTGAAACCTTAACGTATGCAAAATTAAACAACCTATCCAACATATTGGCGTATGAATTGCGCTCAAAAGGGATTGGTCGTAATGATATTGTAGGCTTATTGGTAGACAAAAACCTTCACACAATTGTGGGAATGTTGGGAATCTTAAAATCGGGCGGTTGTTACATGCCTTTAGATCCAAACTATCCGCAAGGACGCTTACAGTACATGTTGGAAGACAGTAAAACAGATTTGCTCATTACCAATAGTGAACACGAAGCACTTATTGCAGGTACTTCCGTGAGAACGCTACTGCTAGAAAAAGTGATCACTAAAGATCGAGAAGTAGCCAATATTGTGCAAATGAATCACCCAGAAGATTTATGTTACATCATATACACTTCTGGAACTACAGGAAATCCAAAAGGTGTGATGGTAGAACATCGCAATGTAGTGCGTCTTTTTCACAACGATGCATTTCAATTCAACTTTGGAGAAAACGATGTATGGACCATGTTTCACAGTCACTGTTTTGACTTTAGTGTGTGGGAAATGTACGGAGCGTTGCTGTTTGGAGGGAAAGTAATCATCATTCCATCGTTGGTAGCTAGAGATCCTGCTCAATACTTACAAATTCTCAAAGAACATAAAGTAAGGGTATTGAATCAAACGCCAACCGCATTCAACAATCTCATGGAAGCATGTGATCAAAAAGACATAACACTAAACGATTTGCGCTATGTTATTTTTGGTGGAGAAGCCTTAGTGCCGTTCAAATTAAAAACTTGGAAAGCACAACATCCGCATGTAACATTAGTAAACATGTATGGAATTACCGAAGTAACGGTACATGCTACCTACAAAGAAATATGCGCCAAAGAAATTGAAGAAAATGTAAGCAACTTAGGGAAAGGAATTCCAACGACTTCTATGTACATTTTGGATGAAAACCAAGAACTCGTTCCACAAGGTGTCGTTGGAGAAATTTACATTGGCGGCGCAGGAATCACACGAGGATATTTAAACAAAGAAGAATTGACACGTGCGAAATTCTTAGACAATCCGTACCGAGAAGGAGAATGTTTCTACCGTTCAGGCGATTTAGGAAGATGGTTGGCAAATGGCGAATTGGAGTACTTAGGTCGTATTGACAGTCAAGTACAACTAAAAGGCTTTCGAATTGAGCTCAAAGAAATAGAACATCATTTATTGCAGCATGCAACCATCAGTGATACGGTAGTCATCAAACGTGATTCCGATGAAGGACATCCGTACTTATGTGCGTATTACATCGGCGAAGAACTCTTAGAAGTTTCTACATTACGATCGCACTTAGGTGAAAACTTACCAAGTCACATGATTCCATCCTACTTTGTGAAGATGGACGAATTCCCAATGACATCCAACAATAAAATTGCGGTTTCAAAATTACCTTCGCCAGACAAAGAAGCGTTAGGAGAATCGTACACAGCTCCAAAAACGGAGGAAGAAATACAAATGGTAGCGATATGGGAAGAAGTATTGCAAATGTCAAAAGTAGGCATACAAGACAACTACTTTAGTATGGGAGGAGATTCTTTAAAAGCAATTGGCTTAATCTCCAACATCAATACCAAACTTGAAGCATCATTAACCATTGCAGATTTATATTCGTACCAAACCATTGAAGAATTGGCGGGGAAAGTAGTTGGTTCTCAACAAAATGATGACAGCAAACGAATCCTTGAAGAAACCGAAGAAGAACTGCGCGCATTTGCGGAAGCATACCGAGCAGAAGGGAAATTCTTAGATACTTACGAAGCGGTATATCCGATGAATGGTGTAGAAAAAGGAATGGTATTTCACTCCTTAAAAAGCAAACCAAAAAGTGTGCATGAAATTGTATATCATGAACAAAACATATACGATTATCCAGTAAAGAATTTTGACTTTGAACTGTTTAAGCATGCGGTAGACTTAATGGTAGCAAAACACACGACACTTCGTAAGGTATACGACTTAGAAAAGTTTGCACATATCATCATGAAAAAAGTAGTGCCAGAAGTCAATTTTTCAGACATCTGTCATTTGGATGGAAAAGCGCAAGAAGCGTTCATCAACAAAAAACTACTAGAAGAAAAGCAACGCCAAACAGAATTATCCTTTTCATTACTATGGCGAATCAACATCATCAAAGTAAGTGAAGACTATCAATACTTACTATTAGACTTTCACCATTCTTTCTTTGATGGTTGGAGTCTCTCGTCATTCGTTACAGAACTATCTACAACCTATTCTTTCTTAATGGAAGATCGTAGCTATGTTCCTGAACATTTACAAAGTACCTACCGAGACCAAATTATTGGAGAATTGGCAGCAGCAAAAGACCAAGCTTCTATTGAATATTGGCAAGAAGAATTGGAGGACTACACGCGCTTTGAAATACCATCAACAGGAGAAGAACACCAATTCAATAGTGAATGGTTTGATTATGGAAAAGAATACAGAAGTCAGTTAGAAACATTGGCGTTACGCCACAATACAAGTTTCAAACACTTATGTTTTGCAGCATACATCTACGCAATGAATATGCTGAGTTTTAAAGATGACATTACTTTAGGTGTCGTAACAAACAACAGACCGTTAACACCAGATGGAGAACGCTTGTTGGGTTGTTTCTTAAATACCATTCCGTTCCGAGCAAAAATTCCAAAAGGCATCACTTGGGGCGACTATATTAATTTTATAGAAGACAAACTCAGAACCCTAAAATATCACGAAAGAGTTCCGTTTTACAAAATCTTAGAAATCACCAAAGAGCCAGCAACAGAACACAATCCAGTTTTTGATATCTCCTTCAATTACATAGATTTCAGACGTTATACGGAAATCCAAAATGAAGAACGCATTGTAAGACCGAATGAGTTTAAAGAATCAAATTTCTTTATGAACAACAACACCAGTATTGATTTCCATATCTATGCTCGTGACAATGATTTTAGACTTGCACTAACACATACAACAGCGGCTTTCAGTATTGATGATGTAGCCAAACTTGCAAGCTACTTCAAATCTACACTAGATCAGTTTCTAAATGCGGCAACAACACCTATACAAAAAGAAACAATACTACTTGAAGCAGACAAGGAAAAAATTGAAAAAATCAACCATCTTATCAATGTTTCGTATCCTGAAACGGCGACCATCATTGACATGTTTGAGTATCAAGTAGCAAAAAATCCAACGGCTATTGCAGTTGCGTATGAAAGCGAAACGTTAACGTACCAACAATTAAACAATCTATCCAATATGGTAGCGTATGAATTGCGCTCGCAAGGAATTGGACGCAATGACATTGTAGGATTGTTAGTAGACAAAAATCTTCACACAGTAGTGGGAATGTTAGGAATCTTAAAATCGGGCGGTTGTTACATGCCTTTAGATCCAAACTATCCGCAAGGACGCTTAAACTACATGTTGGAAGACAGTAAAACGGAGCTTCTCATTACCAGCGACGAACATCAAGAACTCGTCGCAAATGCTGCTGTGAAAACGATATTACTGGAAAACATGATCGACACAACACGAGAAGTTGCCAATATCGAACATATAAATAGTCCAGAAGATATCTGCTACATCATTTACACTTCGGGAACTACAGGAAATCCAAAAGGTGTCATGGTAGAGCATCGCAATGTAGTACGTTTAATGTACAATGATGCATTTCAATTCAACTTTGGAGAAAACGATGTTTGGACCATGTTTCACAGTCACTGTTTTGACTTTAGTGTGTGGGAAATGTACGGAGCGTTGTTATATGGAGGAAAACTAGTTATCATTCCGCCATTTGTAGCACGAGATCCATCACGATACTTACAAGTACTCAAACGCCATGAAGTAACTGTATTAAACCAAACGCCAACAGCATTCAACAATCTCATGGAAGAATGCGATCGAAAAGACATAGAACTCAACAATTTGCGCTATGTTATTTTTGGTGGAGAAGCCTTAGTGCCTTTCAAACTAAAATCGTGGAAAGCGCAATATCCGCATGTAAAATTGGTGAACATGTACGGAATTACAGAAGTAACGGTACATGCTACGTACAAAGAAATAGGTATCAAAGAAATTGAAGAAAATGTAAGCAACTTAGGGAAGCCAATTCCAACGACTTCCATGTACATTTTAGATGAAAATCAAGAACTTGTTCCACAAGGTGTCGCTGGAGAAATTTACATTAGTGGCGCAGGAATCACACGAGGATATTTAAACAAAGAAGAACTGACCAATTCCAGATTCTTAGACAATCCGTACCAAAAAGGAACGCGTTTATACCGTTCAGGCGATTTGGGAAGATTGTTAGCCAATGGCGAATTGGAATACATAGGTCGCATCGACAATCAAGTACAACTAAAAGGGTTTAGAATAGAACTCAAAGAAATAGAACATCATTTATTGCAGCATGCAACCATCAGTGATACGGTCGTAATCATGCGAAAATCTGATGAAGGACATCCGTATTTATGTGCGTATTACATTGGCGAAGAAGCGCTAGAAGTCTCTGAATTAAGAGCACACTTAGGCGAAAATCTTCCAAACTACATGATTCCATCGTATTTTGTGAAGATGGATGAATTCCCATCCACATCCAACAATAAAATTGCGGTTAAAAACTTACCATCGCCAGACAAAGGAGCATTAGGCGGAACGTATACCGCACCTGAAACTGAGGTAGAATCGCAGATGGCAGTCGTTTGGGAAGAAGCACTAAAAGTATCAAAAGTTGGCATCAAAGACAATTACTTTAGTTTAGGAGGCGATTCTTTAAAAGCAATTGGCTTAATCTCCAGTATCAACAACAAACTAGATACATCATTTACCATTGCAGATTTATATTCGTACCAAACCATTGCAGAATTGGCGGCGAATATGTCAGATTCACAACAAGATGAGGAAAACCAACGCATCTTGGAAGAAGTAAAAGAAGAACTGCGTGCATTTGCAGAAACATACCGAGCAGATGGAAAATTTTTAGACACCTACGAAGCGGTATATCCGATGAACGGCGTTGAAAAAGGAATGGTTTTCGAATTTCTAAAAAGCAGATCAGACGATATTCATGAAATCATTTACCATGAGCAAAACATGTATGATTACCCAGTAAAAAACTTCGATTTTGCACTGTTTGAACATGCACTAAACTTAATGATTGACAAGCACACGGCGCTTCGTAAAGTATACGATTTGGAATACTTTGCGCACATCGTCATGAAAAAAATAACGCCTGAAGTTAACTTTATAGACATTCGTCATTTAGATAAAGAAGGTCAGAAAACCTTTGTCAAAAATAAATTACTAGAAGAAAAAAGAAGAAAATCAGACCTGTCATTTTCACTAACATGGCGTATCAATATCATCAAAGTACGAGACGATTATCAATACTTACTATTCGATTTTCACCATTCGTTATTTGATGGTTGGAGTCTCTCTTCGTTCTTAACAGAATTGCTAAACATGTATACCATTTTAACCAAAAATGGCGACTATGTTCCAGAACGTTTGCAAAGTACGTATGAAGATCAAATCATAGGAGAATTGGCAGCAGGGAAAAACCAAGCTTCCATTGAATATTGGCAAGAAGAACTAGAAGGATATTCACGCTTTGAATTGCCATCTACAGACGACGAACATGTATTTATAAGTGACGTGTTTGAGTTGCCAATTGAATTTAGAGAAGAATTAGAAACACTCGCCGTAAAATACAATACAAGTTTCAAACACCTGTGTTTTGCATCTTACATTTACACGATGAACATGTTGAATTATGAAAATGATTTAACGCTAGGAATCGTTACCAACAACCGACCGTTAACACCAGATGGCGGCAAACTATTGGGTTGCTTCTTAAACACAATTCCTGTGCGAATCAAGTTGCCTGAAAACATTACTTGGGGCGATTATATCAATTACATAGAAGACAAACTACGAACGCTAAAATATCATGAGCGTGTTCCTTTCCACAAAATACTAGAATTTACGAAAGAACCCGCAGGCGATCACAATCCAATTTTTGATGTTGCGTTTAACTATTTAGATTTCCAAATTTTCAAAGAATGGGAAGCGTATGATGCTTCCATTGATTTGGAAGAAGAAGATTCGCTATCTGAATTTTACTTGAATGAACATTTTCCTTTCGGATTCCACATAGAAGCACACGACCTTAGACAAGAACACGGTGGTGTTTACAACAAAAGTTTCCGACTCTTATTGCGATATTCAACAGCAACTTTCAGCAAAGAACAAGTAAAAAGATTGGCTACCTATTTCAAATTGACATTAGATCAGTTTTTATACAGTGAAAATGCGTTGGTAGATAAAGAAACCATATTATCTGAAGCAGATAAGGAAGATCGAGAGCAATTAAAAGCGTTCAATAATACGACTGAAAACTATGAAAAAGAGCAGACGGTATTAGACATGTTCAACGCGCAAGTGCAATCGAATCCAGCAGAAGTAGCGGTGCAATTTGAAGACAAACAACTCACTTACAAAGAACTTGATGAGGTTTCAAATCAATTAGCACATGTATTGCGAAACAAAGGTGTTACAACCGATACATTAGTGCCAATTTGCGTAGATCGTTCCTTGGAAATGATCATCGGAATTGTAGGAATCTTAAAAGCAGGCGGCGCGTATGTGCCAATTGATCCAAGATATCCGCAACACCGCGTCAACTATATTTTGGACGATGTACAACCAACCATCGTATTGACAGAAAGCAGCTATCAAACGCTCTTTAATGATATAGAATACCTAAATCTTGACGATGCCGCTGTATACAATGCATCGCCAGTGTCGTCTCCAAATGTGAACATACCAGAAACCTCGTTGGCGTACGTTATTTACACTTCAGGAACTACAGGAAATCCAAAAGGTGTGATGAATCAACATGATGGAATTTACAACCGATTGGTGTGGATGCGCGATTATCTTGATGTGACGGAAGCTGATACCATATTGCAAAAAACGACGTTCTGTTTTGATGTTTCGGTATGGGAATTATTATTGCCATTAATGACAGGAGCAAAGCTAGTATTTGCAGTTCCAGGTGGCGAAAAAGATCCTGTATACTTACATCAACTCATCGCAAAAGAACACATAAATATCATGCACTTTGTGCCTACGATGTTAGATGTTTTTATCAGCGAATTGGATGCGAATATGAAGTACACAAACTCACTGCGAAAAGTAGTTTGTAGTGGAGAAGCATTATCCTATTCAACCTTGCAAAAATTTCAGAAAAAGTGTCCACATACACAAATTTTCAACCTGTACGGACCAACAGAAGCAGCTATTGATGTGACTGCCATTGAATTAACAGAATACAAAGGCGACATCATTCCTATTGGAAAACCTGTGGCAAACACGCAAATTTATGTTGTAGACGCAAATAATATTCAACAACCTATGGGTGTTGTTGGCGAGTTAGTTATTGGCGGAATTCAAGTATCTCGCGGATATTTGAACAAACCTGAATTGACCGCAACAAAATTTATTGCGAATCCATTTGATGAAAATGATCCACATAAATTATACAAAACAGGCGATCTTGCCCGATGGACTTCCAAAGGAACGATAGAATTTCTTGGGCGTAATGACGGTCAGGTGAAAATTAGAGGACATCGTATTGAATTGGGTGAAATAGAATACCATTTAAATCAAATAGAAGGCATAAAGCATAGCATTGTTGCAGCCAATGGAAGTAACGAAAATGCACAGCTTATCGCATATATGACGGTCAAAGAAGACTTTGATAAAAAACTGATTAGAAGTGAACTAAACAAAGTAGTTCCTTCATACATGATTCCAGAAATTTTTATAGAATTGGAAGCATTTCCGTTGACAACCAATGGAAAAATAGACAAAAAGTCGCTTCCACAACCAAAAAGTTCTGACTCAAACTTTAGTGAATATGTAGCGCCAAGTACACCAACAGAAATGACCTTGGTTGAAATATGGCAAAAACTGTTAAAAGTTGAGAAAATTGGAATGAACGATAATTTCTTCTCTTTGGGAGGAAACTCTATCACGGCAATTCAAGTGGTAAGTCAAGCCAAAAAGCAAGACATTCACGTACGAGTTGGAGATATTTTCACCTATCAAACCATTCAGGAATTAGCTAAAAATTTACGAGAAAACGATACGACATTATCAGAAGTAGGAACGTTACAAGGAAAATTTGAATTACTTCCTATTCAGCATGACTTTATAGCATCTTCATATGAAGAATCGAATCATTACAATCAATCTATTTTACTAGACATCTCTAAAGAAATAGAAACGAATGTCATAGAAGAAGTGCTTTCAAAATTGGTGCTTCAGCATGATATGTTGAGCGCTACATTTAAAAAAGAAGACGACACCTATTATGGTGTGTACGCATCAGCAGCACCAACATTATTGATGGAAACTATTGATAGTACTGAGGAAGTAAGTGAGCGTATTACAGAAATTTGCGATGCGTATCAAAGAAAACTTTCCATCACTGAAAACACAGTATGTTTTGTATGGATCAATACGCCAGAAACTGAATTGCACAACCGTTTATTTATGGTAGCGCATCACATGGTGATTGATGTCGTATCATGGCATATCATATTAGATGATGTATCTAGCTTTTTAGACAGTGCCATCAGTGGAAAGCAGATTGTTTCTCCAAAGAAAAGCACTTCGTATCGTCAATGGCAAGAAAAATTGAGTTACTACGGAAACAGTTCCTACGCATCGGAAGAATTTACCTATTGGAAAAAACAACTCTCAAAAGGAGTCGCACTTCCACAAGATTTTTCAAGCAACGAAGCTGTAAGTACTTTTGAAGAAGTAAAACGTTATCAATTAAAACTAACCAAAAAAGAAACGCAAGCGTTACTCAAAAAATGTCACAAAACCTACAATACTGAAATCAATGATATACTCTTATCATCTTTGGCAGTAACTTTAGGTTCATGGCTCGATGCTTCAGAATTTGTAATAGGTTTAGAAGGACACGGACGAGAAGATTTATTTGAAGATACAGACATCAGTAGAACTGTTGGATGGTTTACTTCGCTCTTCCCAATTGCCTTAGCACATACTGAAAACGATGTGGCTTCCACAATTATTGAAACCAAGGAACGATTGCGTCAAATGCCAAACAAAGGCATCGGATATGGTATTTTACGTTACTTACATACCGATGAAAATGTACGTTTGCAACTCACAAAAGACTTCCAGCAAATTGTTTTTAACTACTTAGGCGAATTTGACACGGAAGATCACACGAATGGACTTTTCAACACAGCTTCGGAAGCAACCGGCGAAAACATCAGTGTAAAAAACCATAACAATACGCAGTTGAGTATTAGCGGACTTGTCATAGAAGGGAAAATGCAGTTCAATTGGAATTATGATAGCAGTCTCTTTTCAGATGAAACCGTTTCTAAACTTGCAAACATGTTCAATGAAAACCTAAAAATGATCATTGACCATTGTACACAAACCAAATTGTCTACAAAAACACCTTTTGATTATGGAATTCATGCAGATGTCAGTCATGCTGAATTAACGGAATTCTTACAACTAGAAGAAAATCAAGGCATAAAAGATATTTACAAACTTACATCACTGCAAGAAGGTTTACTATTCCACAGTTTGTATGATGAAAACCCGAATTACATAGTTCAGATGAGCTTTGACATACCAAACCTTGATGTTGACTTATTTAAAAAATCGTGGAAAGTATTGGCAGACAAACACAGCATATTGCGAACTACGTTTCACAATGATTTCTTCAACATTCCAGTACAATGTGTGTATGAAGATAAAGAGTTGCCACTCGCAATGTTTGATTACGAACAAAAATCAGCAGCAGCGTTAGAAGCATTTATCAAAAAAGATTTCAAAACACCTTTTGATTTAAAAACGGCTCCGTATCGTCTTTCAATATTGAAATTGCCACAAGGGGAATCTAAAATAATTTTCACACATCATCACATTCTGTTAGATGGTTGGTCGGTATCAATCTTGTTAAACAAAGTAGTAAGTATCTACAAAGAGCTATTGCAAGATAAAGCCATTCCTGCTGTACAACGTGAGGATAACTACATCAACAATATCAAACAAGTAGCACTCAAAAACGAGTTTGACGGACAGGAATATTGGAGAAACTATCTTTCTTCGCTTTCCACACACAGTTACCTTCCATTTTTGACAGATACCAAAAAGCGAAACAAAGTTTTCAGCAATAACAATATCAGTCGTATCATGAAAGCTGACTTTGCCGCAAAACTAGAACAATTTGCAAAAGAACGTCATGTAACGGTGAATACCTTAATTCAAGGAACTTGGGCGTACCTACTTTCTAAATATACAGGAAACAGTACGGTAGCATTTGGTACCATCATTTCAGGGAGAAACGGAATGTTGAAAGATGTAGAATCTGGAATTGGTTTATACATAAAAACAATTCCGGTTTGTACAACGGTTACGGATGAAAAACCGATCTCCAATTGGTTAACGGACATTCAAAAAGAACACAGTATATCAAGAGAATCCTACGGACATTTCTCCATTGCCGAAATTCAAAAAACGAGTACGCTTCAAGGGGAATTGTTTGACTCACTAATAATTTTTGACAATTATTCACAAGAAGTTGCCAATACCGCTAGTGAAGAAGGCATCCTAAACATCAGAAACTTTGCAGGAAAAGAAGAAAACAACTATGCATTGTCACTCTATGTATCTATTGATGTCATAGGAATTTCAGTAAACCTAAAATACAACGATACACTTATTTTAACGCCAACTGTTGAAATGATACTATCGCATTTTGAAGAAACGTTGAACTCATTAATTGAATCGAACCAAATTTCCGATCTCTCATACATGAGTAACGAGGAAAAACAACAGATGTTAGTCGACAATAATGATACTGAGAAAAAATACCCAACTGACAAAACGGTCATAGACTTGTATAAAGAACAACTTGCAAGCAATCCAAAAGCAACCACACTTGTCTTTGGAGAAGCGCAAATGACCAATGAAGTCTTAGAAGAAAAATCAAATCAATTGGCGTGGCTTCTTAAAGAAAAAGGCTTCCAAAAAGGCGATCTCATTCCTATCTGTGTCGAACGCTCTTTTGAAATGGTTGTTGGAATCTTAGCCATCATGAAACTAGGAGGCGCGTATGTGCCAATTGATGCAGGATATCCGAAAGAACGTATTGACTTCATTCTGAACGACTGTAATACGAAGTTTTTATTGAGTACGACGAACTTAATCGACGACAATTTAGCACAACTACTTTCGGAAGAAGTATCGTTTATCAACATGGAAGCTGACGAAGTGCTTAGCTATCCTACAAACGAACTTGAAGTAATGGTAACTCCAGAAGATCTTGCGTATGTCATATACACTTCCGGATCTACAGGAAAACCGAAAGGTGTACTCATTCAACATGCAGGTTTAGCAAATAGACTGCTATGGAAATGTGAGCATTTCAATATTGATGAAAACGATGTCATCCTACAAAAAACACCGTATACTTTTGATGTATCTGTTTGGGAATTACTAACGCCGTTGATGACAAATTGCAAAATGGTGTTGGCACAGCCTCACAAACATACAGACTTAGCATATTTGAAGAACATCGTTGAAAAAGAACAAATTACGTTACTACACTTTGTTCCTTCTATGTTAGACACGTTCTTAAATGGATTTGAGGATACAGAATTAGAAATGCTAAAACCTACGGTGATCTGTAGTGGAGAATCATTAGCGAACAAAACGTTGAAAAATTTCCAAAAGAAACTACCGAATGCTAAAATTTACAACCTATACGGTCCAACGGAAGCTACGATTGATGTGACTTCTGTAGACATGACAAATTATAAAGGCGATAAAAATAGTATTGGAAAACCGATTGCCAACACGCAAATCTACATTGTCAATGCTCAAAATGAGTTGGTACCAACCAATGTTGTGGGAGAACTGTTAATTGGAGGTGTGCAAGTAGCAAAAGGCTATGTAAACAGACCAGCACTTACCGCAGAAAAATTCATCAACAATCCATTCAATGCGGAAGATGCTTATAAATTATACAAAACGGGAGATTTAGCCAGATGGTTGCCTGATGGAAACATTGAAATCATCGGACGAAACGATCATCAAGTGAAACTTAGAGGATACCGAATTGAACTGGGTGAAATAGAACATGTACTATCAAACCATCCACACATCAAAAATGCGGTTGTAGACTACAGAAACTTAGATCAAGATCCTGTATTAGTGGCGTATTACATGAATGATGCATCAGAAATATCAATAGAAGAAATTCAAGACTATCTCAAAAAGCGATTGCCAGAATATATGGTGCCTTCGTTCTTTATGAATGTAGCTGAGTTTCCGCTCAATGCGAATGGTAAACTGAATAAAAAAGCATTGCCATCGCCAAGCATCACCTTAAAGAAACAATTCATTGCACCTTCAAACGAAGTGGAAACGCAATTAGTTGACATTTGGTCCGAGCTATTAAACATAGAAGTAACGTCGCTAAGTACAGATGAAAATTTCTTCAACATCGGAGGAAACTCACTAAAAGCCATGGCGTTAATCAATAGAATAAACAAAGCATTTGCCGTTGAAATGTCTCTAAAAGAACTATTCTCTATACAAGACATCAAAGGAATTGCAGATTATATCCTCACAGTGAAGCAATTGGCTGATGAGTCGCACAACAACCTTGACAATGCAAAACTAATCATATGAGCATCGCGGAATACATTACGAATCTGAGGAATAACAACATCATTGTTACGGTTCGTGAAGAGCAATTAGCAGTTCACGATCCGAATGAAGTGTTAACGCACGAAATTGTAGAAGAATTAAAAGCTAATAAACAAGAAATTATAGCTTTTTTCAAATCGCTAAAGCGGAAAGAATCTTCCACAACCATTGCCAAAACTCCTAAAAAAGAATACTACGCGCTATCGTCTGTACAAAAGCGCATGTATTTTCTATATGAGTTTGACAAAAATGGAGTAAGTTATAACATGCCTGGTTTTTATCGGCTTGGCAGGTCTTTAGACATTGCCAAGTTTGACAACGCCATCAAATCCTTGGTGGCACGTCATCAAAGCTTGCGTACGGTATTTAGTATTCAAAACGATCATCCAATGCAGCGTGTGTTAGACGCCGCTGCATTTGAAATTGAGTACAAACAAATACATCCCAAAGATATTGATGCCCTAGTATCAACATTTGTGCGTCCATTCAACTTAGCACAGGAATTTCCGTACCGCGTAACGTTGGTCGATGTCATTGGTGAAGACTATTTGTTAATGACAGATTCGCATCACATTATCAATGACGGAGTTTCTAATGACATTTTAATGCATGATCTTTGGTCGTTGTATGATGGAAATACATTGCCTGCGCTTGATATTCAATATACCGATTATGCGGAATGGCAACAAAGCGACGCCTATCAAGACGTAGTGTCAAGACATAGAAAATATTGGTTAGAAAGTTATAATGATGACTTGACCACCTTAGAATTGCCGCTAGATCACTCAAGACCGATGCATCCAAGTGATGAAGGCGAAGTGCATATCGTAACTTTATCCAAAACGCAAAGCGATCAATTACGTGCTTTGGCAGGTTCGGAAGGAATTACAATGTACACGTTGTTCTTATCAATTTTCAATGTATTGCTTAGCAAACTGTCCGATCAGGCTGACATTGTAGTAGGTACGCCGACAGCAGGTCGCCATCATGCAGATGTTGAAGGCGTAGTTGGCATGTTTGTCAATACGTTAGCATTGCGCAATCAAGTAGCTTCCAATTTGAGTTTCAAGGATTTTCTAGCCAATGTACAAGAAAATACATTGACGGCATTTGACCATCAATTATATCCGTATGATGAATTGGTAGATGCGTTAGATTTTTCGCGAGATGCAGGACGCAATCCTTTATTTGATGTCTTCTTCGCATACATGCAAGCGGGCACAGATACAAACGGAAGTACTGATACAGGAATTACGATAAAAAATCATGAAGTTCCGTATACAATTGCAAAATTCGATTTAGAATTTGAAGTCTTAGACAAAGAAGAAATCAACCTGTGTTTCGTATACAGAAAAGATTTATTTGCCGCTTCAAGCATTGCACGATTTTCAGGTTATTTGCTTCAAATCATCACAGAAATTACACAAAACAAAGCGGTATCTATCAAAGAAATAGACATTCTTTCCAAAGAAGAAAAAAACAGATTGCTGATAGATTTCAACAATACCAACGCTGCGTATCATATAGATACAACAGTGTTGGATATGTTTAAAATGCGCGTACAAGAAACACCAAACTCCCAAGCGTTGATTTTAGATGAGGTAGCGCTTACCTACAAAGAATTAGACACACGCTCTGATGTGTGGGCGCATCACATTATAGACAACATTGGCAAAGGAGAAATCGTGGGCTTACTAATGTCTCGCTCTTTAGATATGATCACAGGAATATTAGCCATCTTAAAAGCTGGTGGCGCCTACTTGCCAATCAATACTGAGCAACCAACTGCCCGAACACTAGACATGTTGGAAGAATGTGAAGTAGCATTCATTGTAAGTAATGTTGAAAATATAGCTGCGAACTTCTTAGAAGCGTACACGTGCATTACACCAAAAACTTTAGACGAAAAAAAATCAAACAGTAACAAAACGTTACCTACACTTAATGGGGAAGATCTAGCATACATTATCTACACTTCGGGTTCTACAGGACGACCAAAAGGCGTCATGGTAAAACATCAAGGTGTTTCCAATTTGTTGCAACACGAAATAGAACTCTTCCGCATGCAACAGGATGAAAATGTATTATTATTTTCTCCCTACTATTTTGATGCGTCTGTATTGCAAATTTGGTTAGCACTCACCACGGGCGCACGATTGGTTATTTTTAAAGATGAAGACATCTTAGACATCCACAGATTCAATGCAAGCCTAAAAAAATACAACATTACACACCTAGATTGTACACCTTCTTTTCTAGAAGCGATCGAATTAGGGGAAACATTACACATCAAAAGAATCATTGTAGGAGGCGAAGCTTGTAAATTGGCATTGGCTGGAAAACTTTCAAAGCTATACAATTTATACAACGAATACGGACCTACAGAAACTACGGTAACTTCTACGTTTAAAAAAATTGAGCAAGCAGATATCGAAACCGGTAAAATATCTATTGGACGTCCCATAGCCAATACACAAGCGTATGTTTTAGGGAAAAACATGACGCTGTTGCCAGAAGGTGTTGTCGGAGAACTCTACATTGGCGGATTGGGTGTAACCAACGGATACATCAACAATGAAGTATTGACAAAAGAACGTTTTGTAGAAAATCCGTTTGGAGACGGTAAAATTTACAAAACTGGCGACTTGGTAAAATGGTTGAAAGATGGTACGTTAGAATATTTGGGCAGAAATGACAACCAAGTAAAAATAAGAGGACATCGCATCGAACTTGGAGAAATAGAAGCAGAACTGGAATTAATTTCAGAAGTAAATCAAGCGTTAGTGATGGCGCATGGAGGCAAAGAAAGTAAACAATTAGTAGCGTACTTATGCGTAAATGAAGAAAAAGATACGGAAGAAATTCATGCGCTTTTGTCAGACAAGTTACCAGCGTATATGTTGCCAGCGCATTATGTAAAATTAGACAGTTTTCCTGTAAATGCCAATGGAAAAACAGATCGGAAAGCGTTGCCAATTCCCGATTTTGTAAACGCTGAAACCTACGTTGCTCCACAAAACGAAGATCATAAAAAACTAGTGGCTATTTGGTCAGAAGTATTGGATATTGCCGCAGAAAAAATCAGCATTACGTCCGACTTTTTTAAACTTGGCGGTCATTCTTTATTGGCGATTACACTGATCAATAAAATAAGCAAAGTATACCAAGTAGATATTGCGATACGCGATTTCTTCGTACACCGTAGCATTGCAGAATTATCACTCCATATCGCAACGATGGAGCAAGTAACATTCTTAACGATTCCAAAAGCTGTAGATTCTGAATACTATCCGTTATCTTCTGCACAGCAACGAATGTACTTTTTATATGAATTTGACAAAGAAGGAACGGTATACAACATGCCTTCATTCTTTACACTGAAAGGAACTTTAGATGTAGCGCGTTTGGAAACAGCATTCCAAAATTTAGTAGCACGTCATCAAAGTCTTCGTACTACATTTAACATTGTGGACGATGTACCAATGCAACGCATTTTAGCGGCTGATGACTTTTGTGTGAATCACCAAAAAGGCAATTCCGATCATATTGATGCGTCAATAGCAGCATTCATTCGTCCATTTAACCTATCAGCAGAATTTCCATTTCGAGTATCCTTACTAGAAATTTCAACGGAAGAACATTTGCTCATGATGGACATGCATCACATCATTAACGATGGTGTTTCTTTCGAAATACTAATGCGTGAATTGTGGATGTTGTATCAAGAAGCACCCTTACATGATCTCAACGTTCAATATGTAGATTACGCCGTTTGGCAACAAAGCGATGCACAGCAAGCATTAGTTGCAAATCATAAAAACTATTGGATGGACGTTTTCTCGGAAGAGATTACCACACTCGAACTTCCAACAAATCGTTCCAAAACAAGATACAGAAGCAATCAAGGAGACAATCATACCGTACGCATTGATAAAAATACAAGCCAAGCATTAAAAGCAATGGCACAGCAAGAAGGCGTAACCATGTCTACCTTATTTTTATCCATATACAATGTACTATTAAGCAAGTTATCCAACCAAAAAGACATCATTGTTGGCACCGTTACTGCAGGACGAAATCATTCTGATCTTGAAGGAATTGTTGGTATGTTTGTCAACACATTGGCACTTCGCAACACGGTTGATGCGACGATGAAATTTGATGAATTGCTCGAAGCTGTTCAAGAAACAACCTTAGCTGCGTTTGATCATCAATCGTTTCAATATGAGGAATTGGTAGACGCTTTACAAATTTCACGAGATGCAGGAAGCAATCCTTTATTTGATGTTTTCTTTTCATACAATCAAGGTGTAGAAGCTTCCGATGTCCCAGAAGCACCAATCCAAATTACAGACTACAAAGTAGCTTCAAACATTGCAAAATTTGATTTGAGTTTAGACGTCGTAGCTTCCGAAGAAATCACGCTATCCTTTACGTATCGAACGGAACTATTTGATGCAGCGCTGATCAAACGTTTTATGAGTTACTTGCTTCAAATCATCACAGAAATTACACAAAACACAGCGGTGTCTATCAACGATATCGACATTCTTTCCAAAGAAGAAAAACACAGATTGTTAGTAGATTTTAACGATACCGAAACTGCGTACGATTTAGATCAGACCGTATTGGATATGTTTATAAAGCATGCACAATCAACACCAGATGCAACAGCGATTTTATTTGGAGAAGAACAATGGACTTATCAAGAACTCAACACACGTTCCGATCAATGGGCAGGATATTTGCTAGATTCTGGCGTACAATCGAACACCATTGTCGGATTGATGATGACACGTTCTGTAGAAATGATCGTGGGAATTATTTCCGTAATGAAAGCAGGAGCTGCCTACTTGCCAATCAATCCAAATCAGCCAACAGCGCGCACGGAATATATGTTAGAAGATTGTGAGGTGAATATCATCCTAAGCAATGTGTCTTCAGCAATGGAAAACACAGCAAGCTACCATGTAATTAACACCAACATTTTAGATAACGCTGAAAATAAGCACACAAAATTACCATATGTAACCGCAGCCGATTTGGCGTACGTCATTTACACTTCGGGTTCTACGGGACAACCAAAAGGTGTGTTAATTCAGCATGCATCCGTTTCAAATCTAATTCAACATGAACGTGAATTTTTAGGATTGGAAAGTTCAGATCATATCCTGCAATTTTCGCCGTATTATTTTGATGTTTCCGTAGAACAAATTTGGTCTGCATTCTGTACAGGCGCTAGTTTGGTTTTAGTAGCCCAAGAAACCTTAACGGACGACAATGAATTTTATGCGTATTTAGAAACACAAGGTGTCACGCATTTAAATGTAACTCCTTCATTCTTAGAAAAATTAGCATTGCCAAAACTCACAAATCTTAAACGGATTTTAGTATCAGGGGAAGCATGTAAATTAGCCTTGGCAAAACGCTATGCTGAAACGTATGATTTTTACAACGAATACGGTCCTACAGAAGCAACGGTCATATCAATTTCACAAAAGTTAAGCGCAGCAACTCTAAAAAATGGTATTGTACCCATTGGTCGTCCAATAGCAAATACACAAACGTATATTCTTTCGGATGACTTGCAACTATTGCCGCAAGGCGTAGCAGGCGAGCTGTATCTTGGAGGAAAAGGATTGGCGCACGGATACTTAAATCGTCAAGACTTAACAGAAAGAAGTTTTATTGCCAATCCATTTGGAGATGGTAAAATTTACAAAACGGGCGATCAGGCAAGATGGCTTCCAGATGGCACTATCGAATATTTAGGACGAAATGACGATCAGGTGAAGCTTCGTGGATATCGCATCGAATTAGGAGAAATTGCGTATCATTTAGAAAATAGTGATTTCATCGATCAAGCATTGGTCATGGTTTCAGGTACAGGAGATCACCAACAATTGGTTGCGTATGTATGTGGAAATGCACAAGTAGACGACGCCAACCTAAGATCTTTATTGGCTGCTAAAGTTCCTAATTATATGATTCCTGTGGCATTCATTTGGATAGACTCTTTTACGTTGAACGCAAATGGTAAAGTGGACAAAAAAGTACTTCCGAGTTTGGATCTTACCCAAGGAGAAACCTACGTTGCTCCACAAAACGAAGATCATAAAAAACTGGTGGCTATTTGGTCAGAAGTGTTAGATATTGCCGCAGAAAAAATCAGCATTACGTCCGACTTTTTTAAACTTGGCGGTCATTCTTTATTGGCGATTACGCTGATCAATAAAATAAGCAAAGTATATAATGTAGATATTGCGATACGAGATTTCTTTGTACATCGTAGCATTGCAGAATTGTCACTTCACATCGCAACGATGGAGCAAGTAACATTCTTAACGATTCCAAAAGCTGTAGATTCTGAATACTATCCGTTATCTTCTGCACAGCAACGAATGTACTTTTTATATGAATTTGACAAAGAAGGAACGGTATACAACATGCCTTCATTCTTTACACTAAAAGGAACTTTGGATGTAGCGCGTTTGGAAACAGCATTCCAAAATTTGGTAAGACGTCATCAAAGTCTTCGTACGACATTCAATATTGTAGACGATGTACCAATGCAACGCATTTTAGCGACTGATGACTTTTGTGTGAATCACCAAAAAGGCAATTCCGATCGTATTGATGCGACAATAGCAGCATTCATTCGTCCATTTAACCTATCAGCAGAATTTCCATTTCGAGTATCCTTACTAGAAATTTCAACGGAAGAACATTTGCTCATGATGGACATGCATCACATCATTAACGATGGTGTTTCTTTTGAAATACTAATGCGTGAATTGTGGATGTTGTATCAAGAAGCACCCTTACATGATCTCAACGTTCAATATGTAGATTACGCCGTTTGGCAACAAAGCGATGCACAGCAAGCATTAGTTGCAAATCATAAAAACTATTGGATGGACGTTTTCTCGGAAGAGATTACCACACTCGAACTTCCAACAAATCGTTCCAAAACAAGATACAGAAGCAATCAAGGAGACAATCATACCGTACGCATTGATAAAAATACAAGCCAAGCATTAAAAGCAATGGCACAGCAAGAAGGCGTAACCATGTCTACCTTATTTTTATCCATATACAATGTGCTATTAAGCAAGTTGTCCAACCAAAAAGACATCATTGTTGGCACCGTTACCGCAGGACGAAATCATTCAGATCTTGAAGGAATTGTGGGTATGTTTGTCAACACATTGGCACTTCGAAACACGGTTGATGCCACGATGAAGTTTGACGAATTGCTCGAAGCTGTTCAAGAAACAACGTTAGCTGCGTTTGATCATCAATCGTTTCAGTATGAGGAATTGGTAGATGCTTTACAAATTTCACGAGATGCAGGAAGCAATCCTTTATTTGATGTTTTCTTTTCATACAATCAAGGCGTAGAAGCTTCCGATGTTCCAGAAGCACCAATCCAAATTACAGACTACAAAGTAGCTTCAAACATTGCAAAATTTGATTTGAGTTTAGATGTAGTAGCTTCCGAAGAAATCACGCTATCGTTTACGTATCGAACGGAACTATTTGATGCAGCGCTGATCAAACGTTTTATGAGTTACTTGGTTCAAATCATCACAAAAATTACACAAAACACAGCGGTATCTATCAACGATATCGATATTCTTTCCAAAGAAGAAAAAGACAGATTGTTAGTAGCCTTTAACGATACCGAAGCGGCGTACGATTTAGATCAGACCGTATTGGATATGTTTATGAAGCATGCACAATCAACACCAGATGCAAAAGCTATTTTATTTGGAGAAGAACAATGGACTTACCAAGAACTCAACACACGTTCTGACCAATGGGCAGCATATTTGCTAGATTCTGGCGTACAACCGAACACCATTGTCGGATTGATGATGACACGTTCTGTAGAAATGATCGTGGGAATTATTGCGGTCATGAAAGCAGGAGCTGCCTACTTGCCAATCAATCCAAATCAGCCAACAGCGCGCACGGAATATATGCTAGCCGATTGTGAGGTGAATATGATCCTAAGCAATGTGTCTTCAGCAATGGAAAACACAGCAAGCTACCATGTAATTAATACCAACATTTTAGATAACGCTGAAAATAATCACACAAAATTACCATACATAACCGCAGCCGATTTGGCGTACGTCATTTACACTTCGGGTTCTACGGGACAACCAAAAGGTGTGTTAATTCAGCATGCATCGGTTTCAAATCTAATTCAGTGTCAAAAACAATACTTTGACATTCAGAACGATGAGCGCATTCTTCAGTTTGCACCGTACTATTTTGATCCATCAGTGGAACAAATTTGGTTAGCGTTGTCAAGCGGATCTGCAACCGTTGTTTTTGAGGAAAAAATGCTGCTAGATGTTGGAGCTTTTACGACCATGTTAAGAGACCAAAAAGTGACACATTTCCACGGAACACCTTCTTTTTTAGAAGCGGTAAATTTTGATCATTTACCAAATTTGAAAAGAGTAATTTCTGGTGGAGAAGTATGCAAACCAACATTGGCAAAAAGAATAGCTGCACAGCATTTATTTTACAATGAATACGGTCCAACGGAAACTACCGTGACGAGTACCGTGTATCAAGTGACTGATGCTACCGATGTTACAAAAGACAAAGTTTCTATCGGGCGTCCGCTCGCAAATACAGCATTATACATACTTTCGGATGACTTGGAGTTACTGCCAGAAGGTGTTGCAGGCGAACTGTACATAGGAGGAAAAGGACTCGCAAAAGGATATTTAAAACGAGAAGATTTAACCGCCAAAAGTTTTATTGCCAATCCATTTGGAGATGGTAAAATTTACAAAACGGGCGATCAGGCAAGATGGCTTTCTGACGGAACTATCGAATATTTAGGACGAAATGACGATCAGGTAAAGCTTCGTGGATATCGTATTGAATTGGGAGAAATCGAGTTTTATTTGGAAGAAAGTGATTTGATTGATCGTGCAGTAGTCTTGGTTTCAGGAGTTGGAGATCATAAAAAATTGATTGCGTATGTATGTGGAAATGCACCAATAGACGATGCCAAAGTGAAATCAATTTTATCCTCAAAAGTACCGGAGTATATGATACCTTCTGCATGTATATGGATGGACACGTTTGCTTTGAACGCGAATGGAAAAATAGACAAAAAAGCACTTCCAAGTCCAGATTTTACCGAAGGAGAAACATACGTGCCGCCTCAAAACGATATGCATACAAAACTCGTCGCTATTTGGTCAAAAGTATTGAATATTTCCGCAGAAAAAATCAGCATTACGTCTAACTTTTTCACTCTTGGCGGACATTCTTTATTGGCGATTAAATTAAGACACTTGATCAAGCAAGACTTTGGAATAGAGTTGCCGATTTCTGAAATTTTCCTAGCACCAAAAATTAGTTCATTAGCGGAAAAAATTAGGAACTGGGAAAGCAACACACAAAAAGATGAACTTGTAGTACCAATCAATGCTATTGAAGGAAAAGAAAAACTATTCATGATACACGACGGAAGTGGCGAAATTGATGGATATCTTGAACTTTCTAGAAACATTGAAACCTATTCTTGTTATGGAATCAGATTTGAATTATTTGACAACATCACGGAAGCTCCAAAAATTACGTCCATCGCTTCCGCATTTATCAAAGAAATGAAGAAAGTGCAAAAAGTTGGACCATATCATCTATTAGGTTGGAGTTTAGGCGGTGAAATTGCGACGGAAATGACGACGCAATTGGAAAACGCAGGCGAACAAGTAGAACAACTTATTATGATAGATTCTTCGTTGCAATTTGACAAACCTTTGGAAACTTCTACGTTTGATATGGCTTCGGAAACGCGTTTTCTGGAATCCAATTTCAATTACGATATGGCAACTTCAAAAAGTATGAATTCTTTGCCTGAATTGTGGTCAGCGTTTTTCAATTCTGAAACGTTCAAAAAAGAATCTATTGAAAGAATTCGCAGTTTGGTATCTGATGAAATACAACAACTGATTCCTGACTTTTTACACCTGAACAAAAAAGAACTTTTTGCCGCAGTCAATAAAATACGACTCTTATTGAACGCATCCGATGGACATTGTATTCAAGAGGCAATTCAGGCGAAAACAGTGTATATTTGGCCAACGGAATCAAGCGCTATCTACAACAAAGAAAAATTAGGAAACTTCTTTAGAAACTTTGAAATACAAGAAGTTTCTGGAAATCATTTCTCAGTAATGAAAAATAGCAATGTTGTATCGCTTTCTCAGGTGGTGAATAATCAATTAGAGAAAAAATTTGTTTAGTATACTATCACATCACAATAAAAAAATATCATTTCATGAAACAAATTGAAAATAAAATAAAACTATTTTGTTTGCCATTTGCTGGAGGAGCTGCAAATATGTACGATCAATGGAATACAAAATTAGCGAAGCACATAGAAGTATGTCCAATTCATTTGGCGGGAAGGGGAAACCGTTTTACAGAGAAACCTTATTCAAATTTAGAGGAAGCTGTAAATGATATATTTGACATCGTAAAAGATGATCTTTCCGAATCTGACTATGCTATTTTTGGACATAGTATGGGCGCTTTGTTGGCGTACGAATTGGTTCAGAAAATACGAAAACATGGGAGAAACGCTCCTGTGCATGTGTTTTTTTCTGGAAGAAAACCTGTACACATCCCAAAAACAGAAAATTTTTACAGAGATATGACTGCGTTGGAATTTCAAGAAGCAGTTTTATCTTTGGGCGTGACACCTCCTGAAATTTTTAAAAATCCAGAATTAAAGGCAATTTTTGGTCCATTATTACTAAGTGATTTCACGATTGCGGAAACCTTTGTTGACAGACCAGAAATCCTTCCATTATCCTGTAATATTACAGCGCTCATAGGACAAGATGAAGAAATTACGAAAGAAGAAGGCGCGCAATGGAAATTTCATACCACAGAACAGTGTGCCGTACATTATATGGAAGGCGGACATTTCTTTTTGTTAGATAATCCGCAAGCCGTTATTGATATTATCAACGATAATTTATGTATTGAAAAGTTTGCTGTAAAATATTAGCAACAGTAAAACTGCTTGATCTAACGATTTTTAGATAACGCTTTTTGCACAAATTATACGTTTGTAACGCGGGTATAATTTTTTTGTAAGTAGATTCAAATTGTTTTTTAAGGTTTATTTTTGGTTATTTGTGCGTAACTTAAAACTTGAAGACAAGGCAAATTTGAAAATAACTAACTATTGCTTTGTTTGAAAAGGAATGTTTCTAAATAAAATTTCAAAAAAATACGAAAAATTGAAATTGCAACAATGTGTCGTAAAACCCCTTACATACGATCATGAGCAGAAAAAAGTTCAATTATCTTCGTTTTTTTGCAACCGAATGTAAATGTATACTGTCTACTTGGTACAATCAAGATGGAAGAAAAAGAACTCATAGACTTACTAAAAAAAGGGGATACCAAAGCTTTTTCTTTGTTAGTAGACAACTATCAAAATTTGATTTTTAATGTTGTCAGAAGGATTTTGCCCAAGCAAATGGATGCTGAAGACGTTTGCCAAGAAGTGTTTGTAAAAATTTACAAAGGCGTTGGCAGTTTCAAACAGGAGTCAAAACTGTCTACATGGATTGCTAAAATTGCGTATTTTACAGCACTCAATTATTTGAAAAAAAATAAAAAGAACGATACGCATGATGATTTAGAAAATAGTTTCTCGGTGGAAGCTGATATGGACGGGCCAGATGAAGTATTGATCAAAAAAAATACGACTGAATACGTTCACAAACTCATAGCACAGTTGCCAGAAAAGTATTGTGTATTGCTTACGTTGTATCATTTGGAAGAATTTTCAATTGAAGAAATTCACCAAACCACAGGAATCGCAAAAGGAACTATAAAAAGTCATTTGTTTAGAGCGCGTAAGCTGCTAAAGGATAAAATTAAAGCATATTTAATAGACGATTATGGAGGAAAATAAAGATCATAACATTCAACAATTTCTCGACAACAAAGGACAAGATGCAGAAAATTCATTACCTCAAATGGCAGATGATGCAGATTTTGAGGCCTATGCTTTGTTGTATGATTCTTTACAAGAAAAGCCAGCACAAGGACTTTCGTATGCATTTAAATCATCAACCATCAGACGTTTAGAACTTGAAAAGAAACAAGCTGACGACACTACATTTTATTGGATTTTAGGAATATTTTCTCTTGTTGGAATAAGTTTCATTGCCACCATGTTTTACATGTTAAGAGATACACTCACACCATTTTTTGGAATGATAGATAAATTTAAAGGATTTATCATCATCATCATTGTTGCCATATTGATCAGTATTATTATGGACCAAAGGCTTCTAAAAAGTCGTAGTTCGCTACAAAACGCTATCAAATCATAAAAAAATAAAAAAAATATGCGTTTGTTGCAACCGAAACCAAAAGGTAGTTGTCTACTTACTAAAACCCATATATTATGCTTGTAAAAATCGCACCCTTTGTAATGATTATAGCAACCACTTGGTTGATAGTGTCCGTAATTATCAATTTGATGAAATACAGACTCAAAAGAAGAATGGTAGAAACCAATCTAAATGATCAAAAATTAATTAATGCAATTCTTGAATCAAACACCGATCCTGATGATAAAAAAAGAAATGTATTAAAATGGATTTTTCTAGGACTCTTTGGCGGATTTGGTCTTATAGTTCAAGAATTTTTACCATACAGCATGGACGAATCCATATTGCCATACGGCGTATTATGTATATTCTTATCTACAGGTTTATTAGCATACTATTTAATAGCCTATTATTTTCCTAAAAATCAAGGTAAGAACTAGCTTCTTTATCACACACACGTATTTACTAATATTTTAATTACACCCCAAAAAAGCTTTTAGGGCTAGGAACTCTTTTTAAAAATTTAACTATGAAAACACCTAAAAAATTAATCTTATCAAATATAATTTTTTGCTTTCTATTGCTGCAAACGATTCAAGTAGCAGCACAATCTACCGCAGGTACAAAGATGGAAGGAAAAATAACAACTGTCAAAAATGAAACCTTGCCTTATGCAAATGTAATCTTATTCAATACGTCTGATGCAAGCATGGCAAAAGGAGCCATCACTGACGAAGAAGGTGTGTTTGTCATGGAAAATATAGCTACCGGAAACTACTACGTTTCTATAAGTGTTATAGGATTTAAAACCTACCAATCGGAACCTTTTATGCTTGCGCCAAATGAAAAGAAAAATTTTGGTACCATACAGCTAGAAGAAGAAAATATTGCCTTAAATGCTGTAACTGTCACTGGAAAAAAAGCACTCATTCAGAATAAAGCTGATAGAGTTGTATTAAATATTGAAAATAGCATATTAGCTACTGGAAATACAGCATTGGACATCTTAAATAAATCACCTGGAGTGAGCAATACTAACGGAGTGCTGAGTTTGGTAGGAAAAACCAATGTATTAATTTTAATCAATGGAAAGCAAACCTATCTTTCACCGGAACAATTGACGACGCTGTTAGAATCTACGCAGTCAAGCAATATCAAATCTATTGAAATTATGACCAATCCTCCTGCAAAATACGATGCGGCAGGAAATGCTGGAATCATTAATATCATCATGAAAAAAAGTGAAAATGAAGGAACCAATATCAATCTAAATTTGAGCTACGGACAAGGAGTATACAGAAAAACAAATGGAGGAATCGCAATGAACCATAGAAACAAAACCGTCAATGTTTTTGCGAGTTACGATTACTCAGACAATGTAAATTTTGGTACTATTGATATTGATAGATTCACAGAATTATCAGGAGAATCGCTCTTCTTTACGTCGTCATCTTTTGAAAGATATAGATTTAAAATACACAATTTTAAAATAGGCACAGATATCAACATATCTCCAAAAAGCACACTAGGTTTTATTGTTAGTGGAAATTATGTCACAGGAAACTCTAAAATTAGAGCTAGAAACGATATTGGATCACAATTACAACAAGTAGATTCAACGGTGATCGGTTCAACAATTGGAAGGTATCCAAACGAATATTTAACATTTAATGTGAATTACGACGTAAAACTTGATACCATTGGTTCCAATCTAAACATGAGTTACGATTACACACTTTCCAATAAAGATGAAAGTTTTGAGTTTGGAAACCGTTTCTTAGATGCAAGTGGCACTGAATTTCGTGATCCTAATAATTTTAGAAACTTAACGCCACAAGATGCAACGATTCATGTAGGAAAGGCAGATTTGTCACTTCCGTTGAATGAAAAATCGAAATTAGAAACTGGACTAAAATTCAGTTCGGTAGAAACGGATAACATACTTCAGTTTGATGTGCTAGAAATGAATGGAAACTATGTAAATGATGCAACTCGAAGCAATCAATTCGTCTACAAAGAAGAAATTACTGCGGCGTATGTAAACTTTAATACGCAATTTGGTTCGTACGCTTTGCAAGCTGGATTGCGTGCAGAAAGAACACAATCAAACGGAAACTCTATAACAGATGGCAATGAAGTCAGTAGAACGTATACTAATCTGTTTCCAACACTTTCATTACAGAAAAAAATAGACGAAAACAATTCGATAAGTGCGAGTTATGGAAGAAGAATTGACCGACCAAACTACGCCTCTTTAAATCCTTTTGTGTATTACATTGACGAATATACATTCCGATTTGGAAATCCGTTCTTAAATCCACAATATACAGATTCGTATACGTTGAGTTATACCTTAAAAAATAAATATAAATTTGATTTCAATTACAGCAACACAGAGGATGTTATTGCAAATATCATACTGACAGATCCTGTGACGAATTCAATCTCGCAAACAGATGCAAATCTGAACGGATTTCAATCGTATAGTTTAAATGTAAATGCGCCAATTAAAATTGCAAATTGGTGGAGAAGTTACAATAACTTTACCATGTTTTACAACCAATATGATTCTAACAATATAGAAGGCGCGCCCGTGCAGTTAGAACAATTGGCATGGCAAGCAAGTAGCAATCATACCTTTACCATTGATGATAGATCGTCTGCTGAATTTAGAGCAAACTACATCTCATCTAATGTATATGGCGTATTAAATCTTGAACCTTTTTATGGTATAGATTTAGGTGTGAATAGAAAATTTCTAGACAATAACATGAATGTTCAATTATCCATCAGCGATATTCTGAATACTTGGGGCGATAGAGGTGTTTTTAGTGACCAAGCAGGCAGTAATTTTGATGTGGTTAGAACCTTTGACAGTCGTGTCATCCGATTAAGTTTAACCTATAAGTTTGGAAATGTAAAACTAAAATCGACCAACAAAAGAGGTGGTGCACAAGAGGAAAAAAATAGATTGAACTAAAAATTCGATCCATCAAAATAGAAAAGTAGCATGCTTTACCATTGTTGAGATAATTTGTATTTCATCTTACAATGCCCTTTTTTATTCAAAAAAATATAAACACCACACCGCGAAAAGTGTGGCTCGTAATACTAATCAAAAACCTAAAAATAAAATGAATTCAGTAGCAATGAAAAAAAGAAAACATGTAATTTCTTTAAAAGATTTGTCTCCTCAAGAAACACTCGATATCATCAACAGAGGTATTGAGTACTCAGAAGGAAATGTAGTTCAGGGAGAACAACTCAAAGGAAAAGTAATCGGTATTTATTTTAAAAAGACTTCTACAAGGACAAGAACGGCTTTTACAACCGCTGCACTACGATTAGGTGCGCAGGTGATTGCTTACGGTCCCAATGACTTACAAGTAAATACTGGAGAAACCATGGACGATACCTTAGCCGTACTTTCTCGAATGTTAGATGGTTTGGTACTGCGAACTGCAGAAAGTCCAGCCATACTCAGAGCATTTGCCAACCAAGAAAGAATGTCCATCGTCAATGCCATGACCGAAGATGAACATCCTACACAAGCACTGGCAGATTTGACCACGATAAAACAACATTTCGGAAAATTATCAGGATTAGAAATTGTGTACTTAGGAGAAGGAAACAATACTACAACGGCCTTGGCATTGGGTATTGCTAAATTTCCAAATATGAAAATCAGCTTTTTCACGCCTCAAAATTACAACATAGATCCAATGTTACTCAACTACGCCAAAGAAGAAGCTGCCAAAAGAAATACGGTTATAGAAGAATTTCACGATTTAAGCAATCTTCCGAAACGCGCAGATATTGTATATACCACACGTTGGCAAACTACAGGTACCACAAAACCAGATGCTAATTGGCGAGAACTTTTTGAACCATTTACAGTAACGCAAGAACTGATGCATCAATTTCCGAATGCAATTTTTATGCACGATTTACCAGCGCATCGAGGCGACGAAGTGGAAGCTTCTGTCATTGATGGTGTAAAAAGTATTGTTTTCGACCAAGCAGAAAACAAGGCACACAGTGCAAAAGCAGTTTTGGAGTGGTGCATGCGGTAATCGTCGTGTATCCAATGCAAAATGCAGTTATCAAATTTAAAAAAATAAAATCATGACAGCAGTATATTATACCAAGTGTGAGCAGTTGCCTAGCCATTCTTTTGAAAAAGGAGTGTCTCTCTTACCAAAAAAAATGCAGGAAAGATTGCGAAAGTATACACGATGGCAAGACGCCCATTCATTTTTATATGGAAAGCTATTGCTTAAAGAGGCCATTTCTCAATTTGGCTATAATGAGTCTCTGGAATGTTTACAAAAAAACAAATATGGAAAACCGTATTTTGTAAATAGTGATTTTGGGTTTAACATTTCTCACTCAGGGGAATATATTGTGTGTGCCATAAGTACTGACGAAAAACAAAATTTAGGCATTGACATTGAAGAAATCAAACCATTAATAATGGAAGGTTTTAAAAAAGTCTTTTCTATAGAAGAAAAAAAACAGATTAAAACATACGATAATTTTTATACTTTTTGGACTCGCAAAGAAGCCATTGTCAAAGCAGATGGTAGAGGATTGTACATACCGCTCAATACCATAAACACTTTGAGTTTATCTGTAATGTTAGAAAATAAAAAATACAATTTATACCCAGTTGACATAGATGAAAACTACATCATTTACATGGCGACTTCCATAAGTCTTGAAAAGGACATACAATGTTTTTACCAACAGCCGATACAGTGTATACATTAAAAATTAGCATAAATATATAATCTATGTAGTGTACAATGTCAAAAATTACCAGTAGAAGTAACAGAATGTATTAAAAAATCTTAGCCATACCGCTAAGATTTTTTTTTGATCCAATATCAAAAAACAAACGCCCTAAAAACAATGCTTTAGAGCGTTATTTGTGGAGTCGAAGAGAAAGATTTCGAACTTTTTGGAGGAGGATTTGGAGTTGATTAATTTGATTTTAAAGAATAGTGATTTTGGAGTTCGTTAGTTTTATAAGAACAAGCTTTCTATTACAGTAAAGGAGTTTAATTTTGTTATACTTTTCATTTGTTTTTAGATAAAAATACCAATAAGTTACTACATAGAATCATAATTAGTGCTGATTTTTTGACTTTCAAATAGCTTCATATTTGTGCACATAAATCTAAATAAACCCTAATTATGACAAATCCAAAAAAAACTTCTTTGGAGGCAAAAAGTACAGAAACTACAAAGATTAAACAAGATGAAACTGAAAGTGCTAGAGATCAATTAATTAAACCTACTCCCAAATCTGAAATAGCAAATGCTGAAGGAGATACTACTAATCCAAATCCTATTACAACAACCAAAGATAAAGAAGGCGATGTGCGTCCTGGTTTTGAGAAAGAAAAAAATTTAAAGAAAAAAAGTTAATTCTTACTTTAAAAATAAATAATAACTTAATGCTTTACTATCTTTACAAGGTGTAAAGCATTATTTGTGAAATACTTACTTGAATTAACTATGTTGAAAAAAACAAATTTCTTCTTTATGTTTGTTGTTTTATTTGTCAAAATAAGTGTAGGACAAAATAAAGTAATAAATAATTTATTAACAGATTTACAAAATATCAAAAACGATACTTTAAAAATTAATTTGTTAAACGACTTAGCTTGGGAATTTACTAAAATTGATGCACAGCGCGCATTAGACTATGCCAAAGAAGCAGAGAAGTTAATTAAAACCATAGCCTTTAAAGATAGCTTACCAGTAAGTTTAGTGCGGATAGGAACTGCATATATACAACTGAACGAGTTAGAAGCAGCAAAAATAGCTTTTGAAGATGCGTTGATACTAGAGGAAAAGGCAGAACATGAATATGGAATTGGCAGAGCTAGTAATCAGTTAGGAAGAGTATATTCATCACAAGGGAAATTGAATGAAGCAATTAAATACTATAATAAAGCGCTGAAAGCTTTTAAAGCTCTAAATAAAAATAAACAGATTGCCAAGATTAGTAATAATATAGGTGTTTTGTATAAAAAAATGGGCAGCTATGATAGTGCTGTTAATTATTATCTAACTGCACTAAAGATACGGGAAGAACTTGGTGACGAAAGGCAGGTAGCATATTTATACTCTAATCTTGGAGCCTTGTTTGTAGAAATTGAAGAACCTTTGAGCGCAATAGAGTATTTAAATAAAAGTAGAGAGGTACTAGAAAAGTTTAATGATATTTATGAATTATCAGATGTATATACCAATATCGGAACGGCAAATTTTAGAATCCATAAAGATTCTATAGCACTTAATTATTATGAAAAAGCAATTGCAATTAATCAAAAGTTAAATTTAGAATATAAAAATATTGATATATACAGTAATATAGGCTCCATCTATTATAAAAAAGATTCGTTGGACAAAACACTTGATTATTACAAGAAGAGCTTGTCCCTCTCCAAAAATACAAATACAACAAGATATAATACAGAGATTTATTGCAATATTGGAAATGTAAAATTTAAACAAGGACGCTATCAAGAAGCAATTCGATATTATATTAGAGCTTTAAAGTACGCTAAGTCTTCTAATAGAAGAGAAAATGTCGTTGAGTTATATAATAATTTATCGTTTAGTTACTTACAACTAAAACTACTAGATAGTGCTTTGTATTACAAAAATCAATATATAGATGTAAAAGATAGTCTGTATTTGGCATCAAAGCAAGCAATAGTTACTAATGCAAATTTTGAAGAAGAGCAAATGGATTTACGCATATTAGCAAAAGATAAATTGATTGCTGTTAAAGATTTACACACTGCTAATTTAAAAAACTATGGGTTATTACTAGGACTTTTTTTATTCGCATTATTACTAATAGCTTTTGTAAGAGGAAATAAACAAAAAAGAAAAGCCGATTTAGCTATAATAGAGCAACAAAAGGTAGAAAAACTTCTAAAAAATCAAGAATTAAAATCAATCAATGCAATGATTGAAGGTCAGGAAGGAGAACGACAACGTATTGCAAGAGATTTACACGATAGATTGGGCAGTATTTTATCGATGGTTAAAGTTCATTTCATGTCTGTAGAAGAAAATATTGAAGAACTAAAAGTATCTAACAAAAAACAATACGATAAAGCCAATGAATTATTAGACAATGCTTGTGATGAGGTTCGGAAAATATCTCATGACATGGCTTCAGGCGTGCTTATAAAATTTGGACTAGTAGCTGCAATTGAAGATTTAAAAGAAACCCTAGAAGAAAGCAATCGTATCGAAGTTGAGTTCATCTCGCATGGACTCTATGATAGATTAGACAATACTATTGAGATTGCTATATACAGAATTATTCAAGAGCTAATTAGTAATATATTAAAGTATGCGAAAGCAACAAGCATAACCATTCAATTGATTAGTAACGAAAATAATTTGAATGTTTCTGTAGAGGATGATGGTATTGGTTTTGACATTAATGATAAGAAAAACTGGGGAATAGGATTAACAAATGTTACTTCTAGAGTTGATGCATTAGGTGGTGAGTTACAAATAGATTCTATGATTGATAAAGGAACAAGTATCTCCATAGATATTCCGATAAAAGAAATATAGATATGATAAAAATAATAATTGTAGACGATCATGAAATCGTCGTAGAAGGGCTAATATCGCTTATAAAAGAAAACGAAGGAATAACAGTAGTTGGGGAAGCTAATAACGGAAAAGATGTGATTCCACTACTTCAAAATAATAAAATAGACGTAGCGGTATTAGACATCAATATGCCTGAAATGGACGGAATTGAATTGACAAGATACATTCGTAGTCATTTTTCAGATGTAAAAGTACTAATACTAACTATGTATAAAGATGTGAAATTTATAAGAAGAGTTTTAGAAGTTGGCGCACACGGATATATTCTAAAAAACAAGGGAAAAGAAGAACTTGTTACCGCCATTCATTCAGTATATGAAACAGGCGAATATATAGGTGAAGATATTAAAAATGCTTTGATTACTAGTATGAGGTCAACTAATATTCAAGGAGAAGTAAGCTTGACGAAGCGTGAAAAAGAAATTTTAAAATACATTGCAAGTGGTTTGTCAACTCCCGAAATTGCGAAAAAAGTAAGTAGAGCGGAATCTACGATTAACTCACATCGTAAAAATCTTATTGAAAAAACAGGTGTTAAAAACTCGAAGGAACTCATTATTTATGCCAGAGACAACGGTTATTATTGATATCATCATTGCCATTGATTCCCTTTCCAATTGTTTTTCATTAGTTTCATAGCGTTATTAGGAATTATTGTTTTACGTTTTTTAAAAGCTTCGTGAATCCATTCTTGATTTATTTGTGGATTTCCATGCCAAAAGTGAATGTTTGCATATCCATTAGCAATATTTTGCGCCAAGCGTTTTGGGATCGTTTTTTCATTATAAGAGTTTTTACTATACGTATCGTATGAAGGTAAAATAATACCTAATACACCAGATCTGTCACTATTTTTGGTCTTCTTTAATGAATTGTATATTTCATAATCTACATGTTTTCTTCGCCAGGTGTCAATACCTATTAAAACAACTGTCACAGTAGATTCTTTCAAGTGTTGCTCTCTAATTTGTTTTCTAAATTCTTCTGTACTTATATTGGAAAATTCATCGGGTTTTACGGAGAGTGAATCGAGAATGTCAAATTTATCATTAAAAAAATTCTCATATTTTTTTCGATACTTAACATCATTTTCGTGATGATAACTAATAAATACTTTGTGTCTCATTATGTTTAATTTTTATACAAAAGTGCAAAAACGTTCATAAGTAATTATCCCTATTTCTTATGATATGATTATCACTATAAATATTGTAGTAATTGGTCGTATAGAATTAAATATTTGTAGTAATACTAAAAATTAGAAAATGTCAAAACTACAAATACAATACTCCAAGGAAATAGCAAAAGAACTAGGGAAAATAGCTGTTTACTTTCCAGGGGAACATATAGAAGTCGGAGATATTATAAGATTTCCATTTGGAAAGTCGCTATTTGGAAAGTCGAAACCATTAGGAACTTTCCAAAAAATCACTTCCCTTAAAAAAATAGGAATACAATATGATGAGCCTCAGTTTTCCAATTCTCCTGATACATACCGTTTTACAAGTAAAAATGCAATTGAGTTTAAAAGTGATATTGAAACAAATTTGAGTTTGGGAACAGGTAATCTTCCAAATGCTAAAAGCGCACTAAGTATAGAGTTTTCATCTGAAGGAGCAATCTATTTTTTAGCGATCGATTGTGACAAAAAAGAACTCAATGACTTATTAGCATTAGAAAAAGAGATCAACGTAAGAGGGAAAAAAATGTTGTGGTATGACACCTATTTGGTGACTTCTGTAACTATAGCAAAAAAAGCACTCATACTTCAATCTCGATCCAAATCTTCAGGAATTGTTATTGAAGGTGATATTCAAGGAATTAATTCAGGAAATGTAAATATAACGAACAATGCAACTGTTAATTTAAAAAATCAGAAAGGAGATGTTTTTATGAAAAATTGGTCTGATGATGTGACAGTTTTTATGGATGTTGTAAAGTTTGAAAAGGAAGTGTTTGGAGTTGAATCATATCGTAATGCTTCCAAAAAAGAAGGATTTAAAATACATATTAAAAAAGTAACTATAGAAGAAGTTTTAGAAGATTAACCAACCAAAAAATAAATATCATGCCAAAAAAAGCACTAGTTGTAGGAATTGATTATTATCAGGAGTATAAAAATTTAAATGGCGCTGTAAATGACGCTTATGAAGTAAAATCTGCTTTAGAACGAAATGGCGACGGAACACGCAATTTTGGGATAAAACTAATAACCTCTTCAGGAGAAGATACTTCTGTAGCTAGAGAAGAATTACGAAGTCAAGTAGAAGCTCTTTTTAGAGATGAGAATCATCATACTGTACTTTTTTACTTTGCAGGTCACGGTCATTTAGATACTTTAGGATCTTTTATTCTTACATCAAATTGTAAACATGGAAATGACGGGATTTCACTAGATGAAATACTAAAACTAGCAAATTCCTCACCAGCAAAAAATAAAATTATCATTCTGGATTGCTGTCATTCGGGAAATGCAGGTTCATCCATAGATTTGGGAAATAAATCAATTTTAGCGGAGGGAATAACGATTTTAACTGCTTCAACAGAAAAACAATTTTCTGTTGAAGTAGATGGAAAAGGTGTATTTACAACACTGTTGGTAGATGCACTAAATGGTGGGGCTGCAAATTTATTAGGTCAAATAACACCAGGAAGTGTTTATGCACACATTGATCAATCTTTAGGTGAATGGGAACAGCGCCCTATATTTAAAACAAATGTAAAATCTTTTATTAGCTTAAAGTCGGTCAATCCAGCAATTTCTTTAGAAGACTTGAAAAGAATTACAGAGCTTTTTGAAGAAAAGACTTTTGAATTTGAGTTAGATTCTACCTATGAGCATACCTCCGAAGATAGAATCCCTGAGCGCTCAGAAAAATTTCATGTATTACAACGCTATAACCGAGTCAACTTAGTCATTCCTGTTAATGCTGCGCATATGTATGATGCAGCAATGGAATCAAAATCGTGTAAGCTTACCGTATTGGGGCAGCACTACTGGAATTTGGTGGCGAAAAATACTATTTAATTATGGAAGAAAACTACAAACACGACGTCGCAATTTCTTTTGCTAGAGCAGATAGAAACATAGCATTATGTATATACTTGGCATTAAAGTTAAGAATGCCTGAGTCTAAAGCTTATTACTATCCAAATAAACAAGCTGAAATGATTGGTAGAAATCTTAAAGGTGAATTGAAGGAAATTTACAGACACAAATCTAAATATGTCATATTAATAGTTTCTAAAGACTATGTAAATAAAAATAACGCATTAGTTCAAACTGAAATTAATGCATTTATGCCTAGATATCTGATGGAGAAATCCGTGTATCTCATACCAATTATTGTAGACGGAACTGCAACTGAAGAAGTACACGAAGAATTAGAAGGTATTACTACGTTTAAATGGAATTACAATCCCGAAGAATTAGCAATTTTAATTCAAGAGTTAGTAGGGAGTTGGGAAGAAAAAATAGATAAGGAACTTTTAGAAAAAAACAAAGAACAGTCAGAGAAGGTAGTTATTAATAATTCTTCATTTGATAAAAGTCCTATCATAACTGATGGAGGAACAATTAATATTAATTATTAAGTCATGGAAGAAGATAACGAAAATTTTATAGAAGAAAATGGAGAGGTATTTAAAAAAGATAGCGAAAGTATTGTGGAAACTGAATTGGAAAATCCTAAAATGGGGATTCAGTCCAATGATAAAGAAGTTAAAAGAAATCTTGCAACCGCAACAGAAGAAAAGATAGAAGAGGAAACTTCTATACAAGAAGATACAACCAGCACAAAAGAAGATAAACAATTAGATACCAAGAATTCTTATCACTATAAAAAAAGTCCTAAGATAGAAAAAGCAGATACAGTAAATATATCTTATGGAGAGGAAAAGAATAGGTATGGATTGCCAGTACTTTTTGATTTAATTGACAAAGAAAAAATTAAATTCAATGTTGAAGAGGCAAGTGCAAAATATGTGGACCTTCTACTTAAAGAAAACCTTTTAATCATTAACTGTGCGCATGATGGAATAACAAATAGTTTAAAACAAACCATTGCACAAGATGATAACTTTAAACAATATCTGAAATACGAAGTTTCTTTTGATGAGTACGACCGATCAGATATTAAAGATTTAATTGAAGATTGTAAAAAGATAATATTACAAAAAGAGAATAAAAAACTACTTCTATTTATCTATAATACTAAAGATACCAATCCTCCCAAATTATTACGGTCTCTGAAAAAAGAAAACGGAAATGGTAAAAAAGACATTCTTACCAAACTAGATAATACAATATGTATAATTTACATTACGTATCATGAACATAAAAATTATCTTAAAGGTTCTTGTTTTGATTTTCATACCATTGATACTTTTCAGATTTATGCAGCAACTCATAAGATTACAGAAGATCAAATCTATATTTTGGAAAGTAAAAGAGTTGAGAATATTTGGAGTAAAGATGATAAAGAATTTTTGAAAGATATAGACAAAATTATTGAAGCTCCAAACTTTGATCAAATCATAAGAGATAAAAAAAAAGAAACCACAACTAGTTTTTTATCTTCATTAAAAAACAAAAATGCACCTCTTAGTCGCTATGTTCTTTTTATAGCTACATTATTCCCAGAACTTTCTCCTGATATGTTTATAGAATACTTACATATACTATTGAAAAAACGAAAAAAAATCAAAATTAACGGAGAAAAAATTTCACTATTAAATCTATGGGAAGAAGATTCTGATTTAATTCTTGATGAATGTAATTTGGAGACGTATCGAAAAGATAATCAGTATTTTATTGATTTCAAGTCTTCTGCAGAAAATACAGAGCGGGAATCTTTTGTATTTAAGGAACTTACATTTTTTGCTCAAAGAAATGCAAGGTTATTAATAGATCAACAACATCTTTTTACTTCTAAAGCTTCTCTAAAATTGCATTATAAAATGCACCCTATTATTGCAAAATTAGCAATGCAATTTAAAAATTACTATGGAGACGAGTTGTTAAAAAAATGGTTATTGCAATTAGAAGATGAACGGAAAGAAATACTCTATATTAAGAAAAAGTTCAAAAAAATAAAAGCAGATAGAAAAGGCGTTATTGATAAGATTAATGAACTTCGACTTTTAAAAAATATTAAAGATGAAGAAGATAAAATTAAACGATTAAGAAAAATCACTCCAATTCGATTTAGACAACAACACGATGACTTACTAGACGAATTACAGTTTATGAGATTTCTATTTCATAAAGAAGAAGGTATTCCAGAAAGTGTATCAATTGAAGAAATACTTAGTGGACTATATGATTTAGAAGAAACACTCTTAGAACAGCTACATGTAACTAATAATGATCATAATAAAGCGTCTAATAATTTGAGTAGAAATGTATATCTATATGTCGATTTATTAAGTACTATTCATGAAAAAGATGAGTCTGATGAGCTGATTTCTGATTTCTTTACCGAAAGTTTAAGATTAATTTATCATCATTTTATACTACTTGATGTAATCACTAAATTTCAAATTAAAAACGAAACTTTCAACACATTTGAATATTACAAACAATCGTTAATACATTCGAATAAAAATTTGAACGAAATTGCGATAACAGCATTTTGTGATTTGTTATCAGCGCAATCATCTGATTTTTACATGTACTTTTCTAAAATTAAGGATTGGTTTCCAGAAAATGGCAAATCCTTCCAAGAATACACAAAATTAGAAAAAAATGTGGTGATAATTCTTTTTGATGTTTTAACAAAGCAAATGACAAGTGATAAACGATATGAAAAAAATAATACTCCATTAAATTCAGATACTTACAAAGCGATTTTTCAAGACCGCTCCAAATGTAAACGATACCTCAATATAGTAGTCAGTAATATGTTAAATATTCTTTTGATATCAGAAGAAGAAAAAGAGTATGTCTTTAAGAAAATTCAAAATCAGTTAACCGAATTAATTGTTTTTTGGTATCAAATTCTTAAGAAAATACAAGAGTTGAATATTTCAAACACAACGATTGAAGAAGAAATACAATTTTTAATAGATATTATACTGAACACTTTAAGAAAAGATCAACTTAAAAAAATAAAGACGGGGCTTGAGAGAAATCGTTCTTTTTTGAATAAACAGATTATCGCAATTAAAGATTTTTCCGAAAAACAACAATTAAAGAAAGAGCGAGATTCTCTAATTCAATTTATAAATTTATTAAATAACTGATGATGACAAATTTTAATGATAATCCTAAAAAATTTATAATAAAAGAAAATCCTTCTTCTATAAATTTAAATATCCTAGAAAATATTATCCGAAAAGTTAATCCTAAAGCGATAAATATTGATACAGATAATGAGGAGCTAGTCATTATTGATGATAAAAAAGGAGAGCCAAAAAGGCAAGATGGATTTACTATCTTGAGAGATTCATTTATGGGAAGAACCTATAGTCATTACATAGTAAACTGGTCTAATTTTTCAAGAGTAAAGGATTTAACCTGTGAAATAAGTGATCCCAAAAGTGGAATGATGATTGAACTCAAAATGTCATTTGAAGTAAGTTGTATTGAATCAAGGGGAGAAAACGTAATCTTGTTTTTTAAAAATAATTTAAATGAAGCTCTCACTATCTTAAAACATACAATCACGAGCTGGGTTCGTAGTTTTGTTAATAATCACCCCGATTTTCTAACAGAATTTGTAAGTCTTGAAAATAAACTAAATAGAGAAATTATAGATAAAATTTCTAAACATATAGGGTTGTCTGTAGTTAATATGATAACTAATCCTTTTAAAGTAGCGGATTCAAATATTGATTCCCTATTTGAACATATTGCAATTGTTCATTCAACACCTTGTGAAATTAAAGATAGTACTATAGAAGTAAAAAATAAAATTGTTCTAAATCTAAAGGATAGAAGAATTTTTTCATTGAAAAAAATTGAAAATCCCGAAGAATGGATTAAACGAAAAGTAGATACTATCATCCAAAATGAATTAATAAAAAAAACATTTCGAGATGTGGTAGATGGATTTAAATCAAAATATAAAAAAAATATTAGTTCAGAACTGGAAAAAGCTGTAAGAGAAATTGGATATTCAGTAGAACATATCATTTCTATTCCTAGTGAAGAGATTGAAGAATTTATTAATGGATTTACATTTACAATAGGGGAAGAGGATACTTTCGAAACTTCACAAGCAGGTATTAAAATTAGGCTAAGTGTTACTGTAGAAGGTAAAGGAACACGAATTAATGGAATTCATAAAAAATATATAAAGCCAAAAAAATCAATTATTGATGCAATAAAAAAAATGACCAAGGAAATAATTAGCAAACAAATGAGAAAAGTTATTCCTTCTGATTATTACAGTAGTTCCAGAAAAGTCTTTAGTGTTATTAAAGAGAAAATTACCTTAAAACTTTTTGAAAACTTTAAACTTGATGAAAATGATTTTAGTATTTCAATAAGCTTTTTAGATACTGATATAAAAGAGCGGTTTGATTTATTAAAAGCCGAAAGAGGTAGAATAATCATCTACAGTAACGATAATGTAGCTTGTTATGAAATAAAATTTAACATCATAGATGTTAGTAATTGGGATAGTTTTCATAAAAATCAAATAAAATACTATGGTAATACTTCATTGGAGTATAAGGATATTTCTAGCGATATAAAGAGCAACATTGAGTTAGCATTTAAATATAATGACAGCACTTCATTAAAAGAAAAAGATGCTAGAGATATTGATCTTTATATAACCAGATTATTTGAAAATACTCAAAGTAAAATTACAAACGAATATGGAGTTCTTTTAGGAGAACCATACTTGACGAGAATATTAGTATGTAATGGAAATACGAATAATCCTGTGATAGGTGCATTGACTAAAAAGAGAGAAGAATTAACAGAATTGCTTGTGGAAGCTATTGTGTCCGATGATGAAGAACGAAAAAGAGAGTTGAATTCAAGTATTGAAAAGATAAATAAAAGTATACAAATGATTTTGCAAGATTCGTTAGAATTGCCTTTAAATCAATCAAATTATGGTGTTAAAAGTATCGACTACTATGAAGAAGAGTAAAACTAGCCATGATAAAAAAATCATAAGAAGTAAGGAGATGTAAATCAATACATTTCATGACGGTAAATATTGAGCAATCTATGATCTTTGATTTGTTAATTTATCTAATAGTAGATGCAAATACTAAATCACAAATACGATGTTGTTATTTCTTTCTCAGAAGCTCAAAAAGATATTGCAGCAGGTATATGTATAGCTTTAGAAAGATTAAATATTAATACTTATTACTATCCTTATAATCAAGAGGAGAATGCAGGGTTTGAATTAGGAGATAATCTGACTAAATTATTTAGAGATTCTGCTAAAATTGCTTTAGCAATTCTTTCAGAAGAATATCTTCTAGGAGAATACACGCAGCTTGAATTAAAGGTTATACTGGAGCGATTAAAAACAGACGCAAATTATTTCATTCCAATATTGTATGAGAATACAGAACTTCCAGTTACGATAAAAAAAATAGCATATATAAAGTGGAATTCAGATCCTAAAGCTATCGCTAACACAATCAATAAAAGATTAATTAAAAAAAATAGAATTAAACCTGAAAGTAATAATTCTAATCTGGTAAATGAACCTAATGTTATAACAATTAATAGGAACAAGCACGAAGCATTTTTAGCTGATCAAAGAAAAGACCCTGTCAGTAAAGAGTTAATTGGTGTCGGAGATGAAGTTGTTGTTTGTAAGAAGTGTAGGATGGTATTTTTAAAAGATATATGGACATTACATTTTTTGAATATTCATTGTAATCAAAGTGAAACATTAACAGAATTACCAAATACTGTGCTAAATGATTTTAAAATGGATACTGAAAAAATTATTGAAGAGTTATGTGATATAATTCCTCTAATACATTTTAAGTTGCATTTGGTCAATACAGAATTATTATTTAATAAAGTCTTATGTGATAAAGACAAAGTAGTACTTGAGTTTTACATTGAAAATAAAATTCTTTTAAGTGTTGAAATATATTTCAATTTCATAAACCTAGATAGCTGTAAACTTTTATCAGTGACCACTAACACTTATGTGTTAGTATTAGAATCTTTAGTCAATACAAAAGGAATAATATTTTCATATAGTTCAAATTCTGAGTTGCAAGATAGGATAGGTTTTTTGTTAGTACCAATTAATGTAAAGAATAGCTTTTTAATTGAAAAATTCTATGAACTACTATTAAAAATTATTTATAACATTCAAACCAAAAAAGGATAATTATGGGAATACTTTCAGATACAATTGTGGCAATACAAGATGAAATTGAAACTGAAGAAATCAATTATCCTGCAGAGTTTGTCATAGAAATTAACGATTATGTCTCAACAAAATCTACTGATAAAGAAAAAGGAACTGAAATCATCTTAAAAATATTACGTCATGTAATTAAAGAGAAACAATCAGAAATAAACCTATTAAAAATAGCTAATGGTACAACGAATACTGTTAGTAAAGGGATTGAAGATTTAAAAGACTTATTAAAACCCGAAAAAAAACCTTTTCAAAGAGATAAACGTAAATATTCGCTTCAATATTGGTTGTTTTTTAGCTTAACCATAATAACTGTTATAACATTAATATTTCTTTTAATTCTTCCTTTACATTATAAAAATTGGTTGGATACAGCAATATCTACTCAAATTATATATAGAACATCGGTATTACTTCCGTTCAGTGCGATAATAGCATTACTAATATACCAATATCGAAATGCATTAAAACATTATCACAAAGCATGTGAGTCCATACACATAATGGGAAGTTATCCCGCTATAATAAACGCAATATGTGTAAATCAAGATCAAAAAGAAAAAGCATGTGCTCGTTTATTTGATGTACTATTTGATTGGCATCCTCGACCCAACGAATGGAGTATGAAAAAGCAAAATACTCTTATGCTCAAGACGCTCATAAAAGAGGTGCATAATATTAAACAACATCAAAAAACAGAATAAATTGAATTTTTTATCACGAGCATGGCGAAAAATTAAGAATATGTTTTCAGAAGAAGAAATACATACTGAACAAATCTATAATGACATAACTGAAACAGAAAAAAAAACCTTTAACATCAACAACCCAACAAATAAAAAATTTCAGATCACCAATCGGAGAAGAGTTCCTGTAAAAGATGAGAAATTTAATATTATAAATAGCAGTCGTCCTAGAAGTTGTCCAAGATGTAATTCATCCGGAACAATTATTAAACATAATAATCGATGGAAGTGTAGTATTGAAAAAGGTGGATGTGATTTTATCTGGTAAAAAAAATAAATAATGAAAAAATTCGAGATTAAAAACAGTATAAATTTTGAAGAAAACCCAACTGATAGGCAAGAACGAATATCATGGTGGAGTCAAGACAAACTGAAAAATGCAAAAATAATGGTTGTAGGAGCTGGAGCCATAGGGAATGAAACCCTGAAAAATTTAGCATTACTGGGAATCGGAAATATATTTATTGTAGATTTTGATACTATAAATACATCTAATCTAAGTAGAACTGTGCTATTTCGAAAAGATGATGTTGGAAAGAAGAAAGCTGAAGTAGCTGCAAAAAGAGTAAAGGAACTAGCATTCAATGATGATATAAATATAGACTGGTTTCATGGAGACTTAGTTTGGGAACTTGGCACAGGAATCTATGATGAAATGGATCTAGTATTAGGTTGTTTAGATAATGTAGAGGCTCGCATGTCAATCAACAGGCAATGCTGGCTCACAAAAACACCATGGATTGATAGCGGCATGTATGAATTAGGTTTGAGAGTAGAATTTTACCATCCGCCACAACTACCATGTTACGAATGTAACCTAACACCTAATCAACTCGCAAACTCAAATAAAAGATATTCTTGCGATCAAGCAAAATTAAAAGCGTTTGAAGAAGATAAAATGCCTACAACTCAAATTACTTCAGCGATTGTGTCAGCCATACAAGTACAAGAAGCTGTTAAGTTTTTATGTGGTCAAGAAGTTGCCATCGGAAAAAAAATATACTTCCAAGGGAAGAACAATGACTTTGATATATTTTCTAAAAATATAAATGAAAGTTGTACAGCACATGCAAGTTACCCTAATGTAACTGAGCTATCATTAGACGTACATATTAAACTAAAGGATTTTTTAGAACATATAACACAAGATGAATTTTCAGGAGAAGGTGCTTCGTTAGACTTTAGAGGAGACAGAAGTTTTATCAAAAGTGTTTCTTGTAGAACTTGTGATTCTCAAATTAAACTAATGCGTCCCACTTTTAGAATTGACGCAGAAGAATTTATTTGTAAAAAGTGTAAAGATGGAGGTAGTAATTATTCAAAGACGGATAAAGAAATTCAAACACATAAAATTTCTCAAGAACAATTTAGTCTAGAAAATTCAGATGAAGAACTCCTTAATTTCACATTACATCAATTAGGCGTACCGCACATGCAAATTCTCGCAGTATTAAATCAACAAAACGAATATAAATATTATAAACTAGCAGATAACACAATTTTAAAATCAATTAATTAAAATCAAAATTATGGCAGATGTAAACGTAAATTTTATGCACCCAACAGACGGAAGAGTAATTTCTGTAACAATAGAAGACACCATGACAGGACAAGAAGTTGTGGCAGAGTTAATTGCAAACGATTTTGTGCCAGCAAGTGGTGACGGGTACAATTTGGCAATAAAAGGTGGCGCTCAATTGGATAATGCAAGAACTCTTTTTCAAAATGCTGTTAAAGACAACGATACCATTAGAGTAATTCCAGCAACAGATGCGGGACAATTAAATTCTTCAAATCAGAGCGTATGACACCACAAGAAATAAGAAACTTACGGTTAAAAAATGACCATACAGAAATGGTCAATATAAAAGGAAGTATAATTTCTTGGAAAGCTACAAAAGGCACTCCTCCGTATGTTGAGGAATATGAAGTAACCATTAATATTAGAGGTATTGTAGGAGAAGGTCCTAAGTATAGAAACTCACATACTATTACTGTAAAGCTACCTCCAAATTATCCGATTGCAGCGCCACAGGTTGAAATGATATCAAAACCCATTGTATACCACCCAAATTGGTATAGAGCTGGAAAATGGTGTTATGGAACATGGTTAATGTCTGAAGGCTTAGGACATCATATCATAAGAATGATACGTACATTACAGTACGATTTAGACATTACTAATGAAAATAGTCCCGCCAATTCAAGTGCAAATAATTGGTACAAGTCTCATAAACGTAGCGGTATATTTCCTTGCGATAGCACAATACTTCCTGATCCTACAAAGAAGAAAATGACAATGCAATTTCAAGCAAAGAAAAAATTCAAAATTAATTGAGGCTGAGCCTTATAAAGAACATATTTTTCTTTTTTAAGTAGCCAATCAATAAAACTGAAATATGTATTTTTTTCACATAAATAAAACTATTCTTCATGAGCCAAAAGAACAGGATATATTAAACTTTGAAACACTTGATAGGTTTAATTCTTTGAATTCAACTTACAGTTGTTCAAGTAGAATTTATATTTCGGCTATGGCACGAAAACAATTATTTAAAGAAATAAATTGGGGAGCCAAAATCGCTACTAATGCTTATGAAGAAGGAGGTTTGTTAATAGGAAAACCATATTTGAATAGTTCTGAAAGATTCTATTATTCTATAGTTACGTCAATTATTCCAGCAGTTGTTAAAGAGGATTCAATTAATGAAAAAAAGTATGGATTCGATTCATGGCAAGTCATGCTAAGCAAATTAGATATCTATAATAAAAATAAAACTGTTGCCAATAAAGAATATGTTGTAGGATGGTATCATACTCACAAAGGAATCCGTTCAGTTTATATGTCAGAAAAGGATATGGATATGCAGAAAATGTTTCCATTGCCTTGGCAATTTGGAATTGTTTTAAATCCGAAAAAACAAATTTGGAAGGCTTTTAACGGTAAAAAAGCTCATGAATGTCAAGGATTTGTACTTAAGTAAATAAACTCAAAAAATATAACATGAACACTTTTAACAATAGAATAAAAAAGAAATTCAAAATTCTCGATCAAAAATCTATTAACTTAAATTTCATGCATCCTATAAATGGTAAGTTCATTAGTATAACAATAGATAATACAATGACTGGAGGCGAAATTATAAGTGAATTGATAGCAAATGACTTTATACTTGCAAATAGTCAAGGATATGAGTTAACATTTATAGGAGGAAATCTTCTAGGTAATAATAACGTATCACCTGAAAAAACAAATAAAAAAAATACTATTAGAAGCAACGAGATAAGCCCTGTTAAGACTGAGGTTATCAATGTAAATTTTATGCACCCAACTGATGGAAGAGTTATTTCAGTCACTTTGGATGATATTATGACTGGGCAACAAATAGTATCAGAGTTGATTGCTAATGACTTTGTGCCTGCTTGTGATGATGGGTATAATCTTGTACTTAAAGGAGCTCATCAGTTAGATAATACAAGAACACTTTCTCAAAATTCTATCCAAGATAATGATACGATTAGAATAATTCCGGCAACAGATGGTTGTTAAAACTAAAATAATATGAATAAGAAATTTAGTATACACGAAACGGTTAGTGAATATATTCCAAAACTATTAGAAAAAAACATTTCGCTAGAAAAGAATGATGAATACGATTCTGATATCCAAAAACTAGGAACACTAAATGAGATATTTCTTTCTCAAAAAGCAAAGGAAACTATTTTTGGTCATATTGATTGGAATAAGGATACAGCTAATAATTCGGTAGAACAAGGCGGATTATTAATAGGTCATTCTTATGAAGATAAAAAAAAGAAGAGAATCATTGGTTACGCTAAAAATGCAATTCCAGCGCTTACTGCCAAAGGTTCTATGGCATATTTGAAATTTGATCATCATACATGGAAATTAATGATGGATAATCTTGATGCTATGAATGACGATTCTGAAAAAAATGAAGAATTACAAGTAATCGGGTGGTATCATACACATCCAGGAAGATTATCTGTATTTATGTCTGGGACAGACTTACATACGCAACGAACAATGTTTTCTAAAGATTGGCAGTTTGCCATTGTTTTAAATCCTCAAAAGCAGATATGGAGAGCTTTTAGTGGATTAGATGCCAAAGAATGTAATGGATATATTTTAAAAAGCTAATTATGGAAATACGAAAATCAATTGACAGAGAATTACAAGAACTATTAAGCTTTTTCCAAGAAAACAAAATCAATTATTTAGATGTTAAAAAAGGCTCTTACATTGTAGATTTTACTTTGAAAGTGAAAAGTTACATTTCAAAAGGTGAAATCGGAAAAGGGTTTAAATTTCAACTAGTACTGGAAAAGAAAAATGATTCTAAAGTTATTTATAAGATTTTTATTAAGGAAGGATTAGAAGTACCTTATCATCCAAACTTCAGGCTTCTTAGTCCTATTCCATACTTGGATTTATTAAATAAGTATACTCAAATAGAATTATTTAATAAAAAGGCATTATGGGTTGGCTCTTTAAGAAAACATGATAGTGTTGTAGATTATGTGAAAGAAATGATTCTATCCCTACAATTTCATAAAAATTACATCAACCCTGATAATATTGGAAATAAAAAAGCTTATCAGTGGTATTCAGATCAAATAGTCAGAGATAAAAACATTCCCCCAACAGATACTTTTTTAGAAGAACTAATACCCTCAGATTCAAATCAACAAATTAAAAAACCAAAGTTCAATATTGATTCAGATAAAAACAAGAGAAGTTCTAGTAAAAAAGCACAGTTTAAAATCAAAAAAAGATTCAATATAACAGCTAATGAAAAATATGAACTTGAAGAAAAAGAATTAACAGAAGAAGATTTTAAAATCGATGAAAATCTCAACTCCAGAAATAAAAATATTCAATCTGATAGTTTGCTGTTCATATCTCAAAAAGCAAAACAACAAATATGGAATCACATTGAATGGGGGAATCATAAGACTTCGATAAATAAAAACGAACAAGGAGGTATTCTTCTGGGAAAAGTATTTTTTGATAAAAAAAGAAAAATGCAGTTTGCAATCGTGGAGGATATTGTGATAGGTAAAACAGCTAAGGGAAATCCTACGTATTTAGAAATGTCACATGAAACTTGGTCACAAATGTTAAACGATGCAGATGAAATAGCCGAAGAAAAAAACGATAATATTCAAGTAATTGGCTGGTATCACACACATCCAAATGAGTTGAGTCTATATATGTCAGGTACAGATATGAATACTCAATATCGCTTTTTCAATCAAAATTGGCATTATGCTGTCATACTAAACCCTCATAAGGAAATTTGGAAAGCTTTTGTAGGTAAAGAGGCTGAAGAATGCAAAGGATACGTACTGAAAGATGATGATGTAAATTATACAGACGCTGATGATACTAAAGAAAAATCGAGTAATAATAGCTTTAAAAAAAAAGGCTTGATAATTCTGAGCTCAACAATCTTTCTACTGACGGTGATAGTATTTAGTATTTATCTAGTGATTCAAAAAGATGAAGTAATTAAAGAAAATGATCCTATTCCAAATGAGATAAAAGAATCACATACACACGATACTAATTTAGATAACATCATCTATAATGATACTTTACTTATCGATAGTATAAAGCAACCTATTTTAATACAAAATTCTACTCTCAAGGATTCTTTAGTGAATAAAAATGAATAATTCAATAATCATCAGTAGGTCAAAACACCTCTCTTTTTTGGCAGATCATCGTACTGATCCAATAACTAAAAAACTATTTGAAGTTGGAGATGAGGTATGCGTTTGTGCTAAATGCAAGACAGTCTATTTGAAAGATGTTTGGATAAATACCCAAAGAAATAGTTGTTGTGATCAAAACTTAACACTAAAAGAAATTCCAAATGCTACAAATATTGATTTCAAAAAGGAAAAATATTCTTCAAAAAAAGCTGAAAAATCATACAAAGGAATATTTGTTTTTTTCCTTGTAACTACTTTTATCGCTTGTGCAGGTTGTTATTATTTATATACTGAAAATGAGACAATACAAAATAAATATACTTCAATTTTTGAACAGCAGCAAGACAAATATGCTTCTACTCATAATGATAAAAATAAATTAGATAGTACCATAACACACCTAAAAAATGAAATCTCAGTACTTAACAAAGAGAAACAAGAATTGCAAACTAGATTAGATTTATCTTCTCAAAGGTCAGAAAGGCTATCTGCTAAAGTGAAAAATGCAAATACTGTTTTATCATCTAAAAAATTCATAACTGGAGTTAAATATGAAGAAATTCATAATTACTCTCTAGAATCTGGTAAAACTCCAACTAAAATAAGTTTTACAGTTCATCGACCAATCTATTTTAAATCTGTTAAAATTGAAGCAGAAGGTCAAGGTTTTATGAGAGCATTAATCTATGATAAAAATGATAGATTGGTTTGTGAGGCATATAATGGTTCTATAAAAGATGGTTTAGGAACCTTAAAGTTTAATTGTATGGTGAATAAAGGAGAATATTA
>NZ_CP031153.1:0-242500 GCF_003352465.1 Kordia sp. SMS9 | reverse complement strand
TCAACTCAAGAGGTTCGTGAAACAAAAAATAGAAGCTTATTATTTTACAATAAGCTTTTTAGTAGTCTTTATGTCATCAGAGATTATATTGATTATGTATAATCCAGATGCAATATTACTTACGTCAATGGTGTTTTCAGCAGATAAATCCATGTTTATTTGCTTTCCTGCGTTATCAAATATTTCAATTTCTATGTCTTGTATGGTATTTGGAACTAAGATTTTTACAATATCAGAAGCTGGATTAGGATATAATGATACTCCTAAAAGTTCATTTTCTTCTTCTACAGATAGTGTAATGAAATCAAATGAACTCATACCAGATACTGCAGCAGCATTTGGATCTACTACATTTGTAAATTCTGCCATTCCATTATCAATCATATCTGCTTGCATGAATGATTTTAATGGTGTTACTGTATTTGCTAATGCAGAATTGTTTTCTAAGATGTACATAATTCCAGTTGTAGGGCTTCCATTTACTGTAAACGTATACATATTAGAATTAGTTGCCGCAGAAGGTGCTGGCAATGTAGCAGGACTTCCTAGAGTTTCTGTAACTAAATATCCGTCAATAGTTGGTTGCGCTACATTTGTTCCATCAAAGAACGTTGCGCTTGCAGCACTTCCTAAAGAAGTTGCTGTTCCTGTATCAATCGTTACTCCATCTGGAACTATGATTGTAAATCCATAACTCTGAACGGAAGTAGCAAAGTTATTAGTACTTGTATTTGGCACTGCCTGTACCGTAAAACTGTATCCGCCATTGTGGACCAAGGTGTACGTATATCCGTCTTGTGCCTGGAGTTGTAATGCCAGTAGGCACACAAAACTCAGTATAAATAATTTTAGTGTTTTTTTCATTGTTTTAATTTTCTGGTAATTGTTCTAGAATTTGATATGTACTAAAGTTTAGGAAATTTCCAGGATGCGCTAATACATTTTGTAATAGTATTGGTGTATCAGGAGCAGTTCCGGTGTACTGCGTATTACCATCCATGTTAACATCGTGATTGTTATACCCAGTTACTACATAGGTAGGGAAATTTAAAAAGTTCCCAGCATCGTTTAGTACTTCTGACAAGATGCTTGGCGAATCAGGCGTTGTTCCTGAATATTGTACCATGGTATCTCCATTTGCATTTCCTGCCCATAGTGCCATGTCTCCATTAGACAATTGTACACGTGAATTTGTTCCAAATACAGCAGTACTATTTGTAGTAAAATCTGTAATTCCTGTAGTAGCTACTGATAATGCTCTGGTAGTTTGCGTCATTACACCTAAGTGATTTCTGTGTTTTACAGTTATAAAATAGTTACCAGTAAGTCCTCGTAATATGATATCTGATGTTCCGTCTAACGCAACAATATCTCCATCACGTTGAACTAAAGCAGATGTTCCATCTACTATTAGCGTATTATCTACACTACTTCTGATTTCAACCCAAACCCAATCCACAATATTATTCCTAGGAGCACCTACTCCAGAAATTCCGCCATCGTTAAGTACATCAGAGTCAGAGATTACATCTGTAGCATCATAAGGACTTATCTTTGGAATTACGTTTCCAGAACGTAAGTTATCATTCATTAAGTCATCATCAACAGGATTTAAAATTGGTCCCTGTAAGAGGACTACTGCTCGTACTCTTAAATCTACGATTTGATTTGGATCCAAAAATCCATTGAATTGATCAATATCAAATCCGTCGCCATTACTACCTTCATAAAGTACAGATAATTGTAAATTATCAAGTGTTGTTGCAGGTAATAGTCTTAAAGAAAACCCATCACCATTACTACCATCATACAATACTGCTAAATCTGTATTATCAAGTGTGGTGTTAGGTAACAGTCTTAAAGAAAACCCATCGCCATTACTACCATCATACAATACTGCTAAATCTGTATTATCAAGTGTAGTAGCTGAGAGAATTCTATTAGAGAAACCATCACCATTACTTCCATCATACAACACTGCAAGTGAAATGTTTTCAAGTGTAGTGGCTACTAATGATCTATTAGAAAATCCATCACCATTACTACCTTCATACAATACTGCAAGTGAAATGTTTTCAAGTGTAGTGGCTGTGAGTGTTCTACTAGAGAATCCATCACCATTACTACCGTCATACAATATTTCAAGAGAAAGGTTGGTAAGTGTTATGGATGATTGAGATTCTACATCAAATCCATCACCATTACTTCCTTTAAATTGAGCAGCAACTTGCAGACTATACAGGAGAGAAATAGACAATAAGAAAATAATTCTTTTTTTCATCTCCTTCATCTTATGGTGCGGTTCTTGCAGCTCTAAATCCTAAACGATTGTTTCCTGATGCAATTATTGAGGCACCATCAAATCTATCTGAAACTCTAATGAAGTCTGATCCATTTAACCAGCTTCCACCTCTGTAACTATATCCGTCACCAGTGGTGTTGTTTGGCCAGTTAATAGCTGTTCCATTTCCTGTAGAACTGATAATTCCATTTCCATGCACACCTGTAAAGTTACGACCTTGCAAAGTTCCTACAGTTATAACTCTTTCATATAAGTTACCTGAAAGTTCCATGATACCATAGTAGCTTCCACCAGTTTCTTCACGATTGTTATTTACTGCACTTGCAGCAAAGATACCGTTACGTAATGGACCGCTAATTGTACCATTTGTATCAGAATAGATGGCATTTCCAGTATTTGTTTCAGGGTTTGTGATTCGCTCACTTGAAAAACCTGAGTTTACTAAAGTGTAGGCGTTAGAAGCAATATTAGCGCTTCCCCAAGCAAATTCACCTGGTTTTGGTAATATTGGTCCTCTGCACGCTTTTTCATATTCTAATTCTGTCATAGGGCGCATTCCAGTCCAATCCATATACGCATTCATGTCTCCAGGGCTTAAATAACTACATGCTCTATCGGGTGCTGAAGTTGTAGCACTTGCGGAACCTCCTGTCCATGAAATTGTGTTTCTACTGATTACTGCATCACTGTTTTTGTGAGTTGCATCCGTAACATCTCTGTTTGTTTTTTGTGTTTCTGTTAAGCTATTGAAGAACCCTAGCCATTGCGACTCTGTTACTTCATATTTCATGCTGTAAAAAGCACCAAATCCTTTAGGGTATGAAGCACTAAGACTTCCTGTTTGGTCTCCACCGTTTGAATTATCAGCCGTGTAGTATAAGTTTCCTGATGTGTTTGCTATAGTTAACACATTTTCCGAAGTAATTCGGTATGAAGAACTTGTTGAAAATCCTCCAGAGTGAAATTTATTGGATTCATTACCTGTAGTTCCTCCTACATAAAATGAATCTTGTGGTACATATACCATTTCTATAGCAAATACTTGAATGTCTATAATGTCATTGGTATCTGTAGATCCAAAGTTCCAACGTAATTGCGTATTTTGAAAGTTTACGTTTCCACTTCCGTCACTAGCTCTATAAATAAAAGCACCCATTCCATCAGATGTTACATCTAAAGTAGATCCTGATGCAGCTACAGAACTTGCCTGACTTACGATACCATGTGTCCAAGTTCCGTTGTTTACTCTGTATTTGATAAAAACCCATGCTGCGTCCCAGTTGGATGGCCCAGAACTGATTCTCCATGAATTTTCCCAAAAAAGATCAAATTCAACGTGTACCCAATTCGATACTTCGTTTAAGTTTTCAAGTGAGATATTGTTCACTTGAATGTTGTTTGCCTTTGTAGATGTGCTAAAGGCAAAGCAAATTAGCATTAAGATTAGTGTAATTTTTTTCATTACTTTGATTTTGATTGTTAGTATTAGATAAATTGTATTTAGTATATGCACATAGCGTTCATATATCAAATTACATGGTGATCAAAAATTTGGGAGCTTAATGACGATTCAAATATATGTGAAGAAAAAGTTAAGAAGTGCAATTTTTGTATAAATGGAAGTAAATGTTGTATAGATTGTTTTAGGTGAAAAAAGGTGAAAATCCCCTTGTAGGTTAACTATTTAGGAAAGTAAACCGCATATACATATTTTTGAACCAATGATACGAACAGCGTCAGAAATTAACCCGAAAACCGTACCTTTAGATTATAAAACCAATATGTATGTTAAAAGCAATTTTAATAGATGACGAACCAAAAGCACTAGAAAGCCTCGCATGGGAGCTAGATAATTTTAGTGATGAGATTGAAATACTGGCAAAGTTTTCCGATCCAGAAGAAGCGTTGACCTATATTGAAAGAGTGTCTTGTGATTGTCTTTTTTTAGATATTGAAATGCCAACAATGGATGGTTTTCAGTTTTTAAACAGACTGAAAACCAAAGACTTTGCGGTAATTATTACTACAGCATATAATGAATACGCAATGAAAGCGTTAAAAGAAGAAGCTATTGATTATTTGTTGAAACCTATTGATATGGACGATTTAAAAGTCGCGATTTCTAAAGTGAAAAAATATATTTCTCGAAATGACGTTTCTACTGAAAAGTTTGAGCGTATTTTATCTGATTATAATAGCCGATTCAATAAAAAAAGAATTACAATCAATACCGATGGAAAATTGATTTTTCTCGATTTAGACGATTTGCTTTTTGCTGAATCTGATGGAAATTACAGTACGTTGTTTTTGACCAATTCTAAAAAAATTGTGCTGACAAAAAAGCTGAAAGAAGTCAATGCCATGTTGCCAGACGAACGCTTTTTCAGAATTCACAATTCGTATATTGTGAATCTCGATAAAATAAAAGAGTTTATAAAATCCGATGGTTATGTCATATTAGTGTCTAATCATAAAATACCAATTTCAAGACAGCGCAAAGCCGCTTTCTTAGAAAAATTATAAAGAAAATACAAAGTGTATGTGCCAATTATATAAGAATGTACTCCTAAGCATTCTTGCCCTCTTCTTATCTGCCATTAGCTTTTCACAAACTACCGATAGTACTTTTGTGAAAGATGCCAATGCACTTTTAAAATTACAGTCCAAAGAATATTCAGAGATTGATAATGTCCTCAAACCGTATAAAAAAGATTCTATTCAACTTCAATATTTAGTCAATTTATTTAAAGAGAATACCTATTTAGAAGGTGAAAGTTACGTGTTGAATGCGATGGGTGAATATTGTAGAAACACGTCTCAGTATGACAATGCAATTTTGTTTCACGAAGAAGCATTAACCAAAGCCGAAATTGCAGAAAATAAACAATTGCATGTAAAAGCTTTAAATATGTTGGGCGTTGTGTACAGACGTATAGACGATATTCGAAGAGCGTTGGATTATCATCAAGAAGCACTTGCACTTGCAGAAAGTATTGAAGATAAAACCGAATCTGTAAAGAAAAGTATTGCAGTTTCTCTGAATAGCATGGGAAATATTTTTCTTGTTTTAGAGCAATATGATTTGGCTGTACAACGCTTTGAACGATCTATGGAAATTGAAAAAAGTGTTGGGAATAAGTTGGGACTTGCCATTAATTATCACAATATTGGATATGCCAAAGAAGCTACTGGCGATTTAGAAGGCGCTTTGGTCGATTATATAGAATCTTTAAAATATAATGATGAAATTGATTCTGATTTAGGTCGCGTTATCTGTAATAATACGATTGGTCGAATTTATATCAAACAACAAAAATATAAAGAAGCCATTGACATTATTTTATCAACATTGGAAAAAGCGAGAGGCTTGCGCGATAAATTTCATCTTTCAGACGTATACATAAACTTGGGTTGGGCATATTTGGAGATGAATGAGTATGTATTGGCTAAAAAATATTTGAATGAAGGATTGGAAATTTCGAAAGAATTTAATCTAAAAAGTTCTATTGCTGAAAGTTATGATCGCTTAGCGATGTTAGCAGAACAAGAAGGTGAATATAAGAAAGCATTTGACTATCAAAAAATATCGTACGAATTGAACGAAGAAATTACGAATGAGAAAAACTTTAAATATGTCAACGATCTTATTGTAAAATACGATACCAAAAAGCAAATTGAAAACTTAGAGAAAGAAAATGCTACGGTAAAACAAACGCTCAAGCGAAATAAAAGTATTTGGATTACAAGTAGTATTGTATTAGCATTTTTGGCAATTATGATTTACATTTTGTACCGACAACGCTTGCTGAACAACGAAAAGAAGATTTTAACATTGGAGCAAGACATGTTGCGTAGTCAAATGAATCCGCATTTTGTGTTTAATTCGCTAAATTCCATCAAGCAATATATCATTAGTAATGAGCAGAAAAATGCAGTACATTACTTAAATAAATTTGCCAAACTCATTCGCAAAATTTTAGATGCATCGCGTGTCAAAGTAGTTTCACTGAGTGACGAATTGGAAACGATGGATTTATACATGAGCATTGAAAACATCCGCTTCTCTAATGAAATTAATTTTGAAGTGTTTGTAGACGAAGAAATTGACCTCAATCAAATAAAAATCCCTTCATTAGTATTGCAACCGTTTTTAGAAAATGCATTGTGGCATGGTTTGTCTTCTAAAAAAGGAGAAAAAAACATCAAACTTTCGGTGACCAAAACGAAAAACGATTTTGTAACTATTTCCATTGCAGACAACGGAATTGGGAGAGAAGCAGCGCAGCTCATTGCTAAAAATAAAATTGTAAAACGAAAATCTATCGGAATATCACTCACAAAAAACAGACTCACCAATTTTGTGAAAGATTTTAAAAACAGTTTCACAGTACATTTTATGGATTTAAAAGACCAATACGAAAATCCAAGCGGAACAGAAGTTGTATTGCATATTCCGTTGCGATAACTGTGAGGTACTTAGGTGTTGGGTTTTTGGTTAGGTTTTAAAATAGGTTAAAATTCCAACCAATAGACCAAAGCGCAAGGTTCCAAAGCAAATCTCGATACAAATTTGTTGTGCAAATTCACTCGATTTGACGTTGGAAAAATCATATACAAAACACCAAAAGCGTTCACGCTGAGCTTGTCGAAGCGAAGCTATTTCAAAGAATCTTTCTGTATCGTTATCGAATCTTTTGTAACTTCTGGGACTTTCGTTCTATTTGGAAACACCACATCATCCGACAAACGTTCTGTAATTTTCCACGTTTCACCCAATTGATCTATGATTTGTTCATTCCATTTGGAAGGATGTTTGGCATCAATCCAAACAACATCTTTATACGAAACATCTACCAACGCTAGATCGGGCGTAGAACCACCATCAAACTGATCGCTGTTTTCGCGTTTTGCCGCAATGGTACTCAACATGAACAAACGACGTTTTCCAGCAATATCTCTAATAAAAGGTCTAAATTCTACAGGTTTATTCACCGTCCAATCGTATTCTTTTCTCGATTCCATCACTTTTGCGGGCATTGCCGAAACACCTGCCAAACCTTCTTTTTTGCTGGCGTGGTTGTAATAATATACATTATCGCTTCCATCCGCAGGAATAAAAACACTGATGGATAATCCTGTACGTTCTACGCCAATCGGTTCCAAACCAAACCAATGATACAAACCATCATACGCAGTATTTACGGAGCCTTCAAACTTAAAATCCGTTACAAAAGGTTGCTGATTTTGATCTTCTTTTAAATCTGGAATTTTCACCGCCGTTTTCTTATTCCACGGAAGTGGATCCATAAATCCGCCTAAAAACATCATCGATTTTGCCTGAATGCGTGATACTTTTTCAGACAATGTATTTTGTCGGGTTAAATACGGATACTTCTGCACATCTTCCGCAGGAATAAAGGTTCCTTTCCCAATTAACAAACGCTCTAAATAGTCGTTAAAATCATGATCGCCAGTTTCTAACACCATGACGCCGCCAAAAGATGGATATGGAAAAAAGAATCCTTTCCATTTGATCAAACTTACGACTTGCACCCAATTTCCTTGATCATTTTTCATATAATACGCTTCGTGCGGCTCGTAATTGAACAATTGCCACGGATTGAAACGTTGTACAACCGCATTATACGTGTTTCTACTAAACGCTAACGATTCGCCAATGGAAAACGTTGCAGGAATTCGATTGTCGTTGGAAAAGCGCGGAGAAGGCGATGTGCTCGATACCGAAAACAACTCTTCAATATTATCTTTGGTACGTTGAATAAAATATTCTTGCGAAGGCTGTACGGCCATTGTCCACTGATTGCGATCGTCTACACGTACCAATTGTGGTGGCGAAACTTCTTGTGTTTCCGTGATAGACTCGTATGCCATCGTTTTGATATTGTTGTACGGTTGAATGCGCTCGTTTCTGCTCAATGGTAATTCGGCAATTTCTTGCAAATTCATATTGTTGTATACGTTGTAGGTTTGCATGTATTCATACATTCCTACCGTAAATAAAACGACATAAATCAATACTACAGACGCGAGTGTTAAAAATCCTTTTAAGAGTTTTTTGGGTGTACTGGCGGTTTTACGAAACGATCGAATCCCGAAGTATAAAATCACAACAAAAAGTATCAACACAAATAAGTACTTTCGTAAAAAGAGTAAAAATGGTTGATAGTCATCTCTCAAAATAAAAAGCGCACAAAAAAGGATCAATCCTATGACAATGAGGATGATTTTTTGTTTTGTTCCTTTGTTCCAAAATCTTTTGATCATAGTTCTTATTTTAATAGTCCTTTATCTTTTAAACGCTCTCTTGCACTCTTTTTTGGTGCTTCTTCCTCTTTGGTAGGTGCTGATTCGGTAGTTTCTTCAGGGTTGTTTTCTGAGGAAAAACTATCGGCAGCTTCTTGTCCTTTCGTTTTAATATCGTCAATAATCTCTTTGCCTGTGTCCACCACTTTGTCGAAAATATCTTCAGAACCGTCTTTTACTTTTACCACAAAACCACCAAGATACACACCAATTAATGTTCCTACCACCGCAGAAACATAATATTCTGCCCGAATGCTGAAAGGTAGCAATAGGAAAAATAATACAGCAATGATGAAGATTAGATTTACGTAAATTAATCGCGGCACAAATTCCTGATTGACAAAAAAACCTTTTTTATTTTCAGGCTTCATCTGTAATTCTTTCGAATGTGTAAGTTTATTAATGGCTCTGTACAAACCATTACTTTTCGCTTCCATCCAATAGAGTGAAACGCCAAAAATGATGCTCGAAATAAAAATGATAATGTCAAATGTAATCATGAGTTCCAGGTGTTTTGTTTAATTAATTTTATAACCCAATCTTGATACGATGCGTTCCACGAATTATAGGTTTCATAAAACGTTTCTTTGTCGTACCAATACAAGAAAAGCGGATCTTTGTACGAAGCTGTTTTTACAATCAACTTCCAAACCAATTCTTGTACGTCCATGGATAATTCGGGTGTTGGTATTTGAATACAGGCTAATACTTCCGGAGTCAATCCGCCTTCCACATCGAGCGCGTTTGCATTTTTTGCATTTTGTTGCAAGCGATCTAAAATCATCAGTTGCTTTCGCGCGTCTGCATTCAAATTATTTAAATAACGTTTGTATACGTTTGAATTTTGTATGATATCACTCATGGAGTGTGTTGCATTTTTTATGTGCGATAGAAAAATACGTTGTTGTACGCGTTCAAAATAACCCGATTGTACGCTGTGTTCAGGATCGAGTACAATCATTTTTTCTGCCGCCAATGCGCTATAAAAACGTCCATCTTCAATATGAAACGCTTGTGTTGCGCTGGAAGCTTTCATTTTTTCTGCGGCTGCTTTCGCCTCAAAGATGAGAATATTTTTGCCACTTCCTTTTCTGCGAAATACAAATACGCCGCCAAAGGCTTTAGTGTAAAACGAACTAGTTTTGTAATCAATACTATCTAATTTTAAGGTGCGCGATCGTAAATCGCCATGTTTTCTAGCAGAAGCCAACATTTTGAGATGGAGTTTTTCATCCAAAAAATTATCTTCTCGGCGGAATTCTTCTACAAGTTCCAATTGTTGCTGTTGAATGCTGTATAAATCTTCTACCACCGTAAAATCGACCGTAATTTGATTGTATTTCAGTAAATCTTCTGGCTCGTAAAAGGCATCAATATATTGATCTAAATTTACACAAATTGCGGCATCTCGCGTAATATCTTTAATGGTATGTTTGTGTTCTTTAAACACCAAATTCATAATATCTCTATCAAAACTATGAAAAGGTGAATATGCAGGTTTTTCATTTTGTTTTGGTGAAAGAATAATGGCATTCGGATTGGCTTCTCCGGAGTTTAAGTACAGGAAATCGTCCTTTTCTTCGGCAATTTCTGGGCTCCAACCCATGGCATCAATATGAAAATTGGTCAATTGCGTTGGTGCTGTTCCAATAAAGGACAAACATTTATTATAGCGTTCTACCAAAGCGCCCGTAACGGGAACTAAAGCAGCGCCAAATAATTCAGATCTTTTTAATTTTTCCATGTACTATAAAATTCACCTTTTTCTCAAAAATAAGGTATCTATTGCTAAGTTACTTTATATGTAGCTAATTTTTATTTCTTGTTACAAATAATACATTTTATGATTAAGATTACTGTATGCTGTAAAAAGGACATTTTGAAGAGAAAAGCAATAGATTTTGAGAATTGTGAACAGCTGAATAGTGCTGTTTTTGTAGTCGTAAATTCAATAATTTCGACCTACAATTGTTGAATGTCGTGTAGCTGCTCTTTTTTGAGGTGATTTTGTAAGATATCTTTGAAGCATATTAATCACAAAATCATGAAATATGAAAAAAAGAAACTTGAAATCGCTTACGTTGAATAAATCAGTTGTGAATTCTTTCGCTGTTTTTGGAGGAGAAGAATTTACTGTAACATGTACATTCGGATCTGTAGTTGGTGCTAAACATTGTCATTTAGGACCTCGTGAAGATACGCTAGACCGAAATTGTCCAACCGTTTAGAGTATTAATTTTGCCAATGTAAAGGTGAAATTAAATGAAAAGCGGCTGTCTGAAAAGGTAAAGTTTTGTCAAATCAAGCCATGTACTGAACTTGATTCAGTATTGATTCGGTTTCCCGTAACAGTTGAAATTCAGCTTTATGAGATGCTAGATCCAGTGTAGAGAGATGAATTTTGAAAGTTTTCAGACAGCCTATTTTGATACGTGCTTGTTTCTAATTTATACAATCCAATCCTGCTGTTTTTCCACTTCCATTCGCTCTTGTCGTTGTAGCATTACTACTGGTAATACTATTATCTCCACAATTATCACAACTAGTTACAGAGTCATCACCTGTTGTATTACATATTGTATCTGCATTAGAATTATTAGATCCTCCTTTTAACTGAGCAGCATTCCCAATAGCCGCAATTTGGATTTTTTTCAAGCTTAATTTTTTCATATATCTGCGTATTTATTTTTGCTAATATAGAAGCCTACTCTTTTGAATTCAAAGCTTTATACTCGAAATTATTGGATTTCGAGTACTATTTTGAAGTATTACGATTCTGTCTCATTTAGTTTTTTTATGTAATATGAAGGATATAATTTGGTGCGTCTTTTAAAATCTTTGGAGAATGATTCAGCAGAGTTATAGCCAAGTTCAGCAGCGATTGATTTGATGTTATATGCTCTAAATTTTTTAGTTGTTTGCAGTTTTTCCAAAGCATAGTCAATACGAAGATCCGTAATGTATTGAATAAACTTTTTTTGTTTATGACTTTGAATCACTTTTGATAAATACGTACTATTCGTGTTTGTTTTGTTGGCGACATAATTTAGCGAACAATTCTTTTTGAGAAATAGCTCGTTCTTTTCAAAATCATCTAATCCTTGTAAAATTTTTAAAACATTTTCTTTACTAATTTTGATTTCTTTAGGAGAAGCTTTTTTTTCTTTTTTCAACTCCAGTTCAGTCATAATTTTTTGAAAGTATTTTTTATTTCGAACTTGTTTTTGTTTGTAATAGATGCTAATTCCTATTACTAAGAAAAGCATACAACCCAAAATAATAGTGTAATTGTATTTGTTTTCTTTTAGATTGTTCTCTAGAGAATTTATCTTGTCTTTAAAAGTAACGATATCATATTTTTTGTATAGTTTTTCTAGATTTCGCTGTTTTAAATTATCATTTAGCGAATCTTTTTGATAAAATAAATTAAAATAGGTTATGGTGTTTTCAGAATCGTTTTTTTGTTCATATGATTTTGCCATAAGAATGTACAATTCTTGTAAATCGGGAAAATCAGTTTCCGTTGTATGAATTAAAGTTTCCGTCTTTTGAAAATAGGAAAGGGCTTTTTCGTAATCACCTGTTACAAAATAATTTTTTCCACGATATAAATTCAAAATCACTAAATGACCAGGAAGGTTTACGTTTTGAATTACTTCTTCAGCTTTGATCAAATCCGTTGTAGATTGTTCAATATTGCCTTCTTCGTGGTGAATAACGCCTTTAAGTCGCAACGAAATCAAAAATCCTTCATCATCATTATTTTGTAAACTTTTCTCAATAGCAATGTTATTGTAATAATGTGCAGAATCTAAATATTTTAGATTGCCTTTTTGTGTGTCGATATATAGATTTGTATAAATATCACTAATAGTCATCAAAGAATTAAGATAAGCGGTAGCGTGCTGATTTCCTGAATTTTCCCGTTCCAGACTTTCATAAAAAGTAAGACTTTTTTTAACGAGTTGCAACGCAGCTTGATGTTGTCCAATCTGTGTTTTGATCAATGCAAAATCGTGATCGAGATTAGCCTGTGTAAAAAGATCATTTTTCCGTTTTGACATTTCATATACTTCAGTGTAACACTCAATCGCTTTGGTGTAATTGCCAAACTCATAGTAAATACTGCCTTTGCAATATAAATTGTTCAAAAGTGCGTTGACATCATTTTCGGTTTCTTTAATGGCAACATTTATATAATACAATGCACTATCTTTTTTTCGTAATGCACTGTGTATTTTTGCTAATTCAAAGTGAATTTTGTGCGTAGGAACTTTGTTTGTACTATTTGCAGCTGTTTCTAAAAGCGCTAGGAGATATTCTTTGGCAGTTGTAGAATTTGTTTTTTCATACGTTGAAAATCCATTGAGTAAACTATCTATAGATACTGATTTGAGTTGATTTTTAGTGATTTGTGCATTCGCGAGAACACAAAACGCAAACGTCCAAAGAAAGAGTAGTTGTTTCATAATTTCTTTTGTGAGTTTGTATATGCTTGTAATTCGGGAATCAGTTCGCTCCATTCTTCAAATGGAATCGGCTTTATGTTTTGAGCTTTTAAATCTGAAATACAAGATTGCAACACCTTACATAATGCTTCATGTTTTGGCATCGTAAAAACATATGGCTGTTTTATTTTTACACTATTTAAAAACCAAGTTACATTTTTTTCATCGTATTTGTGTTGTATATCCTTTATAATGGATGATGAAATAAACTGATTTCCGCATTTTGGATGGAAAACAATTTTTGCTTCAATCCATTCGTTGTTTGCAGGAAATAAATTTCGTGCTGCGTGAATCATTATATGATAATTTTCTAAAACACCAAATACATAACCGTTTTCGGAAGTACTGAAACCGTGTATTTCTATAAATTTTTTGAATACTTTTTTCTTATGTTTTCGGTAACGATAGTGGACATCTGAAGGCGGATATACATAATATAGTATAGGCGCTACAAACAACGAAAATAAAAAGGGGATGTGTAAAATTTGGACAGTTTTATCCAGTAAATTGATCGAATCTTGTGCTATTAGAATGAATCCGAATACAAAAACGAATATAAGGTAGGTGCTAATGAAATAGAAAAAGTAGGATCTTTCCATTAGTTAGATTCTATTACAAATAAAGTTTTCCAAAGGACACCTGTAATGGCTTCTTGGTCAATCAATCCATAAGAACGACTGTCTTGTGAGTAGTCGCGATTGTCGCCAAGCACAAATATTTTTCCTTCGGGAATGATCAGCGGACCAAAATGATTTTTATTCCAGTCATTTTGATAGATTTCTTTAATTTTCGGATCCGAATTTGTCTTATCGTCTAAAAAACGATACGCTTTGAGTTGCAGTTTTTCCGCATCCTTGTCTTCAATGTACGTAAGATATCCTTGCTTACCTTCATTGGGAATGATCATGTAATCTTTTCCTGTCACAGTTTCATCTAAGGAGTTAAACTTTTCTTCACTTAAAATGTATGCATGTTTTAAATTGTAAGTTGCATCAACATTTTTGCCATTGATAAAAAGTGTTCCGTTGCGAATTTCCAACGTGTCGTTTTCCATTGCGCATAAACGGTGTGTCATTGTAGACTTTCCATACATTGGATCTTGAAATTCGTAGGTAATAAAATCTCCGCGTTTGGGCGTTATCAAGTTGGAAGCTATGATAAAAGAACCATGTTTTATATTCGGCTCATTACCTGTCGTGGGAACAGTATAAAATGCCAGTATTTTTGTGAAATTTAAGAGTTGATATACAACAATCAACCCTACAAGAATGTATATTGCTATTTTAAGTTTTTTATTCAAAATCTTAGCGTTTAATGTAATACACCTCTACTATTTTTTGATTCTCCACCACATACATCACCACAAATTCTTTCGGTGTTCCACCTTTTGTGTAGATTACTTTTTCTTGATCAATGATTTTGTTATCGGTAACAATTCGTTTTTCAATAAAACTGTACAATTCAGGCGTGTTTTGGAACATTTTACCATAGCGCTCAATAAGTTTGTCTTTTCCTTCAAAGCGTAATGTTTTTGGAAAATCATACACTTTAACATTATCATTAAACAAGGCTGCATACGTTTCTATGTTTCGCGAATTATAAGCTTCCATTTGTTTTTGTGCGATGATTTTGATGTCTGTGAGTTCTTGCGCAAACACAGAAACATTCGCACTAAGTATAAAAAGTAATAGAATAAATTTTTTCATGACATGGGATTTGATTAAAGATAAAAATTAATCTCTAATAAAGTACACTTTTGCGATTTTGCCATTTTCAATTTTATAAATGGCAATGACTTCGGTGTAGTTTCCTTCTGAAAATTTCACGCGTTCGTGATCTATGACAGTATTTGATAAAGTAGTTCTGCTTACAATTTGGCAATGAAGATTGGGATTCCGCTCAAACATTCCTGTAAACTTTTTTTTGTAGTTTTCTATGCCTTTAATATCTAGTTTATCTGGAAATGAATAAATTTCCACATCATCACTAAAATTTTCAAAGAAAGCTTCGTAATTCCCAGTATTATACGCATTTACCTGTCTTTGGACGATATTTTCAGGTGTTTCTTGTAAAATATCCTCTCTTTTATAGATGCTTCCTGCTTTTACAACATGTGTAATTTTTTGTAAGGCTTTTAAATCTTGCAAAGGATTGGCGTCTAAAATGATCAAATCTGCCATTTTTGAAACTTCAATGCTTCCAATTTCATCTTGCTTATCTAAGATTTTCGCTGCGTTTATTGTGGATGCTTGTATCACTTCCAAGTTTGTCAAACCAGCTTCTTTCATCAATTCTACTTCTCTTTGATAGGAAGTTGCATGTAAGGTTCCGATATTTCCTGCATCGGTTCCTGTAGCAATATTAATGTTGTGTTTTTGTAATAATTTTAAGTTAGCCGCTTCTATAGCATCATCAGCTGCAGCAGATTTTTTCCTTCTAACAGCATACTTTTTATAACGATCAAATAATTCGTCGTTGTCTAAATGTTTATAATCTTGAAAACTTTTGATAGGAAACGGATTCGAATAGCGTAATTCTTCATTCGTAAAAGAAATTTCTTGTGCAAACGCTTCCACATATTGATCACTCACCATCAATGTAGGAATATAGCTGACATTCGATTTTTTAATAGCGTTTACAAAAGCATCATCTATCGGTTCGCTTACGCTGTGTACCAAAATATCCGCTTTGGCTTTCAATGTGCGTTTGGCAGTTTCTAAATCGGTGGCGTGTACGGCTACTTTCAACTTGTGTTTGTGACTTTCCGCAATGGTTGCTTTCACAATTTTATAATTCAATTCGGCATCTCCATTATTGATGTACCAAATTTTAATAAAATCGGGTTTGTACGGCAATTGATCGCGCACTTGTTGCACCGCTTCTGCAACCGAACTTGCTTTGATAATTGGACTGTCTTCAATGTCAAAGGCCTTTGGTTGATAGGTTGAAATTAAAGGTCCTGTCAAGTATACGTTTGGAAAGGCAGTTTTATCGTTATAGCGATCTCGAATTTCATAATTATACATCGGTCCACCAACATCAATAATAGTCGTAATTCCGCATTGTAAGTAGCGTTTTAACAAGTCAGGCGCGTTTTTACGAAGCCAACTGCGTTCTTCTTCATACGGTCTGTATTCGCGTAAATCAAATGCATCGGGACGTGTATACAAACTTCCTGATTGAAACAGATGTACATGCCCATCAATCAATCCTGGAAGTAGCCATTTTTCGGTTCCGTCAACTTTTACAAGGTTAGCTTCGTCAGTAGAAATTTGCTTTTTGATTTCTACAATTTTCTGATCGCGAATTAATACGCTTTGTACTTTTTCTTTACCAGAAATCACATCAATTACGTGGATGTTTTCAATAAGAATGGTTTCGTTGTTGGAATTGAGTTTTTTACTTTCAATATTGATGCTATCGTCTTGCGCAACGCTAAAAGTCGCACAAAAAAACAATAAGAAAACAATTTTTTTCATGATTATTTTATTCCTTCCTCAAAACGATCGCGCGCTTCAGCAGCAATCTTAATTTGCATAATTTGTTGGTCTACCTTTCGGGAGAAGTCTGTATCAGCAATCGTAGCAACATTGTCCAAGTAGCGAATGACTTCTTGCTTTCTAATTTCAGCAAAATCTAACCCTTTCATATTCGATTTCATCAACTCTTTCAACATGCCGAGTTTGGTGTCGTACTCTTTTTGGAAATACAATTCTGGATTTTCAAACCAATCGTCCTCCAAGTTAAAATCTGTCAAACGTAATGAAATCGCACTTTGAATGTTTCGAATGTCTCTCGACGAGAAAAACGGAAATTCTTTTTGAACAGCACCATATAAATCTGAATAAAAAACATGATCGTTTAAAGAGTTGACTTCCAGAGTACTGTTGAAGATTCTTTTAATTTTATCCTCACTAGGTTCCGTAATATTTCCTAAAATTTCACCAGCGCTATTTGCTAAAGTTTGATCACTTAAATATTTGTATGTTGGATGATCTTTCATAGAAACAAATCCAGACAAGGTTTTTTCAATTTTAGACCACCAAATATAATCTTGATCTAAGAAATCGGCTTCTGTGCGCGCACCATCAATTTTAAAACGTCCTTGAATTCTGGAAATTACGGCCTTGTCCAATTGTTCGGGCAAATTCGTAAATAAACCAATAGAACTGTTTCCGTGATTTACCGCGTATGCACCTTCCGTGTACCGTAAAAACACACTAATTACTTCTTTGACACCAGCAGAAACTCCTTGCGCAGTTCGTTCTTGTAAATTGTTTTCAGCATCGTCAATTGGGGCAAAAATCAATCGTGACGGATCTTGCATCGGTTTCATCCATTGTACCATTTTTTCGGCAGATCCACCTTGAAAGGTAGAAACTACGGTATCTGGCATTGGATGAAATAAAAATGGAATGTCCAAATGATCGCAACGTTCTTTCAGCATCGTAGCAATGGCAGCAATCAACATACTTTTTCCTGTTCCTGGAATTCCGTAGCCCATAAATACAGGCATAAAACCTCCGAGTTCTTGAAACGGATTTCGTTTGGTTTTGATATCGTAACTCATCAAACGTTCTACCAAACGCTTGGCAAAATGCTTGGCGTCTTTGTTTCCGACAATTTGCTCAAAACGGATTGGATTGAATTCCACACTCGTGGCACTTCCTGTAAAAATCGTTTCCCAACCTGCAATAGAAAATTCAGAATCTTCCAATTGATAGGTTCTATCTGTTATTACATCTGTATGATCGAGTGCGCCTTTTCGCTGCATAATTTCGTCCAAATACGCTTCAAAATACATCACGGTAAAGTCAATCACGTCTTGTTCAGAGTTGATCAAATTTGGATGATTCATATACTTGTCATAGTAAAATAACTGACATGAAATTCCCTTAGTCGGTGTTAAAAACGAAACTTCAGGAATGCCTGCAAATTTGTTATGCATCACAGTATTATCTTCCGACGCTTTTTCTTTAAGTTTGGAAACCACATAATACGCCAAACTGAATACCATAAAAGCGGTTGCTGTTTGCTGTTTGGATTCGTATTCTTTGCGTTGTCCTTGCGAAAGTCCCGCACGTTTTTCATGAAGAATTGACAAGCCAGACGCGTCGTAATAACTATCGCGAATCCACAATCCAATGGCAATGGCTTCTTGCAACTGAAATAAGGTTTCATTGAGCGAAAGCGGTAAGGCAACAGAATCTGGTAACAGGCGTTTTTTGAGACTTAAAATAGTTTTTGAGATCGAAATGGCGTTTGCGCCTGCATTGCCATTTGCTTTGGAAAGGTATAGTAAAATATCTTCCTGCTCTTTATTTCCGTCCCTATTACGCGCTTTGTATCCTTGTTCCCATTGTACAGATTTGATGAACGAAGAAGCTTCTTCTCGTAAGATTTGTAATTCCGTGTTTTTGATAGGAAAAGTCGGTTGTTTCTCCATGTATGTTTTTGTTTTTTTCTTGTTTATTAGTTGTTTGTTGCTCGTTGTTTACACCAATTTTTAAATCAAAGTTTAAACTTCTAAACTTCTTTATTTGTTAATTAGGCTTTTCGTCAAGTTGAACTTGATTCAACTTCTCACAAGTAGCTAAAACTTTTATATGTAGCGTTTCAAAGTACTTCTTGATACTTTTTTCTTCATTCTATTCAGAAAAACACTCGAAGTGACGCTTGGTGTTTCTAAAAAAAATAGTTTTGTAAGCAACACTTCACACCGAGTTTGTCGAAGTGTCAAATCTCTGGTAATTCTTCCACTTCAAAAGGTTCGTGATGCAAGTGAATGATGGTGTTTGGAATTTTTCCATATAACAATTGAATCACGCGGTGTGGCGCTAAAATGTATTTGTGTGTTGCTACTTCGCCCCACACTTGAATTTCTTGCTTTTTGAACGATAGTAAATCGTTGCTCACTCTCGATGAATTTACCGAATTGATGGTTTCTACCGTTGTCGTTAGCGAAAACGAATTGAGTTTTACATCTTTGACGGCAATTGCTTTTAGCAACGCTTGTGTGATTTCATGATCGTCCTTTGAAAATATGCTGTGTAAAATGCCCAAATCGACACGCTTTATTTTTCGCGGATGCACATATTTCATGCGTTTATCTAGCATGTACGCCATATTTTCTAAATCTTGATACCGATCGGCACAATCTCTGACGGTATCGTAAATTTCTTGCTCAATTTTTTCGTCATATTTATAATCAAAATACATAAAGCAAATAAAAGGTCTGTTCAGCGTAACATCGTAAAAAGCCCAATCGAGCACATAGGTTGCAAAGGTGCTTTTCGTCTTTTTAATCTTCCCTAAAACAAACTTTTTAAATATTTTATCTTCTTGAATCCGATTGTAATACAGCGACGACGACGCTTCAAACAAATCGCGTTTGTCCACATGTTGCTTATTTACCATGAGTTGGCGAATGAACTTTTCTTTAAATTCGCTCGCATCGGGCAATTTGGCTTGAAACGATTCTTTCAAGTCCAAATCGTTGTGAATATAGCGCAATTCCAAATAGTTTGGAAAGCCCGACTCGGTCAAATCGACCTTCATTTGCTCTTCGTCAAAACGATATTTGAGTCGCATCACACGCAACGAAAACGCCAAACGTTTGCAATAGTTTTCAAGCGCTTTCAGTTCTTCTTTGGTACAAATTCGATAATGATTCCATTCCACCAAATTAATTTCAAATTCATCCAAAACATGCATCACCATTCGGTAATACAAATCGTACTGCGCTTCCGAGTCTAAGGCTGCGGAATCTAAAGGTGTTGTGATATCATTTATAGACATGAAATGAAATTATGTATATACGTATTTATTTTTTGGGCATGTCCGCAAATTTACCAATTGGCGGTCAGGCTTTCGGCTGTATCTTTTTTTGAATTTCGTCATTGCGAGACAAATTTTAGATTTGTAGTGGCAATCTGTTTCTCAAAAAGCAGATTACTTCGTCATGCTTCCTCGTAATGACGTCTCAAAGTTAAAAAGGATGTCGCCTCAATCCTTCATGCAACATCAAAGAAAATAAGGTGTTACGAATTATCCTAACAAGTCATCAGAACCACCATCGTTTGCAGGTGCGCCGTTTCCAACACCAGTACTATCACCAGCATTGTCGTTTCCGCCAGCGTCTCCTGTAGATGGATTTTCGTTGTTTTTATAATATTCTTCGAACAATTCTTTCATGTCAATTCCGTAGCGATCAGCAAAGTTCTTGCGGATTTCCACATCTTTTTCACGAATTTCCTGCAACGATTCGGCATAACTGCTGTAAATACCTTTCATTACTTTTTCGTGTACTGGAATGTTTTCCATCATATCTTGACGTGCTTTCGAACTTGCCGTATACATTGCTGCCAATGTTTCTCCGATTTTTTCATCCGTTTTGATTCCTAAGTGTTCTAAAATCGCCGCAAATTCTTGATCGGTTCGTGCTTTTAAAGCCACTACATAACCGTCATAATAACGAACACGTTCTTCCGTATCAGATTTTAACTTGGCTCTGTGCGTTTGTAAGTTGCTACGCAATGATGTGAGTACTTTGATTGTTAAGTTATGTTTGTGAACAAAACTGTCTTTACTCGCTGCCAACGTAATGTAAGCCGTTCGTAAACCGTCTAATTCTTCTACTTTTTGCTCTAATTGTGTAATTTTAGCCAAAGCTTCTGAGTATTCAGGAGATTGTTTGTCTACAATTTCTTCTAAGGCTTGTCGCGCCTGACTCAACAATGCTTTTTGTTCTTCGAGTTCAGCTTCCGTTTCCTCTTTTTTCTCTAAGGCTTTCGTGTGATTTTTGCTCGCTTCTACAATGGCAACTTGTAGTTTGTCTTCTACTTCTTTGATTTCTACTTCACGATCTTTCAAACGTTTTACCGCAGCTTGACTTTTAAACGAAAGTTCTTTTAATAAGGTTTCTGTATCGGAACTTTCAATACGTTTTTGAAACATTTCTTTCGCTTTAGAATCTGCAAATTTTCGATCTTTTTGCGCTTGATCTAGTTCGGTTTTTTCACGTTTTATGCGAGATTTTCGTCCCCAAAGATTATTCCACCACGTATCTGCTTTGTCTAGCGCATCTTGGTATTCCACTTTTGCTTTTTCCAATTCTTTCTGTGCATCATCGATCACGCGTTGTTCATCATCATTTAAGGTAGAAAAACGCTCAAAAATAATTCCGACTTCATCTTGATAATCGGTTAAATCTCTAATGGCATCTAAAAGTGAAGTACGATCTTTTTCCGCCATATCTACCACGTTATCTAACGTTGCATTTAATATTTTTTGGCGTACTTCAGGACTATCTTCTTGAGAAAGTTTAGACTTCATTTGGTCAATTGCTTTTCCCCAATCTACTTTGTCGTTTGTCGTTTGTTTTTGTTCTGCTCCAGAAGTTTCTAATAAATCAAAATCGTCAGCCATATACTAAGTTGTTTTTTTATTAATGAATGTTATTTTTTTGGAAATCGGTAATTAAAAAAAGCGGCATTTCATGAAAGTGAAAAACGTTTTTTTAACTAGTTTTTAAATATAAGAATTTAACAATAATATCTGTCTATTTTTTTCGGAGACGTTACAGATTTCGCTCAAAAAATAAAATTGCAGGTTGTTTTGTAGTACTTTTTTGGTTTTTAGGGGCTTTTTAGAAAGTTTTTTTCAATAGAAACGGTTCAGTATATCATCTTAAAATCATTCAACGCTAATTTAAATCTTAAAAAAAACAGGTGTGAATATGTATAGATAAAAAAATACTTCCTTAATACTAACGATCTAAAAATACGTATAATTAAGTATTGTTTTAAGCTTGTTTTTGAATGATCTTTATGAATAACTAAAATAAACCAAATGAAACCATCAAAAACAACCATCGAAATCGGAAACAAGTTTAAAGAAGTAGAAATTTATTATGATGAACAAGAAGAATCACACTTAACGATTGCGATTCACAAAGACCAAGTGACAGTGTTTCAAGAATAATGAGACACTTCCTTAATATTGAGGAACTAAAAACACTCAATATTGATGATTGTTTCCAAACGTTTTTACACGGAACTTTGTGTAAAACAATAAATATTTATTTTATGAAAACACTGACCACCATTGACGAATTACAAAGTGAACTCGATCAAAAGATTGTATTGCAAGCCACAGAGACTCCAAGAACTGATGAAGGAGATCAACCAGTAAAGCCCAAGGAGCCAAAAGTAAAAGATCCTGACGAAACAACAGAAACTGTAGTAAGACCTCAAAATTTTTGATGCTTAACAAAAGTTTAGTAATTGAAAGGCTTTACTTATCTTTAGAAGAAAGTTAAGCCTTTCAATTTTTATTTTATACCCAATGATCAATCAATTAATGAAGCTATTATATTATTTTCTCTGCATTACTATTTGGTGTAGTGTATATACCGTTACTGCTCAAAAAAAATCTAAAATTGACAGTTTAAAAAAACGTTTGACTGTACAATCGGGAATTGCTAAAGTTAAAACTTTGGATGAATTGACCTTTCAGCTTCGCAAAAAACAGGATTCATCAGGAATTAAGTATGCACAACAAGGACTTGAGCTTAGTAGAAGTATAAAGTATGTAAAAGGTGAAGTAGATGCCATAAATCTTTTAGGAAGAATTGCCATTTTTCAAAACCGTATCAAAGATGCCGAAACCTATTTTGTAGAAGCATTAAGAATTGCCAAAAAAGAAGGCTACAATCACGGTATCGCCAGAGGTTATAACGAGCTTGGTTTGCTGTATAAAAATCAAAAGAAAACATTAAAAGCTATTGATGCTTTTTTGAGTAGTAGTATTTCTTTTGAAGCCCAAAAAAACTTGAAAGCTGCTATTGTTGCAAATCGCAATTTGGGAGATTTGTATACCGATGTTGAAGTGTATTCAAGTGCTTTAAAATATTATTTAAAGGGTTTAGATCTGTCTGAAAAAGCAAATGATTCCTTAGGCTTAGGAAGAATATATAGACAACTGGCATCATTGGATGCAGACCGAGAAAATTATGCAGAAATGTTAGAAAATGCTTTACAAGCTAAAAGAATTTTTACAGATTTAGAACGATCAAATGATATCTACCCGGTCAACATACTTATCGGAATGGCGTATGATTATTTGAATCAAGATGAAAAAGCAGAAAAAATATATTTAGAAACATTAGAAATGGCTTCTGAGTATGATATTGAGGACACATCAGATCTTTTTCATAATCTGGCAACTTTGTACAAAGAGATGGGTAAAAGTGAAGCAGCGCTAGAATATTATAAAAAAGCACAAGAAATTTTTAAGGCAGATAAAGACTTTCCACGATTGACAACCAATTATAACAATTTGGGAAATTTATATGTATCCATCAATCAAAAAGAAAAAGCTTTTGAGAACTTTCAGCTGAGTTTAGCATTACAAAAACAAGTACAAGATTCTTCCTTATTGCAAAAAACCTATCAGTCATTAGCAAATTATTATGAGCAATTAAACGAGTACCAAATAGCACTTGAGTATAAAGACTCAAGCGAGTATGTTCAAAGTGATATTTATAAAAAAATAAAAGCGGCGGATCGGTATCAAGTAACTTATATAGAAAACAAACAAAAAGAAGAAGCTGCAAAAAATAAAGCCGAATTTTTGTTGAAGGAAACGCAAAGAAAAAATCAAATCATCATCATCATTTTAGTAGCAGCTATTCTATTATTTTTTGTCATTTTACGAAGTAGAAAGCTAAAACAAGCTAAAAAAGTGGCAGAACTCGCCTACGAACAACAAAAAATTACAGCACAACTAGAACGAGAATTGCAAGAAAAAAAACTCGAAGAAATGCTGCAAGAACAAGAACGAAAAGCAATCAACTCCATGGTGAGTGGGCAAGAGGAAGAACGTGCGCGCATTGCCAAAGACTTGCATGATCGTTTGGGAAGTATGCTTTCGGTAGTGAAAATTCATTACAAATCTGTGGAAGATGATCTAGAAAAAATAAAAAAAGAAACCAAATCACAATACGAAAAAGCCAATCAATTATTGGACGAAGCCTGCGAAACGGTTCGTAAAATAGCGCACAATATGGTTTCGGGCACGTTGACCAAATTTGGACTGTTACCAGCCTTAAAAGAACTCAAACAGAAAATAGAAGAAACGAAAACAATAAAGGTTGAATTGTTAGCGCATGGTTTGGACAACCGATTGGGGAATTCAACGGAAATTCAACTGTATCGTGTCGTGCAAGAGCTTTTAAATAATGTTTTGAAACATGCAAATGCCACTGAAGTCACGATTCAATTATTAAAAAGAGAAAATGAACTAAACATTATGGTTACCGACAACGGAATCGGCTTTGATACACAAGAAATACTGTATGAAGGCATGGGACTTAGAAGCGTAAAAGCTCGTATTGTGGAAATGGGCGGACGCGTACTTATAGATTCTAATAAAGGAAATGGCACTACGGTAACTGTTGAAATACCTACTTAACTAAAGATTATATCATGAAACAACAAAAAACACTCCATATTATCATTGCAGACGATCATCAAATTGTAATTGACGGTTTAAAATCATTACTAATCTCCAATCCACATATAAAAGTAGTCGGAGAAGCAGGAAATGGAAAGGAAGCAATAGAATTGATCAAAAAAAACAAGGTTGATATCGCTGTGTTGGATATCAGCATGCCAGAAATTAATGGCGTAGAAGCAGCAAAAATCATCAAAAAAGAACATCCTGAAATAAAAATCTTGATTTTAACAATGCACGACGGAAGTGAATTTATTCATGAATTAATTGAAATTGGTGCCAATGGTTACATTTTGAAAAATAGAGGCATGGAGGAGTTTGTAGAAGCGTTAGAAACCATTGCAAGAGGCGAAGAATATATCAAAGGGCAAGTATTAAATACCCTGTTGGAAGCTGTCCGCAAACCGAAGTCGAAAACGGTACAATTTACCAAGCGTGAAAAAGATGTACTGCGTTTAATTGTAGACGATCATACGACTTCTGAAATTTCTGCCAAACTTAATATTGCCAACAGTACGGTAGAAACACATCGTAGAAATTTAATAGAAAAAACAGGGGTAAAAAGCTCGTTAGGATTGGTGCGGTATGCCATGGAAAACGGACATGTGTGATTTTTTTCTTCATAAGTGATTTGTAAAACTCCTCAAATTTGGGGAGTTTTTTTGTTCCTTAATATTGAGGTTTTCTTGTCTAGCGGAATGCTTGAAATTTGTAATATCAATTCTACTATACAATACGACTTTATAGACGAAGTTGCTTTTGTATCATAGAACGCCGTGAATCTTTTGCATAGCCGTAGCTACGGAAAATATTCACAAGGAACTAGGATACCAAATGAACGAGTTTATATGTTGCATTTTATAGTTTAATTGGTATAAGTATACAAACTATAAAACTACCAATACATGAGAAGAGCTTTACTTGTAGGAATTAATCATTATCAAAAAAGTCCATTAAAAGGCTGTATTCCTGACGCAGAACGCATGCTTGAAGTCATTTCGAGACATGAAAATGGCGATCCAAATTTTGACTGTAAGTTATTAATTTCCAATCCCGATACGTGTACAATTACAATTCCACGATTAAAAAATAAAATTTACGACTTATTCAATCACGAAGCAGATGTAGCCTTCTTTTTCTTTGCAGGGCACGGCGCATCTACACATTTAGGAAGTTATTTGGTAACGGAAGATGCCGAAAAACATAATGAAGGTGTTAGCTTGAGTGAAGTGGTGAATATGGCAAACAATTCCAAAGCAACCGAAGTTATCATCATTCTTGATTGTTGTCACAGCGGCGGCATTGGAAACTTTGCAGAACTCGGCGATCGAAAAGTAATCTTACGAGAAGGCGTTTCGTTACTTACGGCGAGTAGAGATACACAATATTCTATGGAGCGCGGAGGATTTGGCGTATTTACAACCATTATTTACGATGCATTAAAAGGTGGCGCGGCAGATATACTAGGAAAAGTAAATGTTGCCAGAATGTACAACTATGTAGATATCATGTTAGATTCATGGAAACAGCGTCCTATATTCAAATCGCATGTGTCCAAAATGATTCCGTTGCGAAACTGTACTCCAAAAATCGCATCGGAAACACTTCGAAAGCTGCCGAAATACTTCAATGATGATAAAAAGGGAATTCAGCTTTCTGCTGATTATATACTGGGAGAAGAAGCTCAAAACGGTCTAGCTAATGTCATGTCCGATCTACGACAATACCACGCCAATGGTTTATTACTTCCCACAGATGCAAAATCCTTAGATGAAGCAGCTAAAAATGGGAGTTCGTGCGTACTGACACCACTTGGAATTTATTACAAGGAATTAGCTAAAACGAACAGAATATGATTGTTAAAATTGATACAGTTGCCAATTTTATAGTGGGACTTATGATTCCCAAATTCATCTTTTTGCTATTAAAGTGGACAAGCGAATTTGGAGGAGCTGCGGCAATCACTTCAAGACTAAAAGAAATCTCATTCGACATTGGAATGGAGGAGGGAATAGGTGTCTTTGTATTACTTGGAATACTATTTTATAAGCTTTCAGAATATGCTTTTTACAGACATTATGCTTCTAAAATAGAGCGTGAACAATTACAACAAAAGCTCTTGTATGAAGAGGTCTTACAGCGAATTGACAGCTATACAATTTCAAAATCCTTAAAAACTAGACTGAAATCAGAATACATTATAAGAAACTACTAAAAAACAAAAACCTATGAATCCTGTAACACAACACCGATTAATTCAAGACATTTTCTTTTCCTTACAAACCAGTCACAGCATGAAGGAAATTGTTGCTATTCTTAGCGGCTACGGAATCACCAATGAAGCCATCAACGATTACACACAAACCGAAATCAAAAAACTATTGGCAACCGCTTCTGACAAAATTTTGTTACTCATTGCAGACGATTTAAAAATTGACACCTCTAACTATGTCATTCTCAAAAAAGGCAAACCTACACAAAAGCCAAAAGAAGAATATCTAAAAAAAATATTCATCAGTCATTCTAGTAAAGACAAGGAAGTCGTAACGAGTTTCGTTCAGCTTTTAGAAGTCATTGGTATACCATCTGAAAATATATTTTGTACTTCCTTAGAAGGATATGGAACTACATTAGGAAATAATTTTATTGAAGAAATAGAAGCGCGTTTAGACGAAGATGTATTGGTGTTTTTTATGCTTTCAGATAACTTTTACAAATCGCCCATGTGTTTGATAGAAATGGGCGCGGCGTGGGCAAAAACCAAAAGTCAAATTTCAGTTGCCATTACACCATTTGATTTAGGAAAAATACAAGGAGTTTTCAAGCACTTTCAAGGCATTCAAATTGACAACGAATTGCATTACGATTTACTCAAAGAAACGCTAGAAACAAAATTTGGACTAGAGCCAAAACGTCCGCTTGTTTGGGCGCCAAAACGAAATATCTTTTTAAATATGATAAAACAACAAATTAAAAATTAAGCCCTAAAAATCAATTTGAATGAAGTTAAAAATGAATGGAAAAAGTGAAGTGGGCAATCCTGCGTTTAATATGCTAGTGATACTTTTCGGATTGTTTTTAACCACTCAAAAAAAGTACTTCACATACTATAAAACAATAGCCCTTTTTTGGCTGATTGGTACTGTCATCGTAGTTATATTTTTAGTACAAGGAAATGGATACTTCATCATTATGTTGGTGATAATTTTAATTGGGTTTTTAAAATTGACAGACAATCAATTGTGGAAATATCGTCCTTTTTCTCATATGTTTACCGTTGATGATTTTTCAGGAACATATAAAGGCACTATAGAATCTTTTTATTTCAAAGAATTCAAACAAAGTTTCTATTCACATGAAATGTTTAGAGAATACAAAAGAAATTCAAAACTAACAATTATCGTATATCAAACAGGAAGTGAAATTAAGGTGAGTTTTTTTTATGTAGAGTCAGGAGATAAAAAGATAAAAGCTGAAAGCTCTAAAGTCATGATGACAAAAACTGATGATGGGCAGCACATTATACTAACTTGTCACTATGGTGAGTTGGGAACTATAGAAAATGGCGGACATCATGTAACAGTAGTTTTAAAATTCATAAGAAAAGAAAATGATCACCACGTGAAAGGTGGTTTTTATGACAATCGAAAATTACAAGCACGCGGAAAATTTGTCGATTTAAAAAAAGTCAATCAAAATACGTTACATCCTTTTTAATAAATCAATATATGCAATTATGAAATACTTTTATCTATCATTTCTCCTTCTTCTTTTAAGCTGTCATCGAACGACAAAAGAAGAGTATTTAGGAGAATATCAAAATTTTATTAAGAGAATAAAGAGCAATTGGGCTTCATATTCAGAAAAAGATTGGAGTAGAGAAACAGTTCTATACGAAACGTATAGTAAAATAGATTATAAAAAGTTCAAAAATCAACTTACAATGAGTGAAAAAATAAGAGTTCATCGTTATGATTTTGCGTTTCACTTATACAAGGGCGATATCTCAATAAAGAAAATATTAAGTGGAGAATACAATGCAATATTTAAAGAGTTTGCATATGAGTTTAAAGAAATACTAAAAGAGTTATTGAAGTTTCCTGCTGATATAAGAATACAAAGTTTATTAAAGATAGTTGATCAATTAATTGAATGAGTTTAAAACATAAATACCACAAGTAATTACCTTTGGCACTTTTCTTGATAACATTTGGCAACGTTAAAACCAAACTTTATGAAGTCAAAAATAGTAGCATCACTATTAGTATGCTGTTTTGTGATAAGTGCGAGTCATGCACAAGGAAAACTAAATCGAGCTAAAAATGACCTTTCGGGAACTAGTAGTTCTAGTAGTTCCAATTCCAATTCAAATAGAAGTACTAATAATAACGATGATGATTGGGGCGATGGCGTTGGCTTTTTTGACGGCGTTTTTATTGAAATTGCCTATCATGCTACCATCGGAATCTTTTTTGGTGAAATGGAATCCCGCTATTTTTATGAATATCCATATTCCGACGGCTCACATGGCGAATATGCGTATGGAGACGAAGATGAAAGTATACCGTTAAAAAGAAGTCAATTTATTGTTTCTAATACATTTTTTACGAGCGGAAAAGAATTCTATGGCAATGATATCAAGCTGAATTTCCGTTTTGTGCCTTTAGTTGGAATAGAAGCAAATCACCTGCATTTCTTTGAAGATCGACCTAAAAATAATTTAGGAGCAACCTCTGTTATGATAAATTACTACCGAGTGCGCGAACAATACGTAACTGCTTTTTGGGGCGTTGGAGCCACACATGTTGGAAATGGTGTAGACGAAACAGGATTTGCTTATCAAGTCGGTGTTGAGGTATTTTTGAAAAAACCCTACAGTCTGAGTGCTTTGTGGAAACAAAGTTTAATCAACGATTCGTCCATAGATGAATTCAAACTGCATGCGCGTTATCACTTAAAACGTTTGTCCATTCACGGTGGCTACAATCATTACCAATTGGGAAGTGTCAGCATCAACGCACTCGGTTTTGGTGTGGATTATCGTTTCTGAAAAAATAGTATAAAAACAAAAAACGCGCTGAATCTCTTCAACGCGTTTTGAATATAGTATAAAAAGAAGATTATCCTTTGATAACTCCTCTTGAAATTACAATTTTTTGAATCTCAGAAGTACCTTCGTAAATCTGTGTAATCTTTGCATCACGCATCAAACGTTCTACATGGTATTCTTTTACAAAACCGTTTCCTCCATGAACTTGCACCGCTTCTACAGTCACTTCCATGGCAACTTTTGAAGCATACAATTTTGCCATTGCACTTGCCATGTCGTAGTTTTCTTTGGCGTCTTTCTTACAAGCGGCTTCCATTACTAAATGACGTGCAGCGGTAATTTCTGTATACATATCCGCCAATTTAAAAGCAATGGCTTGGTGATTGCAAATCTCCGTTCCAAACGCTTTACGCTCTTTTGAATATTTTAAGGCTAATTCATACGCTCCAGAAGCAATTCCTAATGCTTGCGCTGCAATTCCAATACGTCCACCAGAAAGTGTTTTCATTGCAAACTTAAATCCAAAACCATCTTCGCCAATACGATTCTCCTTTGGCACTTTAACATCGTTAAATTGTAAGGTATGTGTGTCGCTTCCGCGGATTCCCAACTTGTCTTCTTTAGGACCAATATCAAAACCAGGTGTTCCTTTTTCTACAATAAATGCGTTAATTCCTCTATGTCCTTTCTCGCGATCAGTTTGTGCAATCACTAAATACACATCTGCGCGTCCACCACTTGTAATCCAGTTTTTAGTACCGTTAATTACATAGTGATCGTCCATCTCAATCGCAGTGGTTTTTTGCGAAGTTGCATCACTTCCAGCTTCTGGTTCACTCAAACAAAAAGCACCTACATTTTCACCAGTGGCTAACTTTGTTAAATATTTTTGTTTTTGAGCTTCTGTTCCGTATGCTTCCAAACCATAACATACCAATGAATTATTTACAGATACAATCACTGAGGCAGAAGCATCAATTTTAGACAATTCTTCCATAATCAACACATACGAAATTGTGTCCATTCCACTTCCTCCATATTTCGGATCTACCATAATTCCCATAAATCCTAACTCGCCCATTTTACGAACCAACTCATTTGGAAATTCCTGTTTGTTATCACGTTCAATAACTTCAGGAAGTAATTCCGTTCTTGCAAAATCTCTCGCGGCATCGCGAATCATCATGTGTTCCTCTGTAAGATTAAAATCCATAATTATATATTGTATTAGTAATTCTCTAAAAAATTCGCACAAAGATAATTCTAAAATAGCAGATTTTCAATAATAAGCGTTTATTTTTAAGAATTCTTAATTTATTAGTGCCAAAATTATGAATCGTCCCAAAAAGTGAATTTAAAACGGCAAAATTTAAATACATTTACAATATGAATCCCTACAAAGCCATTGGTGTCATGTCTGGAACTTCCCTTGACGGAATCGATCTTGCCTACATACATTTCGAAAAAACAACACACTGGGAATTCAAAATTTTAGCCGCAGAAACGATTCCGTACACAACAACTTTTGAACAACAATTGCGAGAAGCTATCAATTACACGCCACAAAAACTTCAACAATTTGATACCGTATACACAAAGTTGTTAGCCAAAACGATTCAAACATTCATCAAAAAACATACAATCACGGAAATAGATGCAGTCTGCTCACATGGACATACCATTTTGCACGAACCCGAAAAAGGAATTACGTATCAAATCGGCAATCAAGAAATTTTAGCAGAACTCATTCAACAAAAAGTAGTGTGTGATTTTCGGGTACAAGATGTCAAATTAGGCGGACAAGGCGCGCCGTTAGTTCCAATTGGCGACGAATTGCTATTTTCGGAATATGACTATTGTTTAAATTTAGGTGGCTTCGCGAATATTTCCTATCACAAAGATGGAAAACGAATTGCGTATGACATCTGTCCCGTAAACATTGTACTGAACAAATACGCAAAACAAGTAGGATTTGACTATGACGACAAAGGTAAATTGGCAAAATCGGGCGACTATTTATTGAGTTTAGGTGCAGAATTAGACAATTTAGCCTATTACAAACAGCTTCCGCCAAAGTCACTCGGATTAGAATGGGTTCAAAAAGAAATAATTCCACGATTAGAAGCATTCCCAAGAAAAAAAATAGATGTATTGCGAACGTTTACAGAACATGTAGCGAGACAATTAGCACGAAATTTTAAAATAAGATCCAAAGTCTTAGTCACTGGTGGCGGTGCTTACAACGATTATTTGTTAGAAAGAATTGTCTATTACAAAGAACTAAATTTAGTAAAACCCACCAAAGAACTCATTGAATACAAAGAAGCGTTAATTTTTGGTTTCTTAGGAGTTTTACGCTTGCGCGAAGAAGTAAATTGTCTGAAAACAGTCACGGGAGCATCCAAAGATCATTGCTCTGGAAAAATATACAATTATCATATCGTTAAATAGTAGCCAAAGGATTCTGTAAACAAGCGAACAATTTTTATATTTGTCTCGATACAAACCTTTAGTACTTTAAATACAAATATTTGAAAGAATTACTCAAAATTTACGAAAACAAAGCACCTGAAATTGTTTTTAACTGGAAAGATCCTGAAACAAATGCAGAAGGTTGGACCGTAATTAACTCACTTCGTGGCGGTGCAGCTGGTGGCGGAACGCGCATGCGCAAAGGCTTAGACATGAATGAAGTACTTTCTCTAGCAAAAACGATGGAAGTCAAATTCACCGTCTCAGGACCATCGATTGGTGGCGCCAAATCAGGCATTAACTTTGATCCACAAGATCCGCGAAAAAATGGAGTGCTGAAACGTTGGTACAACGCCGTAGCACCCTTACTAAAAAGTTATTACGGAACTGGAGGCGATTTAAACGTAGATGAAATTCATGAAGTAATTCCAATTACGGAAGATAGTGGCGTGTGGCATCCGCAAGAAGGCGTTTTTAATGGACATTTTAAACCGACAGATGCAGACAAAATCAACCGAATTGGACAATTGCGTTTGGGAGTGATCAAAGTAATTGAAAGTCCTGTGTTTTCTCCCGATGTATCTCGAAAATATACCGTTGCCGACATGATTACTGGTTTTGGAGTTGCCGAAGCAGCACGTCATTTTTATGATATATATGGCGGATCCATTCAAGGAAAACGCGCTATTGTACAAGGTTTTGGAAATGTAGGAGCTGCTGCTGCGTACTATTTATCACAAATGGGCGCAAAAATAGTTGGAATTATTGACAGAGTTGGCGGCGTGATTAACGAAGATGGTTTTTCGCAAGAAGCCATCAAGGAATTTTACCTACATAAAGACGGAAATACGCTTGTAGCTGATAACATGATTCCTTTTGAAGAAATTAACCAACGCATTTGGGAATTGCCAACGGAAGTATTTGCACCTTGTGCAGCATCGCGACTCATCACGCAAGAACAAATTGATAAAATGATTGATACTGGACTGGAAGTCATTACCTGTGGTGCTAATGTGCCTTTTGCAGACAAAGAAATTTTCTTCGGGCCAATCATGGAACATACGGATCAAAAAGTAAGTTTAATACCAGACTTTATCTCCAACTGTGGAATGGCAAGAGTTTTTGCATATTTCATGGAACGTAGAGTACAAATGACCGATGAAGCCATCTTTGAAGATACTTCCAAAACCATCAAAAAAGCATTACAAAATACATTCAAACGAAATGCTTCAAAAGTAGATGTCAGCAAAACTGCTTTTGAAATTGCATTAAAAGAATTAGTTTAAAAACCAACTTATAAAAAATAGAAATGGAATCAGCAATAATAGCCGTATTTGTCTTTGGATATTTAGCCATAACCTTAGAACACAACTTAAAAATTGACAAGCTTATTCCCGCATTAGCCATGATGGCAATATGTTGGGCGTTTATCGCTTTCGGAATTGAAGACTTTCAAAATTGGTTCGACTCAGGAGCGCATGCGTTAGTCGGTGGAGAAAATGGTTTTGGTGCCTTAGCAACCGACGATAAAATGCATCTCATGGAAGAAGGTTTATTGCATCACCTTGGGAAAACCGCAGAAATATTAGTATTCTTATTAGGTGCGATGACCATTGTGGAAATTATTGACTATTTTAATGGTTTTGCTACGATAAAAAGTTTCATCAAAACCCGAAGTAAAAAGCGCGTATTGTGGATATTTGCGTTCTTAGCGTTTATCTTATCTGCTATTATTGACAATCTTACGGCAACGATCGTACTGATTTCAATTTTACAAAAAATTATTTCCGACAGAAATATTCGTGTTTGGTATGCCGGTTTAATTATCATTGCAGCAAACGCAGGTGGTGCTTGGTCACCAATTGGAGATGTTACGACAACGATGTTATGGATTGGCGATAAAGTATCTACAGGAAAACTATTTGGCTACTTATTTATACCATCATTATTATGTATGATTGTGCCAACATTTATTGCTTCTTTTTTAAAACCATTTCAAGGAAACTTACCTCAAGAAGAAGGTGCGGAAGAAGAAAAAACACATCGTTTTGGTCCAACTATGTTATACTTAGGACTATCAGCAATTGTATTTGTGCCTGTTTTCAAAGTAGTTACACATTTGCCTCCGTATGTAGGTATGATGTTGTCACTTTCGGTCGTTGCCATATTTGCAGAAATATACAGCAACTCAAAATTCACGATGGCAGCTGTCGGTGCCAATGAAGGCTATGATGAAAACGCTGATGGACTTCCAGTGCATCACAGTCCAGTACATCATTCCTTATCCAAAATTGAATTACCAAGTATCTTATTCTTCTTAGGAATCTTAATGGCAGTAGCGGCATTAGAATCCTTAGGGTTGTTATTCGGTTTTGCAGATTGGTTAAAAACGGCAACGCCACAATTAGGAACAGAAATGCACGATGGAGGAGTTTCTGATTTAGTAGTCATGGCACTTGGAGTAGGCTCGGCAGTCATTGACAATGTTCCGTTGGTAGCCGCCAGTTTAGGAATGTTTACAGAACCGTTAGATCACGAGCTGTGGCATTTCATCGCCTTTGCGGCGGGAACAGGAGGAAGTATGCTCATCATTGGGTCTGCGGCTGGTGTAGTTGCAATGGGAATGGAAAAAATAGATTTCTTTTGGTATCTCAAAAAAATATCGTGGCTCGCCTTTATTGGATTCGTCGTTGGTTCGGCAGTTTTCATGATCATGCGAACCCTATTTTAAGTACCTGATTTGTATACTTAATTAAAAAAAACACCGTTATTATAGTCTAAATCAAAAAACAACTATGTTATTATTTCAAACACCAACTACTCCTGTTGAAGATCCTGAAAGTCAGGAAAAAACATTTTCAATCATCAAATTAATTGTTGATGGAGGACCTGGAAGTATCATTATTATTAGTGTGTTATTAGTTTTACTAGCTGTCGCTTTATACATTTATTTTGAACGCATATTTGCAATCAAATCAGCTTCTAAAATTGATAAAAACTTTATGAATCAAATTCGCGATAATGTATCGACAGGAAAGCTGGAAGCTGCCAAAATATTATGTGCGCAAACTGATTCTCCTGTAGCACGATTGACCGAAAAAGGAATTGCCAGAATAGGGAAACCGTTGGAAGATATTAACAAAGCCATTGAAAATGCTGGAACCTTAGAAGTATACAAACTTGAAAAAAATGTCAGTATTCTTGCAACTGTAGCAGGCGCTGCACCCATGATTGGATTCTTAGGAACGGTAATTGGAATGATTATCGCCTTTCAAGAAATGGCAACTAGTGGCGGACAAGCACAAATGGGTTCTCTCGCAGAAGGTATTTACACCGCGATGACCACAACGGTTGCAGGACTAATTGTGGGAATTATTGCGTATATTGGATACAATCACTTAGTAGTGAAAACAGACAAAGTGGTACATCAAATGGAAGCAAATGCTGTAGACTTTTTAGATTTACTAAACGAACCTGTATAACGATATTCTATGAAATTACGCGGTAGAAATAAAGTAAGTCCAGAGTTTAGCATGTCGTCCATGACAGACATTGTGTTTTTATTATTGGTGTTTTTCATGTTAACGTCCAATTCGCCAAATGCGCTCGATTTGCTCTTGCCAAAAGCAAAAGGAAAATCAACGAACACGCAAAATGTTTCGGTGAGTATTAAAAAGAACTTACAAGTATACATTGATTCAGATCGTGTGCGAGAAAGTCAAATAGAATCGAAACTAAAAGCCAAATTAGCCGGGCAAGATACACCAACTATCATATTGCGAGCAGAAGAAGGTGTGCCAATTGAAAAAGCAGTAAATATTATGGACATTGCGAATAAAAATAAATATAAAATTATTCTAGCAGTTCGCCCAGAGTAATGGGTTTGCTTGAAACCAGGAATAAAAAATTTAAACTGCCTTTCGTTTTTATCGCAGGTGCAATTTTTTTAATAGGACTGGCATATTTTGCGAATTATTTAGAAGGTTTGCCACAAGTTGAAACGGAAGTTGAAAAGAAAAAAGCAAAAACAATACAAATTCGAGTTGATAAAGATGCAACGATCTTTCTAAATGGAACGAAAATTGTTATAGAACAACTTGAAGAACAATTAAAAATACAATTTGACGGTTATGCAAATCCTGTCATATCTTTGGAAGCTTCTGCGGAAGTTTCTGCCGAAAGGCTCCTAAAGATTATGGATATTGCAACAAAAAATAAGTATACAATCATTCTCGGAGGAGTCTCAAAATAAAGAACTATGTCGTTATTCAATACAGAACACAAACGAAAATCAGCCACCATTACTACGGTGTTGATGGTTTTATTATTAATATTCATGTTCATATTTGGAAAGACATACATGGATCCGCCAATTGAAAGTGGAATCGCGGTAAACTTCGGGACAAGCAATACAGGAAGTGGTGACGTAGAAACTCAAAAAAATCCAAAGCCTGTGGCAGCTCCAAAACAACAACAAGAGGAGCAAGAAGAACAACCACAAGAAACAGAACCTGTACAAGAAACACAGCCAGATACATCTTCGGAAGAAGTCATTACACAAGAATCAGAAGAGTCGATTGCTCTGAAAAAGGCGGAAGAGGAAAAAAAGCGCAAAGCAGACGAAGAGGCGAAGGCAAAAGCAGAAGCAGATCGTATTGCAAAAGCAAAAGCAGATGCGGAAGCCAAAAAGAAAGCAGAAGAAGCGGCTAAAAAAGCGAAGATTGATGCCTTATTTAATGATGCCAACGGAAACGGAGAAGATGAAAGTGAAGGAGAAGGACCAAATGATGGTCCAGGAAATAAAGGAAATCCAAACGGAGATCCGTATGCGGCAAGTTACTATGGAGAACCAGGCTCAGGAAACGGCGGCGGCGGTGGTTATGGCTTGAATGGAAGAAGCAAGCTTGCAAGTAGCAAAGTACTCCAAGAGTGTAATAAGGCTGGAACCATCGTAGTTGCTATTAAAGTGAATAGAAATGGAGAAGTGATCTCTGCGGAATATTCTCCTAAAGGATCTACAAGTACTGAAAGTTGTTTGATTGATGCAGCCATAAAAACTGCAAAAACATACAAATGGAATAAAGATGCAAAAGCACCATCAAAGCAAGTTGGTTTTATTGTGGTAAATTTCAAATTAGGTCAATAATTCATCAATGACAAACCAAGAAGCCATGCAATGGTGGAAAGCGCAATTTGAAGCTTCCTATCAAAAAAAAGGCGCTTCTAATAGTAGCACGGCTTGGGATTTGACGAAAATTACCAAGTTTGCCGAACACTTACAAAATCCTCATCAAAAATTTAAAAGCATTCATGTAGCTGGGACCAACGGAAAAGGTTCTACAAGTCACATGATCGCTTCTATATTGCAAGAAGCTGGTTATACTGTCGGATTGTACACATCGCCACATTTAAAAGATTTTAGAGAGCGAATTCGTGTCAATGGCGAGATGATTTCTCAAGAAACTAGCATTCAATTTGCAAAAAAGTATCAAACATACATCGCTGCTGAAGAATTGTCTTTTTTTGAATTGACCGTAGGCGCTGCATTTGACTATTTCGCACAGCAAAACGTTGATTTAGCCGTGATAGAAGTTGGTCTCGGCGGACGATTGGATTCCACAAATATCATTACACCTGAAGTTTCCGTCATTACCAATATCGGATATGATCATGTTGCCATTCTGGGAGACACGTTACCAAAAATAGCTGTAGAAAAAGCAGGAATCATCAAGGAAAATATTCCCGTTGTGATTGGCGAATATCACAAAGAAACTTTTCCTGTGTTTGAAGCAAAAGCGAAAGCGTTGAATGCTGAGTTGTATCTTGCTGAAAAAACCATTCAAAAAGTATATCAAACAGATCTGTTAGGCGATTACCAGCAGAAAAATTACAAATCGGCAGTACAAGCAGTTCAGTTACTAAAAGACTTCCAAATTGAAGAAAAACACATTCAAAACGGATTGCAAAACGTAGTTGCCAATACAAAGCTGCAAGGAAGGTGGCAAATTCTAAATGAGTTTCCAAAAACCATCTGCGATACTGCACACAACAAAGAAGGTTTGCAACTTGTAATGGAGCAATTACAAAAAGAAGATGTTCAACAATTACACATTGTTTTCGGTGTTGTGAATGATAAAAACTTAGATGCAATTCTTCCATTATTCCCTAAAACAGCCACATATTACTTTTGCAGCCCAAAAATAGATCGTGCTTTATCAGCGCAAGAATTACATCAAAAAGCAACAACATATCAGCTGACGGGCAATATATACAATTCAGTTTCAGAAGCCTATGCGGTTGCAGTAGAACATGCGTCAAATAACGATCTCATTTATGTTGGCGGTAGTACCTTTGTGGTGGCAGAAATACTTTGAAATTTATAGCTTTAAATTTTGCTAGATATAAAATCTATTTTATATTTGCATCCGCTATAAGCAATAAGGGCGATTAGCTCAGCTGGTTCAGAGCATCTGCCTTACAAGCAGAGGGTCACTGGTTCGAATCCAGTATCGCCCACTATCTTATTGAAAAAATGAATTACGGGTGATTAGCTCAGCTGGTTCAGAGCATCTGCCTTACAAGCAGAGGGTCACTGGTTCGAATCCAGTATTACCCACAAAAAAAGCTTCTTATTGCAAGAAGCTTTTTTTAGTTTATAACAACTCCAAAATTCGTTCCAACGCCATTCCGCGCGAACCTTTGATTAACAACGTGCTGTTTTGTATTTCTTTTGGGAATTGATCTTTTAACGATTCAAAAGTGATGTGAATGCTTATGTTGGGATTGCTGCTTTTTGTGATGCCAAAGTTTTCTCCAATTAAATAAATACGATCAATTTGTAAAGAGGCTGCGTATTCATGTATGAATTGATGTTCTGCTGCGGCACTTTCTCCAAGTTCAAACATATCACCTAAAAAAGCAATTTTAGTGGTATCGCTGAGGTTTGAAAAATTATCCAAGGCAGCTTTCATGCTTGTAGGATTGGCGTTGTAAGCATCTAAAATTATTTTATTAGAGTTTTTATGTATGATTTGCGATCGGTTGTTAGAAGGAATGTATGCTTCTATAGCGTCTTTTATATCCGTAAGTGTAACTTCAAAATACATTCCCATTGCAATGGCTGCTGCAATGTTTGAAAAATTGTAAGAACCAATCAGTTGGCTCTGAATTTCAATATCGTTTACAGTAGCTTTTACCATTGGATCAGCACTTACGAATTCAATTTTCAAATCGTGTCCTTCGGTGCTTCCAAAGGTATATTTTTTAGTGTTTTGTGTTCGCTCAACTTGTTTTGGATCGTCACCATTGACAAAGATACATTTAGCATTTGTTTTTAAGTGATCATACAGTTCGCTTTTTCCTTTTATGACACCTTCTACACCGCCAAAACCCTCTAAGTGTGCTTTTCCAAAATTGGTAATATATCCGTAATCTGGCTCGGCAATATTGCTTAAAAAGGCAATTTCTTGTTGGTGATTTGCGCCCATTTCTACAATTCCGATTTCTGTATCAGCATGCATAGAAAGTAAGGTAAGCGGTACGCCAATATGATTGTTTAAATTTCCTTTCGTTGCAGTAGTGTTGTATTTTTTTGAAATAACAGCGTTGATCAGTTCTTTAGTCGTTGTTTTGCCATTGCTTCCTGTTAATGAGATAATCGGAATGTTCAATTGCTTGCGATGGTAACTAGCAAGTTGTTGCAATGTTTCTAACACATTTTCTACGAGAATGGTTTGCTCGCTGGTTTTGTATGCTGATTCATCAATAACCGCAAAAGCAGCGCCTTTTTTCAGTGCATCTTCAGCATATTTATTTCCATTAAAATTGTCACCTTTCAAGGCAAAGAATATGCAGTTAGGTGTAATATTTCTAGAATCAGTAGATGCTATTGGGTGTTGTTGAAATTTAGCGTATAAATCTTGAATCATTTCTGTAGCTTTAAAAAAACATGTCTAAACGAAAAAAAAGCCCTGATACGTCAGGGCTTTTAAATTTTGATACACGTATTAAATGTATTATTTTCTTGGACTCTTTCTGTCTTGTGATTTTGAACCAACTCTTGACATCGCACATCTAAATCCGATGTACGAAGTTGCCATATACTCAGGGAAAGCTCTTCTTTGTGCTGGATCAATCCAATACGCTCTGTCTTTCCAAGAACCACCTTTGTAAACTCTTACATTGTCGTCAATTAAAGTTGTTCTTGAGTTAGACTTGTCATATTGTCTTACCATTCCTGTAGAGTCTGAATCAACTAAGTGCTTAGGAGCGTTGTACATGCGCTTCGCGTCCATTTCTCCATTTTCCTCATCTTCTTCGCTGAATAAATCGTAAAATCTAGAAGAAGACACATCACCATCACGGTAATTTCTGTTGTCAGACTTGTCAAAGTTAGTTCTCAAGTATGTTTCTTTTTCGTCAATAGCTACTTCAGCTAACTGACCAGGAAGGTTTCTTGCAACAATTCTACCGTTTGCTAGCGTATCATACTTAATCTCTCCTTCTGTAACAATTACAGTTTCTCCTTTTTCGTTGATTTTATTTTTCGTGTATACATTACCACGGTAGTAGTTAAAGTCACTTGCTTCATCATCTACAATTGGGCGGTATACATCAGCAACCCATTCTGCAACATTTCCAGCCATATCATACAATCCAAAATCATTTGGAGGATATGATTTTACTCTAGCTGTAATATCTGCACCGTCATCTGACCAACCTGCAATTCCACCGTAATCACCTTTGGATTGCTTAAAGTTTGCTAACTGATCTCCACGTCTTTTTCTGTTTCCGCTTCTTGTAAATTCTCCTTTCCAAGGATATTTTTTTCGACCACGAATATTGTTGTATTCACGCAAACCATCTAACCCTTTTGCGGCATATTCCCACTCAGCTTCGGTTGGCAAACGGTATTCAGGTAGAATAACACCTGTAGTACGTTTTGCATATACGTTCTTTGATTCAGCATCATCTGCATCAGCATCGTCATCGTCATCGTTTTTCTTTTTACTGCTTTTATTTGACTTTTCAGCAATTCTTCCTTGATACTCATCAATTCTTCCACCATATGTTTCGGATGGTTTTGTTAAGTATGCTTCTGTACTGAATGTGCTAGTAGCATCAATACTATCAGTTTTTACACCTTTGGCAATGTAGCCTTCGCGCTCCAAAACAGCTTCGTTTACTCTGTCTGTTCTCCACTTACAGAATTGTACTGCTTGAATCCAATTGACACCAACCACAGGATATTCTGCATATCCAGGATGTCTTAGGTAATTTGTAGTCATCGTTTCGTTGAATCCTAAACGATTTCTCCAAACCAATGTGTCAGGCAAAGCACCTGTATAAATGTTTCTGTAATTTTCCTCTTCTGGCGGGAAAACAGTTTTTGTCCAATATAAGTACTCTGTATACATTAAATTGGTGACTTCTGTTTCATCCATGTAGAAAGATTGTACGTGTTGCTGATTTGGAGTATTGTTCCAATCGTGCATAGGATCATCTTGTGTTTTTCCCATTGTAAAAGTTCCTCCTTCTACAAATACGAGTCCAGGAGCCGTTTCCTGATCTTTATATTTAGTATTGGCTGTAAATCCTCCATCTTTACCATCAATGCGCCATCCTGTGGCTTTTGATGTACTGTTTGATGATGATCTTTTACAGCTAAAAAATCCTAGTGAAACTACTGCGACAAGTAGCATAATTCTTAAAGTTCGCTTTTTCATAGTCAAGACTTGAGTATTGAAAGAAATTTAGGTTTGCAATATAGTAATTAAAGGTAAAATATCAAGATTAATTTCAAAATTTAATATGACGCTTTGCCTCAATTATTAATATCAATAGTTTTCATATAACGAGTACAGTTGTGATTTATTATTCTTAATTTTGTTTTTTTAAGAAATAAGCTAAAACATTGAATAATATTTCAATGTATTTATCGTTTAAGATGCAATGAAAAAAACACTAACTTTTCTAATAGGTCTCCTTTTTCTAAGTGCCAACGCGCAAAATAAGCACTTTGATCTTACGTGGAGCGACACGGCAAAAGAATTTTCAAAAGAAAATTCCTCTGTGAAATTACCAACATTTAATGAAGAATATTTTGTGAGCAATGACGACAGAACCATCAGTTTTATAGCGCAATGGGACGATGATCGTTTTGTAAATAAAAATTCAATACAAATTACAAATGTAGCGTATGGTACAATTTCAGATCAGAATTTAGGCGGAATTGACAAGCGAAAATTACCAACTTCTATTCAAGTGCAAATCGGTAATTCGGTTGCAAGAGGTAAAAATGCACATATATTAACGGTGTCTCCATTAATTAGAGAAAACGGAATTGTTAAAAAAGTATTGAGTTTTGATGTAAATTATAATCTTTTGGCAGGAAGACCTTCTTCTTTTGCTAAAAGTAGTGCTGTTACTAGTTCTGTATTATCAAGTGGAAATTTCTATAGATTTTCAGTAGATAAATCAGGTATTTATAGAATAGACACAAATCTTTTAAATCAAATAGGAATCAACGCAGGAAACATTGATCCGAGAAAAATTAAAATCTATGGAAATGGCGGAAGAATGATTCCACATCTAAATTCAGCCAATGAATACTACGATGTCACTGAAAATGCAATTACCGTTTTTGGGGAAGAAGATGGTGTATTTAATGGAAATGATTACATATTATTTTATGCAGAAGGTCCTGATGTTTTCAATGAAGATAGTCAAACACACATCAATGCGTATACAGATAAAACCTATTATTACATCACAGCCGATGGTTCCGCTGATGGAAAACGAATTCCAGAAGCTGTGCAACCAACAGCTGCGCCTGATGTGACTATTACAGAATATGATGATTATCAATATCATGAAGTAGACAATATCAATATTGTAAAACTTGGGCGAAGATGGTTTGGCGAAGTCTTTAATATTGAATCTGAACAAACATTCAGCTTTTCATTGACAAATTTAGTAACGACCGAACCTGTTCGTATCGGAATAAAACCTGCAGCAATCTCTAACGGAATTACCAGTATGAGTACGTTTATCAATGGTCAAGCTGCACAAAATATCAACGGTCAGCCAGCGTTCAATTTCACGTTTCCTCAAATTAACGATACGCGAATTGCCACACAACACAATGTATCTGGCGTTCCACCTAACAGAAATGGACTCATTGTAGATGATGTGAATCTAAACTCAACTGACTTAAACATTACGCTCAACTACGAAAACAACGGAATCGCAGGTTCTATTGCATATTTAGATTATATTTCAGTAGAATCTAAACGAGCACTTACAGGAGTTGACGATCAATTCTTTTTCAAATACAATGATGCGCGAAATATCATTGGAACGGGAGAATTTGTCATTTCAAACGCTACCAGAATATATGAAGTTTGGGACATTACAGATATTTGGAATGTAACCAAAGTAACCAATACAGGAGCAGCAAGTTCATTTTCGTTCAAAGCACCGATGGGCGAAATTAGAAAATACATTGCGGGCGATACATCACGATTCTTAATTCCAACCATAGAACCTAACAATCAAGTGCTAAATCAAGACTTGAAAGGAAGTGTATTTGCAGATGGCGATGTAGAATATATCATCATTTCTCCTGAAAATATGGTGTCTCAAGCAGAACGAATTGCAGAATTCCACAGAGGAAACTCTGGAATGATTGTAAAAGTGGTGACGCTCAAAAGTATTTACAACGAATTCAACACAGGAAATCCCGATATTGGTGCCATTCGTAACTTTATAAAATATGTGTACGACAATGCAAGTATACCTGAAAATCGTCTCAAATATGTATGTATGTTTGGCGATGCTTCGTATGACTACAAAGATAGAATTCAAGGAAATACCAACATTGTTCCCGTGTATCAAGCGTATGATAGTTTCAACCTCACGAGTGGGTTTATGACAGATGATTTTTTTGGAATGATGGACGAAAACGAAGGAACAATGACGGTGACAGATCGTCTAGATGTCGCCATGGGAAGAATGTTAGTCCTAGATCCAAATCAAGCCAAAGCTATTGTTGATAAAACATTAGTATACTACAGTAAAGCCGCATTTGGAAGATGGCGAAATACAGTAACTATTGTGTCCGATGATGCGGAAAATGACTCTGATAAAGACCTACAAGTAGATTTAGATGCACTTGGGGAAGATATTGCCACTGAAAAGCCATTCATCAACATTTCAAAAATTCACGCGGATGCGTATGTGCAACAATCTTCAGCCGCGGGAGAAAGATATCCAGAAGTAAACGAAGCTATCAAAGATAACATTGCACTAGGTTCTTTAGTCGTAAATTACTTTGGGCATGGTGGAGAAGATGGTTTGTCAGGAGAACGAATATTCGAAAAAGGAGATTCACAAGACTTAACAAACGATTGTCGTCTTCCTTTATTTATCACAATTACTTGTGAATATACACGTTTTGACAATCCGCTTCGTGAAACCGCAGGAGAATTTATGTTTTGGAACGAAAATGGAGGCGCAGTTTCGCTATTGACAACCACGCGACAAATATTTCAAAACGTAGGTGTAAGTATCAATGAACTCTTGGCGAGATATCTATTCTCGTATGGTTCTAATGAATATGAACCTGTGTCAGAAGCGTTGCGTCAAACTAAAAATTTAGTCACCACAAGTAACAAAAGAACGGTTTTCTACATTGGCGATCCAGCAATGAAACTAGCTATTCCACGTCCTAGAGTCAACTTAACAGCCATTAATGATGTGCCAATCACACAAGCTACAGATACACTCAAAGCATTAAGCAAAGTAAAAATTGCAGGAAACGTAACAGATGACGCTGGAAACTTGATCACTTCCTATAACGGAACCGTGTTTTCTACGATTTATGACAAAAAAATACAACGTCAAACACTTGCCAATGACTTTCCATTCATCTTTGATTTTGAAACCTTAGGAGAAATTATCTTTAGAGGGAAATCAGAAGTAGTAGAAGGAAACTTCGAATTTGAATTTGTAGTACCACGTGACATTACCATTCCTGTTGGAAACGGTCGTATCAGTTTTTATGCCGAAAAAGAAGGAACCTTAGAAGACAATACAGGTTTCAGTGAAAATATCAAAGTAGGCGAACTCAACGAAGATGCACCTATAGATAATGATGCGCCTGTGGTTAATTTATTTTTAAATGACGAAAGTTTTGTTTCTGGTGGAATTACCAACGAATCACCATTCTTGCTGGCAAAATTATCAGATGCAAACGGAATCAATACAGCAAGTGGAATTGGGCATGATATCATTGCTATTTTAGATGGAGATGAAGTCAATCCAATCATTCTAAACGACTATTACGAAACCGAACTAAACGACTACACACGCGGAGTTGTAAAATTTCCATTGCGCGATATAGAAGAAGGAACACATACACTATCACTCAGAGCTTGGGATGTATACAACAACTCCACAACCACTGAAATTCAATTTACAGTATTCAATGAAAGCAACTCATTGACGATTACCAATGTGTTAAATTATCCAAATCCTTTTGTAAGTTATACTGAATTCTGGTTCAACCACAACAGTTCAAGTGAATTGGATGTTATGATACAAGTTTTTACCATATCAGGAAAAGTGGTACGTACTTTGGTAGGAAAAGCAAACTCGGGTGCGTCAAGCAAAGACTTTAGTTCCTTGTCAAGAGATATTGTCTGGGATGGAAAGGACGATTTTGGTGATAAACTTGCAAAAGGTGTCTACGTATACAAGATTACTGTAAAATCTCCGTTAACTAATCAGCAAGTCGAAAAATTTGAAAAACTTGTAATCCTATAAATAAAACCTATATTTGTTAAAATTTTAACTGAATGAAGAAGCTATTTTTATCTATATTATGTATGATTCCTTTCGGAATGTTGGCACAAACCACGATTGTCAATCCAAACGATACAAGAGTAATCACTACAGGTGTACCTTTCCTACTCATTACAGCTGATGCGAGAGCAGGAGGAATGGGAGAACTCGGAGTTGCCACTTCTCCTGATACCTATTCACAACAGTGGAATCCTGCAAAATATGCTTTTGTAAAAGAGCAAATTGGAGTTGGAGTTAGTTACACACCATATTTAAGTGATTTGGTAAATGATATCTTTTTAGGTAACTTAACGTTCTACAATAGAATTAGCGAAAGAAGTGCCTGGTCAGCAAGTATCAAGTATTTCAGCTTGGGTGAAATAGAAATCATTACACAACAACAAGCAGATATAGGAAACTTCACACCGCTCATAGAAAGTCCAAACGAATTGTCAATTGATGCATCGTACGCGCTGCGTTTAAGTGATCAATTTGCATTGTCGGTAACAGGTCGTTTCTTGCGTTCAGATTTAAAATTGCAATCACAACCAGATGTTGAAGCAAATGCGGCAAGTACGTTTGCTGTTGATATTGCAGGATACTATCAGTCAGAAGAAGTTGCGTATGACAACTTCAATGGACGTTGGAGAGGTGGATTTAACATCTCAAACTTAGGGCCAAAACTAAAATATGACGAATTGGGTCAAGAAAACTTTTTACCAACACAATTGAAATTGGGTGGTGGATTTGATTTTATCTTTGATGAATACAACAAATTAGCGGTAAGTGTTGAAGTAAACAAACTATTAGTACCAACACCGCCACAACTCGGTTTCGTAGATGTAAACGATAACGGAGATCAAGATACAGACGACCTATCAACGCCTGACGTAAACGAAAACGAGCCAACAATCATTGTAGCTGGACAAGATGACGATGTTAGTTTTGTGTCTGGAATCTTTCAATCATTTGGTGATGCACCAGGAGGTTTTAGTGAAGAAATGAAAGAATTTACCTGGGCATTGGGAGCAGAATACTGGTATCAAGATTCATTCGCACTTCGTGCCGGATACTTCAATGAAGCAGAAGAAAAAGGAGCTAGAAAATTCTTTACATTAGGTGCAGGATTCAAATACAGCGCTGTAACAATTGATGTTTCGTATCTATTCTCGGCATCACAAGTTAGAAATCCATTAGAAAACACATTGCGTTTCTCACTAACATTCAACTTAGGAGACACGTACGACGAATTATAAAATTCATCACACATACAAAATACAAAAACCTTTCAAGCTTCTTGGAAGGTTTTTTGTTTTTCAGGATGTTGGGAGGTAGGTTTTTGGTCTTGAGTAGTAAATTGGTATAATATTGAAGAAGTTTCACAAAAGACGAATGAACAAATAGAAAGCTCAAGGTTTTGTGCGTTTATATTTTTAGCAACCAGCAACCAAACACTAGCGCGCGCTTCCAACGCGTGCTCACTAAATCAAAAAATCATTCGTGAATTCGTGGTAAAAAAGAAGTTTACTCGTTTAAACACGCAACAATCGAAAAAAAATATAAAACGCTACATGTAAAATGAAAAGTGTTTTTCTAGCAACTAGCACCCAAAATCCCAACACCTAACAATCTCATAAATAATTACTATCTTTCTATGCTATTTCAAGGTGAATAAAACAACCAAAGAAAAAAACTGAAATTGATCCATGCAGGAAATAAAAATTACGACAACACTTACGTGTTATGATTATATAGAGGAACTTCCTCCAAATATTCAAAAACTAATGGAACATGCGGTAGCCGCACGTAAAAAGGCGTATGCGCCGTATTCCAAATTTAGAGTAGGCGCAGCATTACAACTCGAAAATGGCGTAGTTGTAACAGGAAGCAATCAAGAAAATGCAGCGTATCCATCTGGCTTATGTGCAGAGCGCGTAGCTATTTTTCACGCTGGTGCGGAATATCCAAACGTCAAAATTCGGCAAATTGCAATTACAGCTACTTCCGACAATCATATCAACAAAACGCCAATTCCACCTTGCGGATCGTGCAGACAGTCCATTGCGGAATACGAAATGCGTCAAGACGAAGCGATTGAAATATACTTTATGGGCGGCGAAGGAAAAATTATGAAATCCAATTCCTTAAAAGATTTATTGCCGTTAGTTTTTGATAAAAGTTATTTGTAAAACTTGAAAAAACGAATGAATTACATACAAAGAAAGAATCAAAAAATGCATTGTGTATAATTATTATGTTTTCGATAACGTTTTCGAAAGTATAAATCGTGTTAAAAGCGCGATAATTTGCCGCTACATTTTTTCACTTCTCATTAAAATAGTATTTTTGTTATTCGTATATCGAACAAACAACAACAAATAATAAACCCTAAAATGGTTTTTAGATTTCCAAAAATCACAAAACCAACCAATTTGAAATAAATGGAAAAAATCACTAAAGAAGTATACCTCAAATGGTACGAGGATATGTTATTTTGGAGAAAATTTGAGGACAAACTTGCTGCTGTGTATATTCAGCAAAAAGTACGTGGATTTCTTCACTTATACAATGGTCAGGAAGCAGTATTAGCAGGATCATTGCATGCTATGGATCTGTCAAAAGATAAAATGATTACTGCCTACAGGAATCACGTACAGCCGATCGGAATGGGCGTGGATCCTAAAAAAGTAATGGCAGAATTGTATGGAAAAGCCACAGGAACTTCTCAAGGTCTTGGAGGTTCTATGCATATTTTTGCACCAGAACAAGGGTTTTATGGTGGACACGGAATTGTAGGTGGACAAATTCCTTTAGGAGCAGGATTGGCTTTTGCTGACAAATACTTTAAAAGAGATGCGGTAACTTTGTGTTATATGGGAGATGGTGCTGTGCGCCAAGGATCATTGCACGAAACGTTCAACATGGCAATGAATTGGAAACTTCCGGTGGTATTTATTTGTGAAAACAACGGATACGCCATGGGAACTTCTGTAGAAAGAACCGCAAACCATACGGATATATGGAAACTTGGTTTGGGCTATGAAATGCCTTGCGGGCCAGTAGACGGAATGAATCCTGTAAAAGTTGCAGAAGCGATTCACGAAGCTGTTGAAAGAGCAAGACGCGGTGATGGACCAACATTCTTAGAAATGAAAACCTATCGTTACAGAGGTCACTCGATGTCAGATGCACAAAAGTACAGAACAAAAGACGAAGTAGAAGAATACAAAAAAATTGATCCAATAAACCAAGTAAAAGAAATTTTATTGGAGAAAAAATATGCTACAGAAGACGAAATTGCAGAAATGGATAAGCGTGTAAAAGCATTGGTGAAAGAATGTGAAAAATTCGCAGAAGAATCGCCATATCCAGAAAAAAGTCTCATGTACGATGCAGTATACGAACAAGAAGATTATCCATTTTTACCTCATAAATTATAATAAAACATGGCAGAAATTATAAACATGCCACGACTAAGTGACACCATGGAAGAAGGTGTTGTGGCATCATGGCTAAAACAAGTAGGTGATACAGTTGAAGAAGGTGACATTCTCGCAGAGATTGAAACTGATAAAGCAACGATGGAATTCGAATCTTTCCATGAAGGAACATTGCTTTACATTGGCGTGCAAGAAGGAGAAACCGCACCAGTTGATACGTTGTTAGCCATTATTGGTGAAGAAGGAGAAGATGTAGATGCCTTGGTAAAAGGTGGCGGAACTTCGGAAACGAAAGAAGAACCAAAAGGAGAAACTACAGAAACGAAAACAGAAGAAGCGCCTAAATCCACTACTGAAAAAGTGGAAATGCCAGCAGGCGCGATTGTCGTTACCATGCCACGATTGAGCGATACAATGGAGGAAGGAACTGTGGCGTCTTGGTTAAAACAAGTAGGCGATACCATAGAAGAAGGTGACATTCTTGCTGAAATTGAAACGGATAAGGCAACCATGGAATTTGAATCTTTCAATGAAGGAACATTACTTTACATTGGCGTAAAAGAAGGAGAAACGGCACCTGTAGATAGTATTTTAGCAATTATTGGAGAAAAAGGAACGGATGTAGATACGGTTTTGAAAGCAGCAGCTTCAGGTGATTCAGCTACTTCATCTTCAGAAGAAACGGTATCAAAACCTTCGGGAAACTTAGCCGCAGAAAGCAAAGCGGAAGCACCAAAAGCTTCTGGCAGCGAATCTTCGGGCGGTAGAATTATAGCTTCACCATTGGCAAAGAAAATTGCAGCCGACAAAGGAATTGATCTCACGCAAGTGAAAGGATCAGGTGATCATGGACGTATTATAAAACGTGATGTAGAAAACTTTACACCAGCAGCCGTAGCGGCACCAGTAGCAAAAGCGACACCTTCAGTTGCTACTCCAGCTGCGGAATCAGTTCCAGCAATCACACCATTTGTGCCAGCGGGAGAAGAAAGCAGCGAAGAAGTGAAAAACTCGCAAATGCGTAAAACCATTGCACGTCGTTTAGGAGAATCGAAATTCTCGGCGCCACATTATTACCTTACGGTAGAATTGGACATGGACAACGCGATTGCTTCTCGTAAAACCATCAATGCAATTCCAGATATCAAAGTATCTTTCAATGATATGATTGTCAAAGCTTGCGCGATGGCATTGCGAAAACATCCTCAAGTAAATACCACTTGGAACGACAATTCTACAACGTATCACAAACACATTCATGTTGGTGTAGCCGTAGCAGTTGACGAAGGATTGTTAGTACCAGTGTTGAAATTTGCAGACCAAATGAGTTTGACTACCATTGGAGGAAAAGTACGCGAATTGGCAGGGAAAGCAAGAAACAAAAAGATTTCTCCAGCAGAAATGGATGGAAGTACCTTCACCATTTCTAACTTAGGAATGTTTGGAATTTTAGAATTCACTTCAATTATCAATCAGCCAAATTCTGCTATTTTATCGGTTGGAACGATTGTCCAAAAACCAGTGGTGAAAAACGGAGAAATTGTCGTAGGAAATACTATGAAAGTAACATTAGCGTGCGATCACAGAACTGTTGATGGCGCCACAGGAGCACAATTTTTGCAAACTGTAAAACAGTATGTAGAAAATCCCGTGACTATGTTAGCTTAACATACATACACATTGAAAAATCCCACGGAAGTGGGATTTTTTATTCATAACAAGTAATAGCATCATCATCAAAAACAATCATCATCATCATGAAACATCTTAAAAATATAATTGCCATTTGCTTCCTAGCATTGCTTTTCTTTTCGTGTAAAACCAAAGAAATTGTCATTGAAGCACAAGAAGTAGACGACATTGTTACCTATTTGGCTTCTGACGAATTGGAAGGAAGAGACACCGGAACGGAAGGCATTGAAAAAGCCGCAACGTATATTGAAAACTATTTTAAAACTATTGGTGTACAACCGTATTTTGACACCTATCGAGATAGTTTTACGGTCAAAGGAAAAAATGCATTTAATGTCATTGGCTATTTAGAAGGAAATGATCCAGATTTAAAAAATGAATTTGTCATTCTTGGTGCGCACTACGATCATATTGGATTTGCAGAAGCTGTAGATGGTGATAAAATTGCAAATGGCGCGAATGATAATGCTGCTGGTGTAGGAACGGTAATGACGATGGCAAAATACTTTGCAAAGACCAAAAGCAACAAAAGAAGCATCTTATTTACATTGTTTTCTGCGGAAGAAAAAGGTTTGTTAGGTTCAAAATATTTGGCAAAAACGCTAAAGAAAGAAAACTTGAATCTATACCTAATGTTAAATTTTGAAATGGTAGGTGTACCTTTAGTTGGAAAAGATTATACGGCGTACGTAACTGGATTTGAAAAATCGAATTTGGCAGTAAAGATGAACGAATATGCAGGAAAGAAAATTGCAGGATTCTTACCAAAAGCAGGTGAGTATAGATTGTTTATGCGTTCGGACAACTATCCGTTTTTTAACGAATTCAAAATTCCAGCACAAACGTTCTGTACGTTCGATTTTACAAACTTTGATCACTATCACAAAGTAGGAGATGAGTCAGATATCATGGATTTCAATCACATGGCAAACTTTGTAAACACGTTTATTCCAGCTGTGCGAAAAGCAGTGAACGCACCTACAAAAGAGATTCAATTGACAACTTCGAAATAAGGATATTATTTGAGTTAAAAAAACGTCACTTCGAGTGAATTTGTGTCACATTGAGCGAAGTCGAAATGTAACAAATTAGTATCGAGAAGTACTTTAAAATAAAATTAGGTCATGCTGAACTTGATTCAGCAGCTCACAACTTTAGCACACTTCATTATGAAAAACGTCATCATCACAGGAACAAGTCGCGGAATAGGTTTTGAATTGGTACATTTATTTGCCAATGCAGGTTACAATGTTTTGGCATTATCGCGAAATGAAAAGCCAATTTCAAATTTGACCTATGATAATATCACTTCTTTTGCATTCGATTTAAGCAAACCAGAAGATTACGATCGCGTGACCAATTTTGTAAAAGAAAACTGGGAACAAGTTGACATCGTGATTCACAATGCAGGTTCTTTGTTGAACCGACCGTTTGGAGAAACCACGATGGACGATTTTCAATGGATTTACACCGTCAATGTATTTGGTGTAGCAGAATTGAGTCGTGTGTTATTGCCGTTTATGAAATCGGGAAGTCACGTTGTCACCATTAGTTCTATGGGCGGCATTCAGGGAAGTATGAAATTCCCAGGATTGGCAGCATACAGTTCCTCCAAAGGTGCGGTGATTACCTTGGTAGAATTATTAGCAGAAGAGTACAAAGACCAAGGAATTGCGTTCAACGTACTTGCTTTAGGTGCAGTTCAAACCGAAATGTTGGCAGAAGCATTTCCTGGATACAAGGCACCGTTAAGTGCCTTGGAAATGGCAGAATATATCTTTGATTTTTCCCTTAACGGAAACAAATACTATAACGGAAAAATAATGCAAGTTTCGAGTTCTACGCCTTGATTCCGATTGTGTAAATTCACTTTTGACACTTTTTTTACATTTGATTGACAAATTTAATAAGCACTTCAGGCTATATTCGTAGAAATGTAAAAATAAAATCATGAAGAAACTCAAAAATATTGCGTTGCCCTTAGCTGTATTAGTAATCGTATTAGTCGTTAGTGGTTACGCTAACAATGTGCCAAATACTGAACCAAAAGAACAAATATCTTCCTTAGAAAGCAAAGATCATCAGACTATAAATTTATTTGTGACTCACGGACATTGCAGTACGCCATTTGCGGGTGTTGTGACCAACTTACAGTTAGACATTGCTTCACGTAGCGATCAAGGAAACCCTTTGGAAAACATGCACATTTCCTTTGAAGTAGATCCAAATACATTTAACGTTTGTAGAGCAAAGGAATTAACAGCAACCATTAGAAAGCCAGGTTTGTTTGTTGGAGAACATAATGAAAAAATTACGTTTACATCTACAAATGTGTATACGATGGGCGTAGATTGGTATCAAGTTAATGGGAAAATGGCTATCAAAGGCATTGAAAAAGAAGTGAAATTTTTTGTCACAGGAATTAGAGATCCAAAAGAAACAATAGCAAGTTCCTTAGTGTTAAGCGGTCAAGTAAACTTATTAGATTGGGGAATTGATTATGATAAAATTGTCAATGGAAAATCGAACTCTGTGCCAACGAAATGGTTGTATCTCAATATGAGATTTGATGTGCCAGCGTATCAACCGTCTTTAGTGACTGTATCAGCGAAAGAATACATCAGCCTTTAAAAACTCTAGGATCTCCATCAAAAGCTGCATTTGTTGTCATTCTTTTGGTGGATTTGTCTTGTAAAGTATATTGGTAAATTTCCCAATTACCATCTTTATTACTGCCAAAATAGATATGTTTTCCATCAACGCTCCATCTAGCAATTAATTCAGTGCCTTTGCTGTTGGAAATATTTTCTAACGTTCCAGTTTCTAAGTTTTTTAATAAAATGTCTTGATTCCTAGTTTCAAATTTATCAGAACTAAACACTATATGCTTTCTATCAGGAGAATGTTCGCCGCGTTCATCATTGGAAGGGAAATCGGTTACTTGGGTAATTTTTTTGGTTGCGAGATCCATCATAAAAATATCATTAGTTCCTGATTGATTGTTGGTGAAAATTACCTGTGTGCCATCAAAACTCCAACTAGGATATTTCGAATATCCATTCATGTTTTGAGTGAGATTCGTTGTGGTTCCTGCTTTTTTATCAAACAAGAAGATATTAGACGTACATTGGTACAATTGTAAAAAACCGTTGGAAGCGTACAACATGTTTTTATCATCCAAAATACAGTTTTCAGGATGTTGTATCTGAGATTCTTCTCCTGTATCAAGATTCAATTTATAGCGTAAAATTTGATCGTGCTTTTGTCTTAAAAAGGAAATTTCGTTTTCCGTAATCCAAGTCGGTCCCCATTCTTCAAAAGTTGAATTTGTAAGCTGTTTTGAGTTTAGTGTTTCACTATCCATGACATAAATATCTGAGTTCCCCAAACTGCTTGATGAAAACAAAATCCTTTCGTTGACTTGCTTTTGACAGCTACTTATTGATAAAACGATTGCTAAAACTAAGATTGCTTTTTTCATATATGTTCACTTGTGTGTTCACTAATATATACAAACAAATTTTATGTTTGGATGAGTTTGTAAAATACTATAGAAGAAACTAAGCGTATAAAAAGCTAGAAAGCTAGTGCTTACGAATGATTCCCATCATGCAATATCTGATCAATAACAATGCAAGTGATTATAATAGCCGCATGGTTTTCGTCTTCTTTAATATCAACGCTGTAACTATCGCGCCAAGCAAACAGTTTTTTACTAATGGTTGCCACTTCTCTGTTATTTCGAATGAACGAAAATTCATGTCCCCAAAAAGAACCTTCAATCGTGTAGTCGTTCGGTCCAGGAACATCTAAGGTGAACTTTTTCTTAAACCAACTCCATTGCTTTTGGATATCCGCATACAATTCACCATCTATAAAGATTTGATATTTTGGCAGTAGTGTGAATAGTTTTTGTTTAATGACTGCAATTTCGTTTCTGTCTTTATCTTGAAATGATAAATTATCTCCCCAAGAGAATACTTTTCCTTTAACATAAAAACAATCATTTCCATATTCATCTTTGATAGCGAAGTTGTCTCCAAAAGACCAAAATTTTTCTTTAACGCGGTATATCATTGTGCAAGTTTTATTGGTTACAATGTATAAGTATCAAATTCATACAAACGTTACACCTAAAGAAAGCGACAGTTTCTAGTTTTTAGGTGTGGCTGACTTCCCAATCATCACAAATCCAATCCATAAAAACCAAACAATTTGCGAAATTCCAAAGATTTCTGTGAAGATATCTAATGGATAAACCGTTAAAATTCCTGCAATTCCCACAATAATGCCCAAAGCAGACAAAGGAATAGAAAAGAGTTTTTCTTTTATAGAAAGTATACTAATTAACAAAACCCAAATTCCACCTACAATTTCATTTCCGCCGCCAAGTCCTTCTGTCACAATACTGACGCTCGACCAAATAAGCATCGCATTTTCAGGATCTTTAGTGCCTATTTCTACAACTTCATGCAAACCAATATTAGAAATCATGCCGCTGGCAATGACCAAAACCACCCAAATCATTCCAAAAGCAGCGATGATTTTAGCAAAATGTGGTGCATAACTTTTGAACCGTTCATAAATTGCTGCGACCAAAATGACCAGCAAAATTCCAAACAATACATAACTGATAAAGTTTAAAATGGATAATGTGGTATAATTTTCAGAGAGAAAGTTGAATTCTTCTTGGGTACTGGCAGTTGCTTTTGGAAACGCTAAAATTCCACCATAAAATATAAAAGCAATGATATAAATCAATGCTTCTAAAATGGCAGCAACACCACCAATTTTTTGTAACCTTTTTGAATCCATAATTTCCCTTCTTTATACGAGCAAGACGAGCGGATTTGAGTTTTGTTACAAGTTTTATAATGTCTTAGAAAGTGTATGAGTAAAAAACTAATTCAACGGGAACACCACACCAAAAGTAAAAGCACCTGAAACTTGCTCAGCAGTTGGATGCAGAAAGTATGTAAGCGAAACATCTATATTGTGTTTACGTCCGATTTCTAATCCAACAGAAATTGGAATATGATACAGTGCACCACTTTTTTCAATATTAGTAGTATTTGTAATGGTTTCAAACTTCCCAAAAGACATTCCAATACCAGCTTCAAGATACGGTGCAACCCAAGGAATTGGTGCTGTTATTCTTGCTTTTCCACCAATCAAAAAAGCATTAGCATCAGATTTAAATCCAGCTTCGTTTGCAGCATTATCTTCTTCGTCACTACTTGCTAAAATAAAACCTGCATAAGGACGAACATCCAACCAATTGTAGAATTCAAGTACATATTCACCCTGAGCAAAAAAACCACTACCATTTACTTCGACATCATCATAAGGCGAACTAATTCCGTAACCAACAGACGCTTTTATGGAACGTTTGGTATCTGATTGTGCATAGGTTGAATAGAAAGTCAATAATCCTAAAAGGGTAAGAATGTATGCGGTTTTTTTCATGTTAAATTGTATGTAAATTGATGAATACGATTGTTTTAGCATTCATTGTAAGAATGCTAAGCTAAAAGTACTATTTTATGTGCAAATAAAAAAGGAAACTATGAGTAGCTTCCTTTTTTACTATTTTTATGAAATGAATTTACATTTCTTCAATAATTTTTTCAATCAGTTCTGAAGTTGAACCATACGAGATGCCTTCTTTTTTTGCAATATCAATTGCTTTTTTTGCTTTTTTCAATGCTTTCGCGTAATTCCCAGTTTTGTATAGTAGCGCTGCATGTGTATCTACGTTGTAATAGTTCGCTTCTAATTCAATAGAACGCTCTACAACTTTAATGGCTTTGAGTAAATGCCTTACATTGTCATGTTCTTTGTACGCATGCCAAGCTAGAGAATTCAATCGTGTAGAAGAATTCCAAATTTTGTCTAAGGTTGCCTGACTAAATTCGTCAGCATCTCCATGTTTTGCAGTAGCATCATAAAAACTATCGCCATCAGTCTCTGTAGATTCAATCACAGTTTCTTCTACTTCATCTTCATCGTAGTTCATGTATTTTTTGACCAAACTTTCCATCTTTGTCTTGCTCATCGCACCTTCAATTTGTTCCAAATTTGAACTGTTTTTGATGAATAAATACGTTGGCATTGCCGAAATTCCCAAAGCATCATCTACTTGGCTTTTATCGACATCAATCTTGTAAAAATCAACACGATCTTTGTATTTTTTGTTCAATTCTTTCAAAATCGGATCCATACGTTTGCAAGGTCCGCACCAAGTGGCGTAAAAATCTAGCACGATCAGGCGATCATTATCTACGAGTAGTTTTGATTCGGCGTCATCATCGGATAACTCAGTTTGCGCAACAGCGGGCAAAGCAGCGCAAAGAAATAGAAGTAGCAATACTCTTTTCATCTGTTTTAAATTTAATTCGTTTTCAATATATATATAAATATCGTGCCAAAAAATTATTGTGCTGTTTTTTCGGCGTAATTGATTTGTTGTTAGTTGATAAGAAAAAAAGTCGTATCGTTTCAGTGAGTTGATTCACAAAAAACGTTAGCGCCATAAAAAAAATCTAACAACAGCGGATCTAAAAATGGAATCAATCTAAATTCTCAAATGAAAACGAGGTATTTACTTTTTTAGTATCATCAATTTCAATCACAGAACGTTTTATGACGACTAAAACGCTATCTTTCTCAGTATACGTTGAATTGATCCGTTTTGTGAAGCTCATTTTTTGGATGGAAGTGTCATCGTTGCGAGTTTGTAGATCGCCTAGAAATTCAATGTTTTCAATGGAAATGGTTTGAATGGAATCTGCAATTGCTTCTTTAAATTTACTCGAATTTGCCAATTGCTCATTGATTGCTTCTGCGAATTCAGGATGTTTCGTCGCTAACAATTGCGCTTCGTAATTGGCTTGAAGCTTTTCAGAAATTTCTGAATCAATCGCTTCGAATCTAAAATAATTTGTGGTAAAACTTAACTCTGTGCCTTTTACGGCATCTGTAGAACCATCGGTGTCAAAATACAACTCTTGAACTTTAGAATCTTCTGTTGGCGCAGTCGAATTTTCAGATTTAGGTGAAAATTCATTGCATGAAATACAAAATAAGAAGCCGAATATGTACAATATCTTTCGCATCATTGAATCCTGAATTTAAGTTTCACAATCTGTTCATTCGCGTATACTTTGTCCAAAATTTGCAACTTTTTCAAACTACTTGTCGGAATCGTTAATAAGTTGATAAATTCTTTTTTGCTATATAGTTCAATCCCAATATCATTTTTAAACACACGATAAATTTGCGCATTCTCTGAAATCAATTCGTTCAATTGTACACGCCGTTTTTTCCAATCATCTTTGTTTCCATTCGCATAATACAATAACATGAGTGCGTAATCGTCCGTTTGTAAATGCACAGTTTTGTGTGAACTCGAATTGATATGTCGCACAATCGTATCCGTTTTATGATACGGCGATTTTACCACAAACGTCAATTGCTTTTCAGGAGTTGAGTAGGAGAAACAGCCCAAACTATCCGTTCGAAAATACAAAGAAGTTTCATTGGTGCGAATCACTTCAATATCCAACGGAATTTTTGTGATATTTTCCCGCTGATCGGCATCTACAAAACAAAAGGAAAAGATGTTTTCTGTCGGATACAAACTATAAATTCCAAACGCAAGTAATGGAACTAGCAAAAACAACCAGACAAATTTTGGAAAACGTTTGGCACTTTTTTCAACTTTAGTTTCAGCATGTTGCTGCACAAAATCATTCCAATTTTCAAAACCAGCATACACACTGAGTAAATTCAACATGTCAATACGCGGCAACTTTTCGGCATCATTCTTAATATACGTGTAAAACCATTTTTCGCTAATACTATCGTTGGTTTTACGGCGTAAATCTTCTTGAAAATCTGTAATCGTATTTCCTTTCCACGCACGAATATCACTCGAAGCTGAATGCGAAGCCAGAAATGTGGCTGCAATTTCCGTCTTTAATCGTGAAAAATGATATGTTTTTTCTGTGTTCAATTAAAATGTAAAAATCAGATAATCAGTTAATTGTATTTTGTAAATTAATTTACAAAGCTGTTACAAGTCGTTTACAAAGCTTCTTGCCAAAACGTTGATAGGTTTGTATTCGTAATCCTTAAAAATATAAAATTATGAATGCAATCACACGAAAACAAATTTTAAAATCATCAGTATGTATTTTTCTTTTCTTAATATTCATGTCTTGTCATGATGGGAATCCTAAAAGTTTTACAGAAGAACTTTCGTTAGAAAATGTCGATCTCAAATATGATTATGATGGCGTAGATGTGCTCACTACAGATGTTCAGTTTGATGTTGAAGGGAAAGGTAAAGATTATAAATATACATCACCAAGTAACGATCAGACTTTCGCTTCAAACATTCCTGAAAACTTAAAAATTATCAAAACAGCGAGTACGCGCTACAAAGTGAAAAATATTGCGCAAGCGTTGACAGATATCAAACAAATGATGTACGTGCAAGGTGGTTATATTTCGGAATTGCGTTACGATAAAAATTACAACGAAAAGAAAAACCGATTCACGATCAAAATTCCCAAAGAAAACTTTGACACCGTATTAGACGGCATTCAGAAATTTGCAGAAGAAACCGATTATGTCAACATTTCTACAACCGATGTCACAGAAAAATATATGGACGCACAAACGCGCTTGCAAACCAAAATAGAAGTGAAAGAACGTTTGGAGGCAGTTTTACGAAAAAATGCAAAAACCGTGAAGGATATTTTGGCGACAGAAAATCAATTGCGCGTCATTCAAGAAGAAATTGAAGTTGTTCAGGGAAAACTCAAATACATGAGTAGCCGAGTGGCGTTTAGTACGATTCAAGTAGAAATTTATGAAACCATTGAATACAAAGAGCAGCCTGTGGCCTACAAAAAGGGTTTTGGAGCTAAAGCTAAAGAAGCTTTGTTAGGAGGTTGGCATTTTATACAAAGTCTATTCATTGGCATTTTATCCATTTGGCCAATCATTCTACTTGCAATTGTTGGAATTATCTTTTTTAGAAGATGGAGAAAGGGGAGAAAGTAATTTTTAAATCTCAAAATACAACCTGACGTTTCCATTCCCGAAATCGTCAGGTTGTCAAGGATATACTTTATTGCTTTTCCAAACAAATGTGTATTTTTGTGAAACCGTGAAAGAAATACTAGCCAAATACATTCCTGAACGCGCTGTAGATCCTACTTTTGAATTGATCAAAGCGCATCAGGTGCATTTAAAAATCGTCAATCAACGTGTCACACGACATGGCGATTATCGCAGAATGCCCGATGGTAAACACATGATTACCGTAAATGCTGGCGAAAATAAATACCGGTTTTTTGTAACCTTAATTCATGAAATTGCACATTTGGTTGCGTATGAAAATTTTGGGCGTTTGATAAAACCGCACGGAATCGAGTGGAAACGCACCTTTCAACAATTGATGCTGCCGTTTATCAATCCGCAGGTATTTCCCATGAAGATTTTACCGATTGTGGCAAATCATTTCAAAAACCCGAAAGCCAGTAGTGATACAGATGCCAAATTTGCGTTGGCACTGAAACAATACGATCCAGAAAATGATAAAAACTATGTATTTGAAATTCCACATGGCAGTACATTCCGATTACACAACGGGAAAATATTCAAACGCGGCAACAAACGTGTCAAACGCTATGAATGTGTAGAAGTTTCTTCGGGTCGTGTGTATTTGTTCAACCCAAATGCGGAAGTGGAATTGTTGCGGAGTTAGTTATTAATAGAACTATTGGGACTTTTAGTGAACCAAATTATATCTAATTTGTACAGAAAATTAAATGAGACTTTACAATATATCCGAACATCTTATTTTTATAACCGATCAACGATACCAAACCATCAATAATCTACAGTTTTGTTAGGTATTTCCGCAATCTGTATTATATTGCCTTCATAACAAAAAAAACTACCACGAAAAATGACGAAAATGAACAAGAATTATTATGCCATTCTCATGGCTGGCGGCGTAGGATCGCGTTTTTGGCCGGTAAGTACATCTAGCTTCCCGAAGCAGTTTCACGACATGTTGGGAACAGGAGAAACCTTGATTCAAAAGACATTTAGTAGACTCTCAAAGCTCATTCCAAAAGAAAATATCTACATTCTTACGAATGAAAAATATAACGATCTGGTTTTAGCACAATTGCCAGATGCCACACAAAAACAAGTGGTGTTAGAACCTGCCATGCGCAATACAGCACCCTGTATTTTATATGCTTCGCTCAAAATTCAGAAAGAAAATCCAAATGCCGTGATGGTCGTAGCACCAAGTGATCATTGGATTGAAGATGAAACTGCTTTTGTGGACAATTTACAAGCTTCTTTTGACAAATGCGAACAAGAAAATGTACTGATGACGTTGGGGATTCAACCAACATTTGCAAATACAGGATACGGATATATTAATTTTGAAAAAAGTGAACATGCAATTAAAAAAGTGCATCAATTCACGGAAAAGCCCGATTATGCAACAGCGAAAACCTTTTTTGAAAGCGGAAATTATTTGTGGAATGCAGGAATTTTTATTTGGAGCGTCAAAACGATTGTAACATCTTTTCAAAAATTTCAACCAACACTGTACGCGTTATTTGAAAAAGGCATTTCGGTGTACAATACAGACTTTGAAGACGATTTTATTCGGGATAATTATGGAAAATCTGAAAACATCTCGATTGATTATGCCATCATGGAACACGCAACACACGTGTATGTACTGCCAGCAACGTTTGATTGGAATGATTTAGGAACTTGGGGAAGCTTGTATGACAAATTGGACAAAGAGGAAAACCGTAATGCGGTTGTCAATGCAAAACCTATATTGCAAGAAGCAAGTGGAAATATGATTCGCACGACGAATAAAAAAGTCGTGGTGATTGATGGATTAAATGATTATATTGTCGTGGATAAAGAAGATGTTTTGTTAATTTACCCAAAAGCAAAAGAGCAAGACATTAAAAAAGTTTTACAAAAAGTTAAAGACACCTTTGGTGAAAATTACGGATAATACATGAGTACAGAAGGCGAAAACAAATTTAATTTTACAGAAGACGAACCCAAAGAAACTACCAATGGAACGCAGGTTGTAGATGACCCGAAAGGTTTATGGGAAGGATTGAAAAGGTTTTTACACAATCTTTTAGATATTCGAGATGACGTAGATAAAGATCAAACCATTGAAGATGTCAAAAAAGATGTTCCGTTTAGAGGGGCAACGACTTGGATTTTAATTTGTTCCATCTTTATTGCTTCGGTCGGATTGAATGCAGATTCGCCAGCAGTTGTTATTGGAGCCATGTTAATTTCCCCATTAATGGGACCAATTCTGGGAATGGGAATGTCGATTGCGATCAACGATATTTACACGCTTCGTAAATCGTTGATCAACTTCATAGTCATGGTTGTGGTGAGTATTTTGACCGCCTTTCTATTCTTTAAATTTTTTCCTTTACAGAAAGATTCTTCTGAATTATTAGCTAGAACAGCACCCGATATTCGTGATGTTTTGATTGCTTTTTTTGGTGGTTTGGCATTAATTATTGCGAGAACCAAAAAAGGAACCATTGCTTCTGTGATTTTTGGTGTGGCAATTGCAACCGCCTTAATGCCGCCATTATGTACGGTAGGTTTCGGACTTGCCAAAGGCGGATCTATAGGATTGGGATATGCAGGTGGTGCCATGTATTTGTTTACCATCAACACGATATTTATTGCCTTAGCTACCTTTTTGGTGTTGAAATTGCTGCGTTTTCCAATGTTGAAATACGCCAATTCTAAACGGCGAAAACGAATTTCACGATTGGCTTCTTTGGTCGCTTTTGCAGTGATGATTCCTGCAGTTTGGACCTTTTGGAATGTGTTGCAGGAAAGCAATATCAGTAGAGATTATAATTTATTTGTAGAAAAAATAGAGAAAAACCCTCAAGTTTGGCTACAAAAGCGAAAAGAAGATTTAGACATAGACAATAGAACCATATTTCTGCACTTTAATGGAGAAGTTTCCTCTGTTTTAGAAGCGCAGTATAGAAGCGATATCAAAGAATATGAAAGTATCAAAGATTTTACATTAGAGATTTTTGGTAATAAAAATAGAAGTGTTGATAAAATTTCAGATGCGTTAGACAGGGCTTACAAAGATTTAGATCAAAAAGAACTTGTGATTAAAGGATTGCAGGAAGAAAATACTAAATTGAAACAAGATAAATTAAATTTAGAAGATCAATTAAAATCGAAAGCTTCTTCACAGAATGAAAAATATGTTGCTTTCAGTACCTTATCCAAAGACGCAAAAATACAATATGCAGATTTACGTCAATTTGGATATGCTAGAATGTTGAGTTCTAGTAATTTTAGTACCGTAGATACCATTCCAGTAGCTGCCGTAAAATGGAATCCTGCGTTGAGTGATAGCATTCAAACGCTTCGCGAAGCAGAGTTGAAAATATGGTTGCAGCAAAAACTAGCCTTAGATACCTTAATTGTGGAGCGTATTAGAGAGTAAATAAATTAAAAAATTATACTTCATTAAAAAGCGGACTTAGTAAGGTTCGCTTTTTTAGTATAGAAAAGATTATCGGAAACGTCATGCTGAGCTTGACTCAGAGTCTCATCATATTGATTTCTAATCTTTATGAGAAACTGAATCATACTGAATCAAGTTCGGTATAGGAGTTCAGCACAAGAGTTCGGTTTGACGTAAGTTATACTTTTTAGACAGTCTTTCTTTTGTGTAAAGTATTTTTGTAACGTTTCAAAGAAAATCTATACAAATATTTCTAGAAACCGTAAATATTACCATCATGAACAAAAAATCAATTCTTTTAGTACTATTCATAATTTCAATATGTATTTCTTGTACAACTGACAAAAATTCCAACACTGCTTTAGAAGGAACTTGGATTGTAAGCTACTTTCAAACTAGTAACGATGCTAACAATACATTTAGAGATGCTCCCGACTATATTCATCTGATGGATTTTAAAGGAAATACGGTGCGACTTAAAAGTTTTAACTCTAAAAACTCAGGAGGGTATATTGATACCGTTGTTAATTTTTCATTAACGAGTAATACAATCAAACTTGGGAATGAAGTAGAAAATCAACTAAAAATTTCAACCGATAGTATTGTTCTTTCGAGTATGATTGATGACAAAATGTATCAAACTATCTTGAGAAAATTGCCTAAAAATTCTAAAACTATAAATTGGAATCCAACGGGAAAACATTATAAAACATACTACGATGATACAGAAGCATATTTTGACTTTACCAATGATTCTGTAATGTATTCGTTCAGTGAGGCTACTAGTATATTGAATACAAGTTTTTGGAGGGTTGAAAATGTTGACAATCGTACCATATTAGTTCAAAATAATGACGGTGTTTTCCAAGTAACATACGGCGTTGTGGATTCATTGGTAAACGATAAAGTATATATCACTGATTATCTTTTTCAAGAAAGATCACAAGTTTTTGAGGAAGTAAACAAGGCTTATAAAAAATCGCCTTCATTATATGGAACTTGGAAGCTGGTTTACAAGGAGAAACTTCCATTGGATTCGTTGCGAACAACAGTTCCTTTTTCGCTAGATAATTTTGAAAAGATACGTATTAGTAAAGATTCTGTATATTTTGTTGGTAAACCTTTTACAAGACGTTGTGATTGGAAATATTATGAAAATTTGGAAACCATATTATTGGAGAAAGCCAACAAAACTATCAAAGTTTCTAAAGTCACAAAAGACAGTCTGATTCTAAAAATGGATCTCTCTGAAGCGGATTTTTTAAGCAGAGAATATATCTTAACTCGCGAATAATACCATTTTAAATGTAAATTGGTATACTATATAGTAGAGAAGTTTTTGAAAGTACTTTTAGCCTTCGAGTTCTTTTAAATATACTTCTCTTACTTTTTTGAATAAATCAGAAGAATACACAAAATCGGTTACAGATTTATTATCAGTTTTAAAGATTTCCTTATTGGTGCCTTCCCAAGCTTTCACACCGTTTTTTAAGAAAATAATTTTCTCACCAATTTCCATCACGGAATTCATATCGTGTGTGTTGATGACAGTCGTAATGTTATATTCGTCCGTAATTTCTTGAATTAAATTGTCAATCACAATCGCCGTTTTCGGATCGAGTCCAGAATTCGGTTCATCACAAAACAAATACTTCGGATTCATCACAATGGCACGCGCAATTGCCACACGTTTTTGCATTCCACCAGAAGTTTCTGCGGGAAATTTATGGTGTGCATCAACCAAATTGACACGTTTCAATACAAAATCGACACGATCTTGCATTTCACTTTTAGATTGATTTGAAAACATACGCAACGGAAACATCACGTTTTCAGAAACCGTCATGGAATCAAACAAGGCACTTCCTTGAAAAACCATGCCCATTTCGGTACGCAGCTCTCTTTTCTCTTTAACAGATAAACTTTTGTATTCTTTCCCATCAAACACAATAGAACCTTCTTCAGGTACATGTAGTCCTAATAGTGATTTTAAAAAAACCGTTTTTCCAGAACCACTTTGTCCAATAATGAGATTGGTTTTTCCCTTATCAAACGTGGTTGAAATTCCTTTTAAAATTTCAACACCATCAAAAGATTTCTTTATGTTTTTTACTTCGATCATTAAGTCAGTAATAATTGTGTGATGAGGTAATTTATCAAAATAATCACAACACTCGTCCAAACGAACGAGGTTGTACTTGCTTTTCCAACTTCCAACGCGCCACCTTTCATATAATAGCCGTAAAAAGAAGGAATGGTTGCCAATACAAATGAAAACACAAAGGTTTTTACAAATGCATAGGTTACGTGAAAGGGTATAAAATCTATTTGCAATCCTTGAACGAAATCGGCACTCGTAGAAAATCCTCCATAAATAGACGCCAACCAACCGCCGACAATTCCTAAAAACATCGCAATCGTAATCACGAAAGGATACAAAGACAAGGCAATAATTTTTGGAAAAACTAAGTAATTCAACGAATTTACGCCCATTACTTCCAACGCATCGATTTGCTCGGTAACACGCATGGTTCCAATACTTGACGTGATAAATGAACCTACTTTTCCTGCCATAATGATAGAAATAAATGTAGGAGCAAACTCTAGTATTACCGACTGTCGTGTAGCAAAACCAACAAGGTATTTAGGAATCAACGGATTGTTAATGTTCAAGGCAGTTTGTATGGCAACAACACCGCCCACAAAAAAGGAAATGAAACATACAATTCCCATAGAACCGATAATCAAATCGTCAATTTCTTTAAAAATAAGATTTCTTAGCATCGACCATTTGGTCATCTTACTAAATACGCTTTTTAACATTAAAAAATAGCGTCCTATATTTTCTAGGTAAATCATGGGCTAAAAATACATTATTCATAGAAGCTAATAAAATAATTAACGATTTAATGATTAGTTAAAATGGTATTTGCTGTAAAACAATTACTTTTGAAATCATAAAATCATCTATAGCTAATAAATTCGAATTGAATCATGAAGCAAAGTATCTTACTTGGTGTGTTGTCATTACTTTTTATTCAGTGCATTTCTGTAAAGCAAAAAGTAAAAAGCACGCCGAAAAAAACTACCGAAACGTCTGAACAAACTTCAGCTACGTCCAAACCAAAATTGGTGGTTGGTATTGTAGTTGATCAAATGCGTTACGACTATTTAACGCGTTTTGAAAGCAAATATGGTAATGGTGGCTTTATGCGAATGATCAAAGAAGGATACAATTGTAAAAACACGCATTACAATTACATTCCAACATATACAGGTCCTGGACACGCGTCCGTATACACAGGAACGACTCCCGAAAATCATGGAATTATTGCAAACGATTGGTATGATAAATTCATCAAAAAATCGGTGTATTGCGCATTCGACGATCGTTACGCTTCTGTAGGAGTAGAAGGAGAATGGGCAGGGAAAATGTCTCCACATCGCATGTTAACGACGACTGTAACAGACCAATTGCGATTGGATACACAACAACGCGGAAAAGTGATCGGAATTGCCATTAAAGATAGAGGCGCAGTGTTACCAGCAGGTCACGCCGCAAATGGAGCCTATTGGTTTTATGGAAAAGACAAAGGAAATTGGATTACAAGTACTTATTATACCAACGAATTGCCAACGTGGGTGCAAAAATTCAATGCGGCGGATGAAGCAGAAAAGTATCTGACCACTTGGAATACTTTGTACGACATCAATTCGTATACAGAAAGTGACAAAGATGCAAGTTCGTATGAAGGCTCTTTTAAAGGAAAAGCGAATGCAGCGTTTCCGTATGATTTGGCAAATTTAAAAGACGAAAATGGCGGATTTGACATTCTAAAAGCAACGGCGTACGGAAATAGCTTGACAACCGATTTTGCAATCGCAGCCATACAAGGAGAAAGTTTAGGAAAAGATAACGATACCGATTTCTTGGCAGTTAGCTTTTCAAGTACAGATTATGTGGGACATCGTTTTGGTGTAAACTCAAAAGAAATTGAAGATACGTATTTGCGATTAGACAAAGATTTAGAACGCTTATTTGCAACGCTTGATGCAGAAGTGGGACAAGGAAACTATACCATTTTCTTAACGGCAGATCACGCGGCGGTACATGTGCCATCGTATTTGCAAGATTTGAAAATTCCAGCAGGATATTTTGAAAATCGTCCTTTTAAAAAACACTTAGAAGATTTCTTAAATACGACTTACGGAAGCGACCAACTCATAGAAAACATTTCAAGTGGACAAATATTCTTAAATCACACTGAAATAAAACGATTGAACCTTTCCGCTACAGCGATTGAAAACGCACTACAACGCGAATTATTAACTCACAATCAAATTTCAAAAGTATACACACGAACTGCTTTTTTGAACAGTGAATTTACACATGGAATTGCAGCTACGTTACAGCGTGGTTTCAACCAAAAACGATCTGGTGATGTGTGTTTTGTGTTGGATATTGCCACGATTCCATACTCGCGTACAGGTTCCACGCATGGTTCAGGATTTAATTATGATACACATGTTCCACTATTATTTTACGGACATGGAATTCAACAAGGAGAAACTTTACAGCGAATCAAAATTACAGACATTGCACCGACAATTTCCGCTTTATTAGAAATTTCCTTTCCAAATGCAGCTACAGGAAATCCAATTGAAATGGTCTTAAAAAACTAAATATTCTTTTTATTATACAGGCTTAAAAAGTGTATTACTTTTTTACGATTTCTGATAGAAGTAGTGATTTCAACACCATTTGACAAGGTTACAATGCCGTCTGGAGTAAACTTTTTAACTTGCTTTACATTCACCAAAAAAGATCGATGTACACGAAAAAAATCTTTGTGTTCCAACAGTTCTTCTACCGACTTCAAATTTTTTGAAATCATGACTTGTTCCCCCGATCTTAGATACACATTTGTATAACTTCCAGAAGCTTCACAATACACAATACTCGCACAGCGAATAGACGTATATTTGCCTCTTTCATAAATAGTTATCGATTCGCCTTTGCTGGCAATTTGCTGCTTTAAAGCTTCAAATTTAAGTTTGTCAAACGCAGAACGTTTCAACATATACATATCCAGCACTCTTTTCAATTCGTCTGTTTGTATAGGTTTGTTGAGGTAATAAAACGCAAAATAATCCATGGCTTTTTCTTTATAATCTAAAAAGCCTGTGGTGAAAATAACCTCAAAATTCATTTCTGATTGAAGTGCATCCAACACTTGAAAACCACTTCCGTCGTTCAGTTGAATGTCTAAAAAAACAATTTCAGGTTTTTTACGTTGAATTAATTTTACAGCATTTTCAACATCAGAAGCCCAGCTAGTAATATTTATATATGAATGATGTTGTTTAAGAATAGCTACTAAATATTCCATGGAAGACTGCTCATCTTCAATGATAATTGCATTAATCATGTATGTACTTTTTACTGAATCGGGGTTTCTTGAGAGGTAATACGATTTAAAAATACGCTAAATTTCTGAGAAAATGCAATTTTTGTTTAAAATGCGAAGAAATACCTGCTATTTTTCTGACTATTAAAGACCTAAAAAGCGTTTAATTTTTCGCGTCATTTGCGTACGTCTGTAGGTGCGAATGAATGTAGCTTGTGCCGAAGTCACCATTTTAGGTGTTTTTGCTTTTTGAGCTGCAAAAAATCCTTTCATATAATCGAAAAAGATAGGAATACTTTTCTTTTTCAGTGCAATTTTGAAGGAAGAAATCAACGAAATCCAAAAGCCATATCCAAGTTTATAAAAAACGACTCCGTGGTTGCGATGCACTTTCTGTTTGTATGCATTCCCCGTAGGTTTTAAGTGCTTTATTGCTAAAGTTTCATCTACAAATACTTTCCAACCATAAAAACGCGCTAAAAGCACATCTGCAGTGTCCCAACCTAATGATTTTTGCAAACCGCCAATTTGTTCAAAACACGCTTTTCGATAGGCTTTAAATGGACCTCGCACATGATTTTTGTCGGCAACAGTTTCATATACCCAATTGCCATTTTTCTCAATAAAAGCCAAACCGCCAGCAATTCCAATTTTTGGATCACTTTCAAAATGACGACAAATCGTTTCAAAGTAATTTGTGGGTAAAATGAGATCCGCATCTAATTTCACAATCACATCAAAATCAGCATCCAACGTTTCAAAACCTGTATAAAAAGCTTTTACGACTTTGCTGCCCGGAAGATGTTCATCACTCGCATTGGTGTTCACTTTCGTGAAGAAAGAATACTGCGCCACAAACCGATCAATAATCATTTCGGTAGCGTCGGTAGAAGCATCATTTACGAGTACTACTTTTTTTGGAAGCAGCGTTTGTTGCACTACAGAATGAAGCGTTTGTTCAATAAAATCCGCTTCGTTATGTGCTGGAATGATGATGTAATACTTCATAAACTATGCTTTGCGTTCGGCATACACAGCGTAATAGCGTGGAATCAAATGGCGAAGAATTGGTCGTGGTGCAATGGGTGGACGTGAAGGATTGGTCCACTTTTTTGTTTTGATAATTTCCCAACCTGATTTTTCTAACAGCCAATCAAACTGCCAATCTTCAAACTCGTGGTAATGCCTGTCCCAAGGATCAGTTTTACTGCGATACGCAGTTGCAAACCACAAACGCAACGGAACGGTAACCACCAATTTTTTTGCTTTAATTTCTTTCAATACATTAAAAGGTGCCACAAGATGTTCAAAAATTTCAAACGCAGTTACTACATCAGCATCACTATTTTGTACTGATGAAAAATCTTCGTCTAAATCTTCTCCATTCGTGTTTTCAACCATATATCCTTCTTTCTTCATGATTTCTGAAAAAGGGTTTTCTACACCCAAATCTAAAATCTTTGCATTAGTAGGAATAACTTCCTTTAAAAATTCAAGCGTATATTTATAACGCTTATGCGGATAGAATTTACTGTACATCTGTTGAAAGTCTTGATCAATACAAATATATACAAACCATAGCTAAAATCGTGTCTTTCTAGCTTCTTTAAATCGTATTTGAGATCGTTTCTAAAGTTCATTTTTCAAAACGCAGACTCGTTCCGTACATTTGTGTACATTTGTCATACAAACATTTGCCACGATTGGAAAAACACCAAAAAGAAGTATCGTCACAAACGCTTAAATTTAGTATCATCAACTATGTTGGTGCGGCTATTGGCATTGTGTCCACGCTTTTTATTTATCCGAACGACAAAGAATTTTTAGGGATCATTCGCTATATTTTTGATGGTGCACAAATTCTCATGGCGTTTTTCGTATTTGGAACGTCGCAATCGCTTGTCAACTACTTTCCTCGATTTAAAGAATCTGCTGAAAAACGAAATGCTTTTTTCTCCACAACGTTACTCATTGTGATGATAAATGGCATCTTATTTTCTGTTATTTTCTTGTTATTGGCGAATTCACTATCAACTGTACTCACAGACTTTCACGTCTTTGACTATATTGGCTATTCTGTCATTGTAGGTGTTGCTTTCGCGATCATGGATGTGTGCAAACGACAAGCTTCCAACTATAAAAAAATTGCCATTCCGACACTATTAGAACGCTTTTCAATTAAAATTTTCTTTCCAGCGATTTTTTTGCTGTATTTAGGGAATTTGATCACGGTAGAAACGGGAAAAATCATCTATGTACTTTGTTTTGTCATTATTATGCTCATTGCGTTGTGGTATGTGAAAAAAGTAGCGAACATTCAATTCAATTTTAAGTCAAAAAAAGTATTTCATCGTGAATTTAGAAGTGAATACATAAAGTACAGTGTGTTTGCTTTTTTTAGCATTCTCGGTTCGTTATTGGCATTTAAGATTGATGGAATTATGGTGCCAAATTTGATTGAAGAAGGCAATGCCATGACGGCAAACGGAACGTACAGTATCGGCGTGGTTTTAGCGGCAACCTTGGCAATTCCTGCGATTGGGTTATATACCATTTACAGTCCGATCATTACAGAATATATAGCAAAAGATGACATAACTTCGCTTGGAAAAAAGTATCAAGAAGTCTCAAAATTGCTATTTGCTATTGGTGGATTTTTACTCTGTTGTATCTTTTTAGGTGTGGATGATTTATTTTCAATGCTACCTACGCGTGAAAATTTAGTAGACACCATTCCCGTGATTTTAATTCTGAGTTTTAATGTTGTGATTGACATGACGACTTCGTTCAATTCACATATATTGCTGTATTCAAAATACTATCGTTTCAACATGGTAGCGATTGCTATTTTAGTTGTATTAAACATTTCATTGAATATTTACTTTATCAAATATCTCAATTTGGGGATTGAAGGCGCTGCGTATGCGACATTGATTTCCATGAGTTTGTACAACACCGTGAAGCTGATTTTTATCTATTCAAAATATAAAATACAACCGTTTACACAAAAGCATATTTGGTTGTTGCTGTCTTTCACGGTCACCGTAAGTCTGTTGCATTACTTTCCTACAACCAATTATATTCTGCTCGATATATTACTAAAAGTAGGAACATGTATGATCGTCAACGGATTTGTCATTTTCAAACTCCGCATGATTCCTGCTGCCAACGATTGGATTTCGGAAAAATTAGGCGTAAAGTAAATTTTAAAACTATTTCGCTGCATTCTTCTGTGCAATTTCCAATTGCTGTTCCATCAATTCCGTCATTCGGCTCAACAATTCAATATCTTTCGGTGTGGCAATGGTTGTATTCTTCGGATCTTGCCCTTTTTTACGAATCGAATTCATAAACTTCACCACTAAAAACACAGTAAATCCAATAATGGCAAAATCGACCAGCACTTCAAAAAGCTTTCCATAAGCAATGGCGACTTCGTCTACTTTTGGCATATTGTCTGCTGTTACAGCTTCTCGCAGAATTACTTTTCGATTGGACCAGCTAATTCCGTCTGTCAAAAGCGATAATGGCGGTAAAAAAACTTCTTTCACCAATACATCAATCACTTTGTTAAAAGCGGCTCCAATAATAACTCCGACGGCAATATCAATCATATTTCCCTTTACGGCAAACTCTTTAAACTCTTTAAATAGATTTAATTTCATGTTGTGACTTTTTTGTAAAAATAGGAATCCTTTTTGAAAATATTCATTAGAAATGAAAACTACGATAAGTATCGCTTTTCGTGAAAAAGAGCGTTAAAATCGTTATTTTTGTAGTGAAAAGAAAAAGAAAAGCTATGAAAACCATTGAAAAAGCGAAACTAAGTACCAATGTTTCTGCAAACACTGAAAAACAATCCATCTACGATATTGAAATTAATGATCTTCACGGAAATCCGATGTTGTTGTCAGATTTTAAAGGAAAGAAAATTTTGTTTGTAAATGTGGCGTCTAAATGCGGATTTACCAAACAATACAAAGAGTTGCAAGAGTTGAGTGATTCCTATAAAGATCAATTGGTTGTTATTGGTTCGCCTTGCAATCAGTTTGGGCGACAAGAACCTGGAGACGCTTCACAAATTCAGGAATTCTGTCAAATAAATTTTGGTGTTACCTTTCCACTTACGGAAAAACTTGACGTTAAAGGGAAAAACCAACATCCGTTGTACAAGTGGTTGACTTCTAAAGAATTAAATGGTAAAAAACGTTCCAGCGTGAAATGGAATTTTCAAAAATACCTCATTGACGAAAACGGTCAATTCGTCAATTATTACTACTCATTGACGAAACCTATGAGTTCGAAAATCCGTAAGCATTTATAAAAGTGCTTAGTCATTTTTTTTATAATACACTGATAATTTTAACAATTCATTAGCCACTGGATCAACACTAGATTGTGCTCTTGATGTATTTGCTAATATAATACTAACAGCTTTTTTACTTGGAGCTATAAAAAGAAACGAAGTACATCCAGTTTGACCTCCAGTATGCCCAATAAGTGCGCCTTCATTTGGTTTTTTTGAATACAAAAACCAACCAAAACCATAGGCGTTATTTTCTTTTTCCAAACTGTGATGTTGGCGCATGAGATCTAAAGTGCTTCTTTTAACAAAAACATTATTTAACACAGCATTTCCGAACTTTAACATGTCTTCTGCAGTTGTATAAAATCCTCCAGCAGGAATTCTGTTACTTAAATTATTTTCTTTGGCTTTTTTAGCTTTTCCTTTTCCGTTATTACGAGAATATAACTCTGATTTGTTTTCTACTTTTACACCAAATTTATCAACTCCTGTATGTGTCATTCCTGCTTTATCCCAAATATTTTTTTGCATATACGCTTCGAAAGTTAGTCCAGATACGCGTTCAATAATAACTCCTAAAACGGTATAACCATAAGTTGAATAATTATATTGAGTACCAGGCTCAAATAGTAATGCTCTGTCTTTAAATAGCGCTAAAGCATCATAAAGTGTTGGGTAGTTTTTTGTAGTATTGGATTCTTTTCCATTTTTGTAACCTGCAATTCCCGATGTATGCGATAATAAATGCCTTGTAGTAATTTGAGTTTTTGGATGTGTTGGATAATCTGAGATATACGTTTGTATAGGCGCATCTAAATCTAATAAGCCTTGTTCTACCAACTGCATCACTGCCAAAGCTGTCATTGGTTTTGCAATAGAACCCATGCGTAGTTTTGTAGCTGTTGTAAACTTTTCTTTTGTTTTTTTATTGGCATATCCAGCAGAAGACATAGCAATTGTTTTGCCATCTACACTGTAACCAGCAACAACACCCATTACTTTTTTATCGGACACCATTTTTTCTAATAATACATGTACTTCTTTATTTTTATCTTGAGAGATACTTGTAAAAGATACCAGAATAGTTGCTATTAAGATTATATTTTTTTTCATCGTTTGTGAATTTTTGTTGAGTTCAAATTTAAAGATGAAAATGATTGTATGTCCCTATTTTATTGCGATTGTGGTGAATCTATCGTTTTTAGGGATGAGTGATTTAAAGCCAATACATCGTTTTTGTAATTTTTGGAAACGGGAACTTCTATTCCAGTTAATAAAATTTTAGCAGCGCTTTTCCATTCTTTAAAATGATCAGGATTGATTAAGTGTGAACGATGTACTTTTAGCAATACAGGGAATTGAAGTTCTATATTTTTTAAAGTAGTTCTTAGAAGCTTCTTATGTAATATACCATCTATTAAATAATTTACTTCAACATAATTATCTGCACTTGAAATACACACTAAATCTGAATTCTCTATTTGAAGTATATCTAACTTATTATCACCCTTCAAAATGATTTTTTCAGAACTTTTATTGCCATGTTGTTTTCTCAAAAACCATTTAGCAAAGATGATGATTGGTAATAGTATAAAGAAAATAGGATAGTAAACTTCAAATGTAAATTTTGTAAACGAATAATCACCATTAACAATACTAGATTTATAGTACAGATAACTACCAATTAGTACGATAATATTAAATAGAATTAGGTGAAATATTTCAAATAATAATTGTTTGTGCTTTTTTTTGATTACAAAATCTTGGAAAGGAATTAAAACAATGTATCCAATAAATGTAATGAGCCCATACACAGGCATTATTAGTAATCGTATTTTAAAAGAAACTTCTGAAGCATCAAAAGGAGCAATAATAATTAAAAAAATAGTAAGCCAAAGCGCAATTATAAAAGCCGCTAAAAAATGATACAGGTATGTTTTTTTAAATTTTAAGGATGACATTATACTCAATTCGTAAGACTAAAATAATTGATGATTCGCTTTATGCAACTAATTTAGTAAATACAAACTAAATATAAAGTAGTTTATTTCTGAATGGTTTCAATCGAAGTCTTAATTCCTTTGATCAATGACGAACTAAATCCTTGATGTTCCATCTCGTTCAGTCCAGCAATGGTGCAGCCTTTAGGCGTCGTTACTTTGTCAATTTCCTCTTCGGGATGGTTCCCGTTTTGCAATAACAATTCGCTCGCACCTTTTACCGTTTGTGAAGCGATTTTCGTTGCGGTTTTGGCATCAAATCCAATTTCAATGCCACCTTGAATCATTGCGCGAATGAAGCGTAACACATAAGCAATTCCGCAGGCACCGAGAACCGTGGCAGCATCCATCAAACTTTCGTTGATTTCTATGGTTTCGCCCAATGCGTCAAAAATAAATTTCGTTTTCGACATGTTTTCTGAGGAAGCATTCTTCGAAGCCAAACAGGTAAGTGATTCGCCAATCGCGGCTGCGGTATTCGGCATTGCACGAACGATTTCAATGTTGCTATTCACACAGGTTGCTAGTTGTTCTAGAGAAAAATCACTGATCACAGAAATGATTAAATGCGCTGGTGTAATATATGCAGAAAGTTCTTTTAGTACACTTTCAATACGATACGGTTTTAAGGCAAAAATTAGGATTTTTGATTGTTGTACGGCTTCCACATTGTTAGAAGTTACCTGCACACCTTGCGCTTTTAAATCGTTCAAAAGTTCAATTTTGTTGCGCGTTACATAAATTTGCGAAGGATTGTTGTGTTGTTTTAACAATCCTTGCGCAATAGATTTTCCTAAGTTTCCGCCACCAATAATGGCAATTGTATCGTGATTCATGTCAATATTTATAAACAATTGCGTTGATGTTCATTCCAGCACCAACACTAGCAAACATAATGATGTCACCTTTTTGTATGTCTTGATTTTCTACTTGTCCTTTGGTAACCATATCAAATAACGTTGGAATCGTTGCCACCGAACTGTTTCCTAAATTATGAATAGTCATTGGCATAATGCTTTTAGGAGCTTCTTTATCATATAAGTTGTAAAAACGCTCTATAATAGCTTCGTCCATCTTTTCATTGGCTTGATGAATGAATACTTTTTTCAAATCATCAATAGCAACACCACTTTTGTCTAAACAAGCTTTCATGGCTGCTGGCACATGCGTCAAAGCAAATTCGTATATTTTTCGACCGTACATTTTTATGTATCGCGTATCGTCGCTCAACTCAGGATTGTTTGATTTTCCAAAGTATAAATAATGCGCTTCATCATACGAATGTGTTGCAGTTTCATGTGCAATAATGCCACAATCTTCGGTAGTAGTTTCAATAATTGTTGCGCCAGCACCATCTGAGTAAATCATAGAATCTCGGTCATGAACATCCACAACGCGTGATAAGGTTTCTGAGCCAATAACAAGGCATTTTTTAGCAATTCCTGCTTTGATAAAAGCATACGCTTGTATCATGCCTTCAAGCCAACCTGGACAACCAAATATAACATCGTACGCAACACATTTTGGATTCTTGATGCGCAAGTTGTGTTTTACTCTACTTGCCAAACTTGGTACCATGTCACTTTGAATGGTATTGTGTTTTACGTCGCCAAAATTATGTGCAAAAATGATATAATCTAAGGTTTCAGGATCAATATTGGCATTAGCAATTGCTTTTTCAGCGGCAAAAAATCCTAAGTCTGAAGAAGAATGATGCGTTTCTGCATACCTGCGTTCATCAATTCCTGTAATCGACTTGAATTTTTTTATAATAATAGCTGTGTTTTGTTTAAAAGGGCTACCATCTTCATTTAAAAATTGGTGTTGAAGGAAAGCTTCATTGATTTCAACTTCAGAGGGAATATAACATCCTGTCCCAGTTATTTTCACTTTCATACAATCATAGTTTTTTGGGATTATAAGCTACTAAATTAATGATAATAGACTTTTAATTATTTAGCGGATGCTTCAAAGTTTTTATTTTTGAGGATAATGCACTCAAATGTTAATTATGTGAATAATTTTCAAAAGAATACATAAGATAGTGATAATTCTTCAAATAAAAATATGAAACAGTCTACAAAAAAGAGCGTACAAAGGACGCTCTTTTCATGATTTTTAAAGTGTATTTTATGCTTCTGCATATTCCTCAATAGGCGCACACGTACAAATTAAGTTTCTGTCTCCATAAGCATCGTCTACTCTGCGAACGGTTGGCCAGAATTTGTTTTCAGCCACAAAGGACAATGGGAATCCAGCTTTTTGACGCGAGTATGGAAGATTCCATTCGTCAGCTGTTAACATTCCGAGTGTATGTGGTGCATTTTTCATCACATTGTTGGTGTCACTTGCGCTTGCTTCTGAAATTTCTTCAAAAATAGCTAACATCGCATCACAGAAACGGTCTAATTCTGCGACACTTTCACTTTCCGTTGGCTCAATCATAATCGTTCCAGCTACAGGGAATGAAACTGTTGGCGCATGGAAACCATAATCCATCAAACGTTTGGCTATGTCTGTGACTTCTATTCCGTGTTGTTTGAATGGACGGCAATCAATGATCATTTCGTGCGCACAACGTCCACGTTCATTGGTGTATAAAATGTCGTACTGACCTTCCAAACGACCTTTGATATAGTTTGCATTTAAGATGGCATATTCTGTCGCTTCTGTCAATCCTCTTGACCCTAACATGGTAATGTATCCGTACGAGATTAAACATACCAAGGCACTTCCCCAAGGCGCCGCAGAAATTGAAGTAATGGCTTGTTCGCCACCAGTTTCAATGATTGGATTGCTTGGTAAGAAAGGTGTTAAGTGTGCTGCTACACAAATTGGTCCAACACCAGGTCCGCCGCCGCCATGTGGAATGGCGAATGTTTTGTGTAGATTTAAGTGACAAACATCGGCACCAATTGTAGCAGGATTTGTCAGTCCTACTTGTGCGTTCATATTGGCACCATCCATGTATACTTGTCCACCATTATCGTGAATGATTTGTGTAATGTCTTTAATGGTTGCTTCAAAAACGCCGTGTGTTGATGGATAGGTTACCATTAACGCTGCTAAATTGTCTTTGTGAAGCAATGCTTTTTCACGCAAGTCGTCGATGTCTATATTTCCGTCTTCAGACGTTTTGGTTACAACAACTTTCATCCCTGCCATCACGGCACTTGCTGGGTTGGTTCCGTGTGCAGACGCTGGAATTAAACAGATGTTTCTGTGTGTATCTCCTCTTGATTCGTGGTAGGCTCTGATGACCATCAATCCTGCAAATTCTCCTTGCGCACCAGAGTTTGGCTGCAAAGAAGTTCCTGCAAAACCTGTAACAACGTTTAGCTGGTGAATCAGTTCTTTTAGTAATATTTGATACCCTTCTGCCTGCTCTACAGGAACAAAAGGGTGAATGTTATTCCACTGTGCTGAACTTAGCGATAACATTTCCGCCGCAGCGTTTAATTTCATTGTACAAGAACCCAAGGCAATCATGGAATGATTTAGCGATAAATCTTTACGTTCCAATTTCTTGATGTAGCGCATCATTTCTGTTTCCGAATGATAAGTGTTGAATACATCTGCTTCCATAAACGGTGTTTCACGTACTACAGAAGCTAATATTTTAGAAGTATTTGTATCTGTAATCTGCACAGTTTCTTTTACAACAACCGCCGCAAAGATGAAAATGATGTCTTCTAAATCACGTTTCGTAGTTGATTCGTTGATAGAAATGGCAACCGTTTTGTCGTCAATGTATAAAAAGTTAACTTCGTTGTATTCTGCAATTTCTTTTACTTTGGCAGCATTTGCTTTGATGACAATTGTATCAAAGAATGCTGTATTTGTTTGCTTGAACCCTAATTGTTTAAGCGAATTTGCGAGATTTACAGTGTTTGTATGTACTTTGTTAGCGATGTAGCGCAATCCGTTAGGTCCGTGATATACTGCGTACATTCCCGCCATGACGGCAAGTAATACTTGTGCAGTACAGATGTTAGAGGTTGCTTTGTCTCTTTTGATATGTTGCTCGCGGGTTTGTAATGCCATGCGCAATGCACGATTTCCGTCCGTATCTTTCGTAACACCAATGATTCTTCCTGGAATGCTACGTTTGTACGCTTCTTTCGTGGCAAAAAATGCGGCATGTGGTCCACCATATCCTAATGGAATTCCGAAACGTTGTGTGGTTCCTACGACAACATCTACTCCAAAGCTTCCTGGCGATTCTAACAATACCAAACTTAAAATATCTGCTGCTACTGCTACTTTGATTTCGTTTTCGTTTGCTTTTTCTGTGAATGCTCTGTAGTCAAATATTTGACCGTGTTTTCCAGGATATTGTAGTAAAGCACCAAAATAGTCTGTTGAAAAGTCAAATTCTTCATGATTTCCAATTACCAACTCAATTCCGATCGGAATAGCACGTGTTTTTAATAAGGAAATTGTTTGTGGTAATACTTCTTCAGAGACGAAAAACTTTACGATGTTTCCTTTTTTCTGCGCTCTTGATCGTACACCAAATAGCATTGTCATGGCTTCTGCCGCAGCGGTACTTTCGTCTAATAAAGACGCATTGGCAAGTTCCATTCCTGTCAATTCCGTCACCACCGTTTGGAAGTTTAACAAGGCTTCCAATCTTCCTTGTGCAATTTCTGCTTGGTACGGCGTATACGCTGTGTACCAACCTGGATTTTCCAAGATGTTACGTTGAATGACAGGCGGCGTTACGGCTTCATGATATCCCAAACCGATGTACGATTTGAAGATTTTATTGTGACCTGCCAAATCCTGCATGTGCGCTAAAAATTCATTTTCGCTTAGTCCTTTTGGAAGCGAAAGTGCTTCTCGCAAGCGAATTCCATCTGGAATGGTTTCATCCATCAATTGTTCAACAGAATCAACTCCGATAGTCTGTAACATGTATGGAATGTCTTTCGTACGAATTCCATTATGTCTCAATGAAAAAGAATCAGTTTTCATCAGCTATATTTTTTCTTTTTTTATAGTTGTGCTTATGGCATGCAAAAATACAACTAAAAAATTACTTCTTTGCAATTTTGTGTGGTTGCGAAATGCGAAAGTTTTTAACGAAAAAGTTAGGTTATGAACAGTTTGGCTATTTTTGTTTGATGAATGTTTTAAAAAGAGGTTTCAATTTTTATTTAGATAGCAGTATTCACATAGGTTTTAGCGTGTATGCTTTGACGTATTGTACGCTGTATGTGTTTGATTTACCGTATGATGAAGCTGTTTTGTATTTCACATTTTACGGTACGATTGTGACATATAATTTTATAAAATACGGGAGTTCTGCGAAGCAATATTTTTTTGTTGCCACCAACTACTTGAAATTTATACAGATGTTGAGTTTTGTGTGCTTTGTATTGGCTTCGTATTATGCGTTTCAATTACAATGGAAAACCTTGTTCCTTGCCGTCGGATTGAGTTTACTGTCTTCGCTTTATATTATTCCTTTTTTACCCAAACAGAAAAATTTTAGAACGCTCCCAGGTTTTAAAATCTCTATTGTAGCGTTGTGTTGGACAGGAGTTACGGTGTTGTTGCCCATTGTGAATGCAGATATTCCACTTGCAGAAACCAATGTTATTTTATTGGGTTTGCAACGTTTTGTATTAGTGTTGGTTTTGATGATTCCGTTTGAGATTAGCGATTTGTCGTATGATGCCGCCGCTTTGGGAACGTTGCCACAGCGACTCGGAATTCCACGAACAAAATTGCTTGCCTATGTGTGGATTGTATTGTTTGTATTCTTAGAATATTTTATTGAAAAATCTTTTTCTACAGCATTTTTTATGACTGTGGGAATCGGGTTGTTGTTGTGTGTGTCTATTTGGCAATCGCGCATAAAAAAATCGAAATACTTTGCCGCTTTTTGGGTAGAGAGTATTCCGATTGTATGGTTTTTACTTTTAGTATGTGTTTAGTATTTGCTCATTTCTTCTTTGAGTTTGCGCGCCATTTCGTCTTTCTTTTTTTGTTCTATAGCGTCAATGTTTGATTTTTGAACCAATTCGGTGAGCTTTGCATTTTTACTAGAATATGCTCTTGTGATGTGACACCAAGACAATCTTAATTTCAGTTTTAGTATTTCCCAAAAGCCAGCTTCTCCATACTGCGATTTGTCGCAAATATGTTGAGCTTCTTCACACGATATAAAAAATTTGAATTTCGTACTCATTCTTCATTACTTATTAAAACCAGTTCTGTTCGAGGCATCCAGAAAGCGTGGTTCTCGCTCTGTGAATGATAACCCAAAGGTTAGACGCAGTTATATTTAAATCATTACAAATGGTTTCTGTGTCGTATCCTAAAATGGTTTTCATCTTAAAGATTTTAGCTTGTTTTTCTGGAAGTTTGTCAATGCAGTCTTCAATGGCAAGTCCAAGTTCTTCATTTTGCATTTGATCTTCGGCGTTTTTATCATATCCATCAGCAACGCGCTCTTCCAACCAATCACCTTCCGATTCTGTGTCAGCATTGTAATTGATGCGTACTTCCGCTTGCCCTTTTTTTGAATTGATTTTGCGATAGTAATCAATAATTTTTCGTTTCAAAATAGAGATGAGCCACGTACGTTCTGAGGCTTCTCCTTTGAAATTTGCCATTGATTTTAGTCCTGCAAAAAACGTTTCTTGGACTAAATCTTGTGCAGTTTCTCTATCTTTTACCCTTACAATTGTGTAATTGAAAAGATAATCCGCATAGAGCGTAATCCACTTGTTCGGATCCAGTTGATGGTTTGGCATTTGTGAGCTATTGTTTTTTCAAATGTAAACGATATTGTTGAAATAAAAAATATTTACAGCGATAGAAAAATCTGTCAACCTGTTAAATTTGAGATTTCTGCGCGTTGTTTGATGTGTTGATTTCGTTCGTGTAAAAATTTGGTGAGATAGGATTTTAAAATGAAGTAATTAAATACGCGTCCAAAAATGCCATACGGAACTTCGTAGTTGAAAATGTCTGTCATGTCCGTTGCATTGTCCACTTCTTTAAAAATATGTTCATGTCGCAAACTTTTGAAAACACCTTCTACCATTTCATCCACAAAAAAAGTGGGTGATTCCATTTCGGAAATTAGACTCGTGTGTTTTATATAAACCCCAAAATGTTTGGCGCGCCACGTTACCGTTTCTCCCAAATTTATTTTCCCAGAAGTCACACCAGCAATTGCTTTCTCGCGTGTGTTTTTGCTTGAAGCTTCATGTTCGGTAATATCTCTAGAAATGTCGAAAACTGTTTGAATTGGCGCTTTGATATGTGTTTTTAGTGTAATAGTAATCAAAGCTTATCTTTATTTGATTTAGAATTAATGATGTATCTTTCTATTTTGTTTCTATGAATAAAACTGTTGTAGTCATGTTTTTGATATAATTTCTTATCAATGAAAGTATCAATTCTCTTTGTTAAATTTAACTCATAAATACTGTTACTTGAATTAGCTACTTTTAATTCAAAGCAGTCATTCAATTTTATTTTATGATTATTAATTACACCTACAGTCTTAGTTAATATTTTATGGTATACAATGTCATTTTTGATAAAGTAGAAATAAATAACATCTTTAGAACGTTTTCCTATTGGTTTTTTAGGGTGCAACTTTTCTATTACACCAACAGTTTTAAAGGAATCGTTGGCTAGTTTTTTTTTATCATATATGTTTATTTTTAGTAAAACAACTATGATTCCAAAAAATAAGATCACATTTATAATGTTTTTCTTAGTCCAAATATTTTTTTTCTTTCTTCCCAAAATTAGATTTAAGCCTATAAAAATAGGATAGTTTTTTTATTTAATGACGATTAATAATTTCTTCAATCGCCTTTTCAGCAGTCGGATATTGAAATTGAAAACCAGCATTGACTAATTTTTCAGGAATTACAAATCTGCTTTTTAAAATCAATTCAGCTTCCGTTTTTATAATGAGCGCACCAAATTTGAGTAACCATTTTGGTTGAAAGAGTCCGAAAGGAACTTTAAGTACGTTCCGAATTGTTTTCATAAAACGTTTATTTTCAATCGGATTCGGAGCTGTTATATTATACGTTCCCGTTTCGTGTTTTTCTAGCAAAAATGCAACAGCGCGACAAAAATCATGTTCGTGAATCCAGCTCACTTTTTGTTTTCCACTTCCTTGCGTTCCGCCCAAACCAAGTTTTGTTAGGTTTTTCAGCGGAATAAACGCGCCACCATTTTTTCCCAATACGATGGAAGTCCGCAACGCAATTTTGTTGGTTTTTGGAGTATTGCAATCGTAAAAAGTAGCTTCCCACGATTTGGCAACGTTCATAGAAAAATCGTCACCTATCTTTCCGTTTTCTTCCGTCATTTTTCGTTTTAGCGAATGCTCATAAATTGTTGCAGTAGACGAATTCATCCACACTTTTGGAGGCACAGCGCAGGCTTGTATTGCTTCGCCTAGCACTTTCGTAGCATTGACTCTGGAGTTTAGAATTTCTGCTTTGTTTTTTTCACTATAGCGACAATCTACCGACTTTCCCGTAAGGTTTATTAATACAGTTGCACCTTCAAGTTCAGTCATCCAAATATCTAAAGTTTTTGCATTCCATTGTACATAGCGCAAATGGTCGTTTCCTGTTTTTCTTGCGCTTCTTGATAGCACTATAATTTCATATCCTTTTGGTAAAAAGTAGCTGATTAATGATTGTCCTAAAAATCCGCTTCCGCCTGCAATGATTATCTTTTTCATATCGTTATTTTTTGGTTGAAAATGTAGGTACAACAGGTTTTTTTTCTGTACTTCTTGTCACTTTTCTTCCTCGTAGAAATAGAAATAAATTCAAAAGTAGCATTGCCCCAAGGTAGATAGAAAAGCTTCCAATTTTGAGTCCCATGACTTCAATAAGTTTCTGGTTGTCAATGTTGTAAGTTCCATTGTAATTTGAGATTTTCATAAGAATTAACGCCATTCCGATATTGATAAGATAGAAACCAACTTCAAAAAGTTTGTTGGTTGCGAGCGCTATTGTTTCCTTTCCTCTAAAAATTTCGATCATAAAACTTTTGCCACTTTCAAATAGCTTTTTAGAGACAAAAATGGTGAGTCCAATAACAATTGGTAGATAGACGAAATACGCGATGATGATTTTTGTTGATCCCATGATGTGTTAATTTATAGGTTGTTTTTTTCTGTTTAAAAATGTAATCCAAAAGATGTTGTTGTAATGTAAAAGTGCCAACAGCACAATTGTGCTTCCGAGAATCTTGGACAGTGTATTGATCATTTCAGGTAGGTTTTCCACCGTATCCCAAAAGGTAATTGTAATTGTGGCGGCACCTAAATTGATTAAGTAATATCCAATGAGTAAAAGTTTGTTTAAATTTTGTGTCATCTCAATATCATTTTGAAAAATGCTACATAAAAACACTTCGCCACTTTTGTATAGTATCCAGCCTACTTTTATGGTAATAAAGAAGATTATTGGAATGTATAGTATGTAACTGATGATATTGAAATTCATACCAATTTATTTTTTAGCTGTGATCATATAATATCCAAAATTCATCATGCTCAAACTTGATAAAAGCGCAAAGAATGAACCTTTTAAGTTTTGTTTACTTTCGGGTTTTAGCGGTTCTTTTTTGAATAGTTTTTTTAGGATAAATCCGCCAATTGCAAAAGGAACATGTAATACTGATGGCGCCACTCTGTACCAAATATTTTGCACTTTGATGTCTTTAAAACCGATATCTTCTAAGTCTTTTTTGACACGATTGATATTTGCCAAACTTTCCAAACTCCACGAGTCACACAAACCTTTATACGTGTATTTTGCGAGCAGATTCATTTGCTTGTAATTTTTCTTTATGAATGCATCTGCAATGACAAACGTAGTATTGGGTTTTATGATTCGGTATGTTTCCGCCAACGCGTCTTTGCTACAACCTGAATGGCACAAACTTTCTATCGCCATCGCGCCATCAAAGGAGTTTTCTTTTAAAAATGTGTTTCGGTAGTCTCTGTTTAAAATTGTTCCGCGATCTGATTGAAGCAATTCATTTCCTTTTTCTACTTGAAACGGAGAAATTGTCAAACCTGTCACAGCTAATTTTGGATGATTGGCAATTCCGTGACGAATAGATGCGCCCATGCCACAACCTAAATCTACAATGTGTTTTTTTTGATTTTTAATATGTAAACGTTTGAAAACTTCTGCATTCATCTGATTCAGCATGCGATCACGCGTAAACAAAGAGGTTTTAAAAGGAATATAATACCCAAAGTGCATGTTTAGATCTTTGCTCCAAAAACGATAATCGTCCGTGGCTTTGTCGTAAAAGTCAATGATTTGTTCTTTGTTTGTTGGTGTTTGAAATTCCTTTTTGAGATAGGTGAGTAGACAGAGATTTTTCATAAGACACGTTTTTCGAGTTCAACAATGATATAAGTGAAATAGCCAGCAATACCTAACGGAATAATGATACTAAAAACAGGTACAATAGATGTGTTGAGTGCTGTATTGATAAGATCGCCATTGAAAAAAAGCAATAAAGATAAACTGGCTACAGCTCCATAAATTTTTAAATGATCTTGTATTCGTTTTGAAAATTTATCATAATTACATAGTAAGACGATGAAGAATATGAGTTGAATAATTCCTAAAACCAACTGCATAAAAAGTCCTGGAATGATCAATGTATACCCTAAAATGGTCAATGCGAATACGATGTTGTTGATGTGATATATAAATTTCATGACTATTGTATTTTTTAAACTTTCAATAATTAGTGAAAGTTTTATTGAAAATAAAAAGGAAAATGAATTCCTTTCGTGTTTGTTGTTATTTTAAAAGTTTAATGAACGTTTTGGTCAGCCAATTGGCTTCTTGATTTACGACTCGATTCAAAATAGAATCTGCGGTATTTGCCAATTCGTGGAGCGCTTTTGTTTGTTTGATAAATTCCTTTGTTTCTGCGGAACCATCATCTTCAATACTACTCACTTCTTTCAACACTTTTAATGTTGGTTGAATTTCTCTTCGACTGCGTTCTCTTGCTATTTGCTTCGCGAGTTCGTTAATGTCTTTCTCAGAAGTAAAATATTCTTTTCGTTCGCCAGCTTTGGAAGTTTTGTATACAATGCCCCAATCGATTAATTGGCGTAAATTCATACTGGTGTTTCCTCTGGAAATATGCAATTCTTCCATGACATCTTCCATCGATAAAGGTTCTGGTGACACCAAGAGCAACGCATGAATTTGTGCCATCGCTTTGTTAATTCCCCATAAGGTTCCTAACGCGCCCCAAGTTTGAATGAATTTATATTTTGCTTCTGTTACTTTCATAGTTCAAATATACAATAATTTTCAAACTTTCAAAAATTATTGAAAGTTTAATTTGTTTTTATAATTTTTAGCTTGAATTTAAAAATATACTTTTCAGATTGGGCGCAGTCAAAATCAACTTGCACTTTGATACATTCAGTAGCATTATCGCTAGTTGCTGATTGCATGTGTTTTCAAACTATGAAATTTATTACTCAAGTAACATCACTAATAAATAACATCACTAATAAGTAGCATTATGACGAATTGGTTACTTTTCAAAGTGCTTCTCGATACAATTTTCTGCATTTCGACAAGCTCAATGACAGAAAACCACTCGAAGTGACGGACAGTAATAAGAAAAATAATTCGTGTATTCGTGGTAAAAAAATAAAGAAACTAGTGAGTTCAATCTTTTAATCAAAATCGCTTGCTTTTGTCATAGAAATCGAAGTGACGTTTGGCGTTTCAAATTTAGTTTTAGTTCTAACAATCTAAGAAGTCTATTCCGCTAGCAATCCTGCACGTTTCAATAACGCTTCTGGTTTTGGTTCGCTTCCGCGGAAACGTTTGTATAATGTCATTGGATGTTCTGTTCCACCTTTTGAAAGTACGTGTGTTGCAAATTTTGAAGCAATTTCTCTACTGAAAATTCCATGTTCTTTGAAATATTCAAAAGCATCTGCATCCAACACTTCTGCCCATTTGTAACTGTAATATCCAGAAGAATAACCACCTTGAAAAATATGTGAAAAGGCAGTGCTCATCGCAGTTTTAGGATTTTCTGGAAACAAACGTGTGTTTTCGAAAGCCGTTTTTTCATGTGCTTTTACATCGGTAATATCTGTTGGATCAATTCCGTGCCAGTTCATATCTAACAAACCAAAACTTATCTGACGCAACGTCGCCATTCCTTCTAAAAAGGTTGCGGAAGCTTTGATTTTTTCAATGTATTCCATCGGAATGACTTCTCCAGTTTCATAATGTTTTGCAAAAATGGCCAAGGCTTCTGCTTCGTAACACCAGTTTTCTAGTATTTGACTTGGTAATTCTACAAAATCCCAAAAAACGGACGTTCCACTTAAACTTGGATAGGTGGTGTCTGCCAACATTCCGTGCAATGCGTGTCCAAATTCATGGAACAAAGTCGTAACTTCGTTAAAAGTCAATAATGATGGTTTCGATTCCGTAGGTTTGGTAAAGTTGCACACAATAGATACATGTGGGCGTTCTACCGTTCCATTTTTTCGGTACTGCGATTTATAGGACGTCATCCAAGCACCATTTCGCTTTCCTTTCCTCGGATGAAAATCGGCATAAAATACTGCGACAAATTTACCATTGCCATCTACAACTTCATAAGTTTTTACGTCTTTGTGATACACCTCAATATCAAATACCTGTTGGAAATGAATGTCAAATAATTTTGCGGCTACCGTAAATGCCCCATCAATTACATTTTCAAGTTTAAAATACGGTTTCAGTTTTTCATCATCCAAATTGAATAATTCTTGCTTTAATTTTTCAGAATAGTATGCGCTGTCCCAACTTTGCAATGCTGAAATACCATCTAATTTTTTGGCAAAATTTGACAATTGTGAAAACTCACGTTCAGCGGCTGGTTTTGCTTTTTCGAGCAATTCATTCAAAAACGAAATTACTTTTTCAGGTGTTTTTGCCATGCGTTCTTCCAACACAAAATGTGCATGCGTTTCATAACCGAGCAAATTGGCACGTTGATGACGGAGCTTGGCAATTTCCAACACATTGGCTTTGTTGTCCAATTCATCACCTTTAAAAGCCTTGGAACCAAAAGCAGTTGCCATCTGTTTGCGCAATTCGCGATTGTCAGCATATTTCATAAAAGGAATATAGCTTGGATAATTGAGTGTGAAAATCCAACCGTCTTTATCTTGACTTTTCGCGATAGATTTTGCGGCTTCTAACGCTCCGTTTGGAAGTCCTGTAATATCTTTTTCATCTGTTAAGTGTAGCTGAAATTTGTTCGTTTCCGCTAAAACATTTTCACCAAAAGTGAGACTCAACTTTGATAGTTTCTTATCAATTTCGCGAAGTATTTCTTTCTTATCTTTAGATAAATTAGCGCCATTTCGTGAAAACGATTTGAATTTTTTATCTAATAATGTGTGTTGTTCTGTTGTTAAATTTAGTGTATCTTTTTGCGCATGTAAAGTTTTTACACGTTCAAATAAACCTTCATTCAATACAATATCATTAGAGAATTCTGTTAACTTAGGAGAAATCTCTTGTGCCATTTTTTGAATATTTTCGTTGGTTTCAGCCGAATTCAAATTGAAGAAAATACTTGTGATACGATCCAACTGTTCGTCTGAATATTCCAACGCTTCAATTGTGTTTTCAAAAGTAGGTGGCTGCTCGTTAGCAACAATTTGTTCAATTTGCTTTTTAGCATTCGCAATTTCGGAGTCAATTGCTGTTACAAACTCACTTTCATCAATTTGAAAAAAAGGAGCTGTGGTATGTTTTGTAAGAAATTTATGTGTTAAAACGGTCATTTGGACGATCTATTTGTTTGTTTTGTCGATTTGCAATCTTTATCTTTGTAAGAAAATACTATTTTTATAAATAGTATGTAGATTTATATATCGAAAACATGAATTTTCAAATTTTTGAAAACCAAAGATAGAGAATTTACGTATATAATGATAAAAATTGCTCCGATGATGAAGAAGAATTTATACATTTTAAAAATATTTTTACTACTATCCTTTTTAACCTATGCACAACCTCCAAATGACGGGTATTATTTGGATGGAGTTGATGACTTTATTGAGTTAACTGATTCGGACAATATTAACACGACAACCGTAAACGATAGAACTATTGAAGGATATTTTAAAGTGGATGATGCCACGAGTAGACAAATAATCTACAAAGAAGGTGGTGGATCGCGTGGAATAATACTGTACGTAGAAAACGATTATGTCGTTGTTGGAGGATATAACAGGTCTAATAGTGATTATACACCACGATGGAATGGAACGTATTTTAGAGAACCTATTAGTGATGATACTTGGTATCATATAGCATTAGTGTTTGACAATGTTGGTGTTCCTGTAAATGACCCAATTGCAGCATCTGATAATACAAACTTAAAATGGTATTTAGATGGAAGTTTAATGGATTCTAGAGCTGGTTTTGAAATACGATCGCATAGTGGCGATATTAATTTAGGACGCTCTGATGGTAATATACGATATCCAAATTGTGGAACATGGACTTCTGGCGGAAGCTCAGAATACTGTTTCAATAACAATTCACAATCCAATTCTAATAATTATTTTGCAGGAAATATTTGGGGATTTAGAGTTTGGGACGATGTGCGTACAGTTACCGAAATAGACGAAAATAAAGACATATTAATCACGACAGTAGGAACAGATAATTTAGTGGCTGCCTTAGATGGTGATACCATTTCTTATTTAGATGATAGCGATGCTGTAACCACAGATTCTGCAAGTAATAAAACTGAAATTACATGGTCGTCAACTGCGTCAACCACAAGTTGGACTACTGGTACAAACTGGGTTGGAGGTACTGCACCAGACGCTACTAAATTGGAATCTGTAGTGATTCCTTCTTCAACAAATTATCCAGTACTAACGGCACATACGATTGTTGGAGAACTTACGGTTGATGCTTCCGCTTCTATTACGGTGAATGCAGGTGCTACATTGGATGTATATTATGACTTAACAAATAACGGAACGATTACCGTTGAGAATGATGGTGCATTGCTTCCACGTGAAAACATTCCTGTAAAAGGTACTGGAAATTATATCATTGAAAGAGATTCTCCAAATTATACCAATACGCTTTTCTATTCATATTGGTCTACTCCTGTAGCGGAAACAGATGCAGTAATAGCTACTATTTTTCCTGATGTTGGCGGATTTGACTACTACTGGAATGCTTCTACCACAAATGCTTCATGGAATAACAATCATACAGATATGGAAGTTGGTAGAGGTTATGCATTAAGAGCAAATCATCTTAATGTAGAAACGGCCGTTTTTGATGGAACAGTCAACAATGGCGATATTGATGAACCTGTGTACTATACGGTAGATCCAAACACAAGCGAATCTGGGTATAACATCATCGGAAATCCATATCCGTCTGCAATTGATTGGGAAGCGTTTCAAAAAGACAATTCAGATGACATTGAAGGAACCGTGTATTACTGGAGGCAAACAGACGCGCCAACAGGAGATAATTTAGCTTCGGATTACATCGAATATAATAATACAGGTTCAAACCCTTTAGGAGCAGCAGACGGAAACATTGCAACTGCGCAAGGTTTTGCCGTGCAAGCAAAAAGTACAGGTTCAGGAACGGTAACATTTAAAAATTCACACCGAGTAGTCGCAAATAATGACCAATTCTTCAGACCAACAGGAGAAGTTGCATTTGCTACAGAATCTACCACAACTACAAGCAATAGTCAAACGGATGGTCGTATGTCATTGCGTTTAGCTGGAAGCGGAATGTACGCAACACAATTGGTAGGTTTTATTCCAGAAGGAACCATAAACTATGACGATACGTACGATGGACCATTTATCAACGAAGGCGCTAGTATTGAGTTTTACTCGTATGTGGCTGACAGTAAAATGTCGATTCAAGCATTGCCAGCATTAACAACGACAGACATGGAAGTGCCTTTAGGATACCAAGTCCTATCAAGCGGAACGTACACATTATCAATTGATGCAGAATATCTATCGCAAGATTTTGACATCATTTTAGAAGACAGATATCAAGGGACATTTACAGACTTACGTCAAACTTCATACACATTTACGACGAGTCCAACAGAAGAAAATGATCGTTTCTTCATCCAAGTTCAATACAGAAATACACTAAGTATTGACGAACTAGACATTGAACCAAATCAAGTAAACGTATTATTTAATGGTGATGACTTACAAACCATTACCAAGCGTACCGATTTTGAGATGATTAGTTTATACGACATCTCTGGAAAACTATTGCTACAACGCGAATATGCTGAAACCATTGCAATGCCGCAATTGGCAAGAGGCGTGTATGTGGTTCAGTACACAACTGAAAGCGGAGTTATACTCACAAAAAAAATCCTAAAGTCTTAACAGTCAGAAACAAGAAATATAAATAAAATTTGTGTATAATTGTCGTAGAGATTTGAACCCCATTTTAAAAGGTCTCTATTATGAAGACAAAAATACTTGTAATAGCACTTTTTTTTGGCACATACATGACGATGTTTGGTCAAATTTGTTACGATTATGCTTCGAAGAAGTACATCCAAGAAGTCCGTAAAAATTCTGAAAACAGTCCCACAGACGGACGTATTTCGTTGCGATTGGCAGGAAATGGTTCTTTTGTCACGATTCTTTTAGGATTCATTCCAGAAGGAACGATTCATTTTGATGATGGCTACGACGGACCGTTTATCAATGACGGCGCAGCGGTAGAATTTTATTCTTTTTTAGGTGCGATGCGACTCTCCATACAGGCATTACCAGAATTAACAAATGCCAATGTACAAGTGCCTTTGGGCTACGAATTGACTTCCGATGGTTTATATACAATTTCTATAGATGCTGAATTTTTAAGCACAGACTTTGACATTATTTTAGAAGATACGTATCAAAGTACCTTTACAGATTTACGCCAAACAAGTTATACCTTTTCAGGAATTACGGGAGAAACACACGATCGTTTCTTTCTAAACTTAGACTATCGCAGTGCATTACATACCGTCGATAGTGAAAATACTTCCAAAGATATTCTCGCGTATTTTCATGATGATCAATTAAAACTGTATACACAACGCAATGATATTGCCAAAGTCAGTTTGTATTCCATCACAGGAACACAAATTCTTTCTACAAATTTTTCGAATGAAATCTTGACTAAAAACGTAGCTCGCGGCATCTACATCATCCAATATACTACGATTTCTGGCGTGCAAATCGTCCAAAAAATAGCCAAATAAACAGATAAAAAATGTATTTCGTCGATAAAATAAGTGTTTTGTCGATTCTTTAAAGAAACTTTTCTGCCATTCTTTGAACTGCTAGATAATTAGGAATTTTGTCCTGTTGATTTAGTAGTAAGATAAATTTTTCATGGTTTAATACTAATATATTAACCTACTTGACGCATAATTACAATGTTGATAGCCCTAATTAACTGTATTATAATTAAATGGATTGGTTGATGAAAGCCCTTTAAGAGTTCTTAGAGGGTTTTTTTATGTCTTTAAATGAAGTTAAAATAAGTAGTTAAAAAGTAGAAATACCTTTCAACGAAGAGTTTAATCATTTCAACGAGAAAACAATTTTTTATGCATCCAAAAAGTAGAAAAACCAAGCAATGCAATACTTTTGATGCATCATTACAAACTTATTTAGTCCAATGTATTTTTGGGTAAAAAATGATTAATAATATGGTAGGTTAGTTTTATTTTTAAATGGTTTGTAAAGATAAGAAAGCCGCTTTTCGAAGCGGCTTTTGTTGTTTTAATATATCTTAAAGTCGGAAAGAACGATTACTTCGCAACCTTCTTCGCGCCGTCAATCACTTTCTGTTTCAAACCTTCTTTGTACACCAAAATTTTATCCAACACACATTTGTCTGAACTTCCAATAATTTGCGCCGCTAAAATTCCAGCATTCTTTGCGCCATCCAACGCAACAGTTGCTACAGGAACGCCGCCAGGCATTTGCAAAATAGACAATACAGAATCCCAACCATCAATAGAATTTCGAGATTTTACAGGAACACCAATTACAGGCAGTGGAGACAATGAAGCTACCATTCCTGGCAAATGAGCCGCGCCACCAGCACCAGCAATAATCACATTAATACCACGCGTATGCGCATTTTTTCCATAATCGAATAACTTTTCTGGAGTTCGATGTGCAGACACAATATCTACTTCAATCTCAATATCGAAACCTTCCAAAATATCAATTGCTTCTTGCATTACAGGAAGATCACTTGTGCTTCCCATAATAATTCCCACTTTTGCCATATTATTTGCTAATTACGTTGATTATTTGTTTTACTTCCGCCGCTACTTTTCGTGCTTCGGTAACATCTTCATTCACAATAGTTACATGTCCCATCTTGCGAAATGGGCGTGTTTGTTGCTTCCCATAAATATGTGGTGTTACGCCTTCCAACTGCATGATTTTTTCAATATTTTCATACACTACATCGCCCGTATATCCTTCGGCGCCTACCAAATTCACCATAATTCCCGCAACTTTACTTTCGGTTTTTCCTAACGGAAGATTCAAAATGGCGCGAATGTGTTGTTCAAATTGATCCGTATAACTCGCTTCAATGCTATAATGTCCACTGTTGTGAGGTCTTGGCGCCACTTCATTCACTAAAATTTCGTCGTCTTGTGTTTGAAACATTTCTACGGCTAAAATTCCCGTATGTTGTAATGCTTCTGAAACTTGCAATGCTACTTTTTGGGCTTTCGCTAGAATATCCTCAGAAACTCTCGCAGGGCAAATTACATATTCCACCTGATTGGCTTCTGGGTGAAACTCCATTTCTACCACAGGATACGTTTTTACTTCTCCAGAAACAGAACGCACAACAATTACAGCGAGCTCATTTTTAAAATCGATCAATTGTTCACACATACACTCTACATTTGGCAAACGTTCTAAATCTGCTAAAGAACGTACTACTTTTACACCAGTTCCATCATAGCCAAACTGCGTACTTTTCCACACAAACGGAATCGAAATCACGTCATTTTCTACACTGTGTAGCAACTCTTCTAGCGACATATAAATAGAAAATGGCGCTGTTGGAATGTTGTTTTTCTGATAAAAAAGCTTCTGAATTCCTTTATTTTGAATGGTTTGCAACGTTTTTGCAGACGGATATACGTGTACGCCTTCATCTTCTAGCTTTTGCAATGCGTCTACATTTACATGTTCAATCTCAAAAGTTAACACATCCACATTTTTACCAAAATTATACACGGTTTCAAAGTCCATCAAATCACCTTGGTGAAACTCATTACACGCTATTTTGCAAGGAGCTTCGTCACTTGGATCCAACACAGACGTATATACATCAAACTTTCGGGTAGTGTAGAGCAGCATTTTTCCCAATTGACCGCCGCCTAAAATTCCTAATTTAAAATTAGAGGAGAAATAATTCATTCGTTTTTACATTTTCAACAAAAATACAAATCTAATTTCGTAAAAGTAAACTCATTAAACGTTATTCATAAATCAATTTGTATCTTTGCCCCTTTAAAAGCATTTTGTGTCTTTTATTTAAGGAAAATCATAGGAAAAACACGCAAAAGTGATCAAATTACACGACAAATATTTCAAAAAATTTATCTCTTCAGCACAAATTCAGGAAGCAGTGACCAGAATGGCTGCTGAAATTGCAGAAGATGTCAAAGATGAACAACCCATTTTCGTTGGAATTTTGAATGGTGTATTTATGTTTTTTGCCGATTTTATGAAAGCGTATAATTATCCATGCGAGATGACTTTTGTAAAATTAGCATCCTACCATGGAACGTCTTCTTCTGGCGAAATTAAAGAGCTCATTGGACTTTCTCAAGATATTGAAGGCAGAACTGTGATCGTATTAGAAGATATTATTGACACAGGAAACACCTTAGATGAATTGCACGCAATATTCAAAGCAAAAAAAGTAAAAGACTTTAAAATAGGAACCTTATTTTTTAAGCCAGAAGCATATAAAAAACAACACAACATAGATTATATCGGGATGGAAATTTCCAACGAATTCATTGTCGGTTACGGACTCGACTATGACGATTTGGGAAGAAATCTACCTGAAGTTTATCAATTACACAACCACAACATGATCAATTTAATTTTATTCGGAAAGCCAGGCGCTGGAAAAGGAACACAAGCAAATTTCTTAAAAGAAAAATACAACTTGGTGCATATTTCTACAGGAGATGTGTTTAGATACAATATCAAAAATGGTACAGAATTAGGATTATTAGCCAAGTCTTACATGGATAAAGGTGATTTGGTGCCTGACGAAGTAACGATCAACATGTTGCAAGCAGAAGTGGAAAAAAACCCAGAGGCAAATGGTTTTATCTTTGATGGTTTCCCAAGAACTACGGCACAAGCAGAAGCATTGGATAATTTCCTAGCGACAAAAGACATGGGAATTTCTGCAACTATTGCGCTAGAAGCGGATGATGAAATCTTAATTCAACGTTTGTTAGAACGCGGAAAAGTGAGTGGTCGTGCTGATGATCAGGACGAAAATAAAATTAGAAATCGTTTTGATGAATACAATCAAAAAACGGCGCCATTAATTGATTACTACAAGAAACAAAACAAATTTCACAGTGTCAACGGCATCGGAACTATTGAAGAAATTACAGTGCGTTTGAGCGCTACTATTGATCAATTGTAAACAACACAACGCGTCCACATAAAAAGAGGAGACAATGACAGAAGGGAATTTTGTAGATTATGTAAAAATGCATTTGACTTCCGGAAACGGAGGAAAAGGTTCTATGCATTTACTACGCGAAAAATACAACGCGAAAGGTGGACCCGATGGCGGCGATGGCGGACGCGGCGGACATATTATTGTACGCGGAAACCAAAACCTTTGGACATTATTTCATTACAAATTAAAAAGACATTACAAAGCTGGTCACGGTGCACATGGAAGTGGAAACCGAAGTACAGGTGCCGATGGTGAAGATGTATATTTAGATGTGCCACTCGGAACCGTAATTCGTGACAAAGAAACGAATAAAGTCATCTTTGAAATTACGGAACACGATGAGGAAAAAATCATTGCACAAGGTGGAAAAGGCGGACGCGGAAACTGGCATTTTAAATCGTCCACAAATCAAACACCGCGGTATGCGCAACCTGGCATTCCTGGTGAAGAAATTGACATCATTTTAGAGTTAAAAGTCTTGGCAGATGTTGGTTTGGTAGGATTTCCAAATGCTGGAAAATCAACCTTATTGTCTGTAATTACGTCTGCAAAACCAAAAATTGGCGATTATGAATTTACGACACTAAAACCAAATTTAGGAATCGTAGAATACCGAGATTTTAAATCGTTTGTCATGGCAGACATTCCTGGAATTATTGAAGGTGCTGCCGAAGGAAAAGGCTTGGGACATTACTTTTTGCGTCATATTGAACGAAATTCAACCTTGTTATTCTTGATTCCCGCGGATAGCGCTGATATTTCCAAAGAATACGATATTTTACTTAATGAATTAAAAAAATACAATCCCGAACTGCTGGATAAAGAACGTTTCATCGCCATTTCAAAATCGGATATGCTTGACGAAGAATTGATGGCAGAAATGCGTGTAGAACTCGACAAAGATCTCAACGTTCCATACATGTTTATCTCTTCTGTAGCGCAACTTGGCATTATGGAGTTGAAAGACAAACTCTGGGAAATGTTAAACAACTAATACGAAGCGACTTTTAAGTCGCTTTTTTTGTATCTTTTTTGGATAGAAATCATCAATCATCATGAAAACCATCCATTCAAAAACACTTTTTCTAGTGTTGTTCTTTCTCTTCACGCAAAGTGTATTTTCACAAAAAAGTGAACGCATTTCCACTGTAGATTTTGTGCAAATTGTCAATGAAAATAAGGCAGAAGCCATGTTTTATTATGAATATAACTGGAAAGTATTGCGCAACATGGCAATGCAGAAAAAGTATATTCATTCGTTTGAAATTATGGAAACTTCCTATTCCGCAGCAGCGCCTTTTCACTTGATGCTGATTACAACGTATAACAATAAAGAACAATATGAACAGCGTGAAAAGCACTTTCAAGAACTCATCAAACTAAACGGGAAGTTAAATTTATTAAACGATAAAAAACCAGCGGAATTTCGAAAAAATTTGTTTTATAAAGAGAATGTAACGCATCATTCTAAAGAAATTACTATCATAAAAAGCTAAAATTCCATATCTTTCTGTCATCAACCGAAATCGCTACCATGAAAAAATGGCTTACTATCCTTTTCGCTTTTTACATTAGTTTTGCTTTTGCACAAGATATTCATGTAGAAAACGGAATCGCCTACATTGGTGATACACCGTATGTAAAAATCATCAAAAAGAACAAAAAAACCTTCTTTATTTACGATTTAAAGAAGAATGAAAAAATCATTAAAGTTCACTTGGAAAAAAAATACAATGAACGTGCCCAATCGTACTATCCAAATACAAAACTCTACTTTCTACAATCAGACATGAACGCTGCTTTTAGCGAAATAAAAGTGAAATCTCCCAAAGATATTGCTGAGTTATTGTTTGATAAAAATTTGATTTTACCCAATGGCGCTTTGAACGAAGAATTAGCGGTAGAATATTACGAAACAACACCAATTGGCAAACGTTGTGAAAGAACAATAGAACAAGGTTTTAGGGGAATCTTATATCATAAATATCGACCTGTGGTAAAAAATGATACGTTGCAGATCAATGAAGTCAAATTTGAATGTGTAACTACTGCTTTATTCACACGAAAAGTACTATATGATCATTTTGGAAATTGGGCTAAAGAAATTTTTAGAACTACGCAGAGTCATTTGCCTGAATTGCTTTGGAAAGACATTCCGTTGTTTGAAAACGACGATAAAAAATTCACGGTAATTGCAAGAGGTTTGGAATCTAGGAAAACGATTTACGCTTCTATTATGGTTTTTGATGAAAATAACTATGATATGCTTCATAAAAACTCTCCGTATCGCGATAAAATTGTAGCACTTTTTGCAGATTTTATTCGAAACGATAAAGGAAATAGAAAATTTTATGAAGTGTTTTGGAAAAAGTACGATCCTAAAAGATGGGAGCAAATGCAAGCGTACAGATCTCAAAAAAATGCAAAACGTCCAAGACCGCCTTTTACTCAAAAACCTGGAGATACTAGAAAATTTGAGCATAATTAAAATAGAATTCCAAACTTTTACTTCAATCAAAAAACTATGGATACAACCTCAACTTTATTTGTGTATGGTGGACAAGTGAATCAAAAATTTGTAAAATATACTGCAAAACTGACTGGAAAAGCAAAGCCGAAAATCTGCTTTTTGCCAACGGCTACAGGCGATGCACCTTGGTATATTGAATATTGGTATGAACTCTGCCACAACATCGAAGTAGAACCACATGTACTCAAAATTTGGATCAGTTCTAGTTCACAAGATTGGAGTTTCGAAGAGTATTTATTGCAAATGGACGCCATTATTATTGGTGGCGGCAATACGCTCAATATGATGACCTTGTTGAAAGCGCATGAAATCGACAAAGCGTTGATGAAAGCCTATCAAAACGGAATCATTTTAGCAGGTGGAAGCGCTGGTTCTTTATGTTGGTTTAATGGCGGATTTACAGATTCGCGCCCAAAAGAATTAACCTTTGTTGAAGGGTTCAACTTCTTACCATACAGTCATTGTCCGCATTACCATTCGGAAGCGTCGCGCCGTCCGTTATTTCACAGCAATATTGCCAACGGAATTTTAACCGATGGCTATGCATGTGATGACTTAGCAGGAATTGTCTTTGAAAACGGAAAACCTGTCAAAGCGATGTCGCTCAATGAAAACAATCATTCCTATTACGTGTACAAACAAGACGATCAAGTTATTGAAGAACGTTTGGAAGCGGAGATTTTTGAGACTTTTTGAATGTTAAATGCTGAATGTTAAATTTTAAATTAGTTCAAAGTCTATTTTGAAACGTCATTGCGAAAGTTTTGTAAAAACTTGTGGCAATCTGCTAGTTTCAAACACTATTTTTTATCTGATTGAAACAAATCACCAAATCACCAAATTAACACATTGCTATATTAACACATTTCTACATTAACAAATTGTTACATTAAACCAACCGTCACTTCGAGTGAAATTTCGCAGAAATTTAGTATCGAGAAGTACTTTGATGTTAGAACGCTTTGCTTTTTGAATGTGTTGTTAGATTTTTGAATATTTAAGTGCTTCAAAGCAAATCTCGATACAAATTTGTTACACAAATTCACTCGATTTGACGTGTGAGTTTAAAGTTAGAAGCAGATTACCACGTCACTATCGCTCCTCGGAATGACATATCAAAGGTTTATTTTCAAATTGAAACATTTTCAAATCTTCAAATTACAAAATCGTCACTTCGAGTGAAATTTCGTAGAAATTTAGTATCGAGAAGTACTCTGAATGCTTAATTTTAAATGCTAAATGCTAAATGCTAAATGCTAAATGCTAAATGCTAAATGCTAAATGTTGAATTTTAAATTAAACCCATAAACTTCAACCTACAACCGCATCGCTTTCTTCGTTTCCAAAACAGTTCCATCAGCGACAATTCGTACTAAATACATGCCTTTTGGATGTTTTGAAAGATCAATCTGAGGGTTTTTAGAAAGCTTCGTATATGTATTGGATTGTAGCAATTGTCCGTTCATATTGAAAACTTCTAGCGTAAGCTTTGTGTAACTTTTATATAGCTGAAGCTGAAATAATCCGTTTGCGGAAGGATTTGGAAAAAGAGTCGTTTCCATTCTTTTTTCATTTTGAACACTCTTTTCAATCAATATGCCATGAGATGTTACTCCACAGCTTCTGCTCAAACTTATTTTTGTACATGCAGTATTTGTACACGTAATTTTTCTTTCAGAAACCGTAATTTCCACGGCGTCTATTAGTGCTGATGTGCTGTTTAGTGTGAAAGAAATTTTCTTTTGATCTGTAATGAAAATTTTCTTTGTTTCAAAGCCCAAATAGGAAACTTCCAGCACGTCTTTGGGAGCAACTTCAATCGCAAAGCGTCCATGCGAATTCGTGACGGTTCCGTTGGTGGAATTTTTTACAATCACATTTGCATCTGCCAATACGTTTTTGTCTTCATCATAAATAGTTCCTGTCAATGTATGTTTCTGCGCAAAGCAGCACATAGAAACACTTAAAAATAGCAAAGAAAGTAATGTTTGTCTCATATCATTTGGTTTGATTATGCTTCAAAACTATTGTATCTTACTACTTTATAAAACAAGAAATACGTAAACGGTCTTTTTCAGTGAGGGAAAATGATTTTTTGTGTAAAAACTACTTAAATATTTGTGCAATGAACTATAATATCAAATCTATGAGAGCGTTTATCGGCGCAAAAGAGTATGAAACCTCTCGAAATTTTTACCGTGATTTGGGTTTTGAAGAAATCGTTCTATTTCCGAACATGTCTTATTTCCACATGGGAAACTTCGGTTTTTATTTGCAAGATGCGTATGTGAAAGATTGGGTGGACAATTCCATGATTTTTATGGAAGTTGACGAATTACAAAAACATTTTGAACACGTACAATCCTTACAATTAGACCAAAAATATGAAAATGTGCGACTCAAAAGTATCGTGTATAACGATTGGGGGAATGAATTCTTTCTCCACGATCCATCAGGAATTTTGTGGCATATTGGGGAATTTGTCAACTAGTTTTATTGTTTAATAAAACGTGTGGTAAATAGTGTTTTGTCGGTTGAAATCTTTATGAAATATTGCCCTGATCTTAAATCTGCAACATCAATTGTGGTGAGCTCTTGATTTTGATATGGAATAGTCTTTACTTTTTGACCAAACATATTATAAATTGTCAAAGAAGAAACGTCAATTTGTTGTTTCAGTTTTAAATTTAATCTGCCATTTGTTGGGTTTGGGTACAACGCAAAATAATCTTTAAAAGAAAAAGTTGGCGTGTCTAAAAGGCAACAAGAAACCTCATGAACCAACATCATCTCATTATTTCCTAAAGTAGCATCTGGTTGCGGAGAGATAGCGATAGCAGAATGATTAAAGTTATGATAATGCAGTTGTGAAAACTCTAAAACTACTAACACTTCAAATGTTTCAAAAGGCTTTAAGTCTGTAAAACTCCACGACAAACCTCCAACGCCAAAATCGGTTCCCATAGGAGTTGTCGTAGTTGATAATACTTCTGTTATGTTATAGCCGTAATAGAGTGTTCCTGATTGTGTGGTAGTTCCTGTATTTTCACATACAAGTCTAAAAGAAAACGTTTGATCGTTGTCTAAAAACCCTATAGTATAATCATTTGTGATGGGATAGGGTAAATTGGTAGGATACGCAACACCTGCCGACATAAATTTTACTTCCAAATCAGGATATACACCATTTGGTGTCACACAAAAATCTTGAATGCTTGGAGAAGCATCGTCTGGAAAAGTTGCCGTTACAGAAGCAGGAGAGAAGCTAAAATATGTTGGATTTGCTGGAACTGGCGTTACGGTATATGTTCCATCTTGAATGTCAAAATTGTAGTTGCCAGATGCCTCAGCATAACTCGTGGCAGTATTCGTGCCATCGGAAAGTGTAAATTCTAAATTAGGATATACAACATCGTTAGTATCACAACCATCAGAAGCTTCATCATATAAAATTGCACCTGAAATTGAAGAGAAAGCTTGTCCTGAAACATACGAACACAAAGTATTAATAGTACAGTTGGTATATCCGTAATCCGCAATTTTATTTTGAACATCTGCAAACTGTTCTACATCGACACAAATATATCGCAACGCAAAATTTCCTGAAAAACTTGAACCAAAACGCTCAAAACTTCCATTCTTTATATTCAAGGATTCTAATAAACTATTATTATCACATTTCAGTAAGGTAAGTTCTGTATGATGACTCGCATCCAAAGTTGTCAATAAATTTCCAGAACATTCTATGCGTCTCAATGATAATCCTTGTGTGTCAAGTGTTGAAATTTGATTGTTGGAAATTAAAATGCTGTGTAAATTTGATAATCCGCTAATATCTATACTTGTAAGTTGGTTATCATGCACATTTAAAAATTCTAAATTCGTCAAGCCAGATACATTAATACTTGTTATATTATTATTGTTGGCATTTACTTTTTCTAAACTCGGAAATATAGACAAGTCTAATGTTGAAATATTATTATTATCACAGCGTATTTCCGTAAGATTGGTAAAAAATTCAATACCAGTTAAATCTGAAATATTTCCGTAATGAATATACAGTCGAGTCACATCTAAGGCTTCTGCGACATCTATTTCGCCATCATCATTATCATCAATGTGTAAACTTTCTAAGAGTTTCGCTTTAAAATTTGCATCAGGAAAATTAATAATCTGTCCGTAAGACGCTGTTGCAATACAAATGGTACATAAAAGTAGTAGTTTTTTCATGGTATGGTCGGTCTGTAATGATATTTTCAAATGTAGTTAAATAATAGCAAAAATCTATCAGAAAATACCCTTATCCCAATTTTACTCCACATTCACTCGAATTCCTTTGGTATGACTTCTCAATGCTGGCGCGTACATGCTTTCAATAGTCGTAATTCCGTTAGAAAAATTGCCCGTATTGTTAACGCGGACTTCGTATTCTAAAATAAAAACACCTTTCGGAATGCGGTCAAAAAAGAAATTAGTACTAGCATCACGCGTACTTTCATAATAGCCAACACCATCTTGCCATTTGTATTCCGACAATACATTTATTGATTCCAAACCTGCGGCGCGCATGTCTTTTAAGTGAATGAACTCAACATCATCTTTGTTTTGAATCGTTAATCGCACCGTGATTTTATCGCCAATTTTCAACACTTTTTTCGCAATCGGAACTAAAGTTTCTTCTCCATTCACAGTTTCTTTTACATACAAAGCTTTGGAGACTTGCAACGAAGCAGTTTCACTTTGGGTAACGTTGTTCAATGTTTCAAAATACTGCCAGTAGACTGCGCCAAAACCAACTGTTTTCCCGTTGTTTTTTATGTTTATTTTTGACTTGTCTTTGGTAATTTCATCCTTATACCAAGACGTTTTAAAATAGCCTGTGCCAGCTTCTTTCTCAGATTCCGTTAGTTTTTTTGTTTTGATTTTTTCCGTACCGATCGTGAATTTCGTATGGTCTTTGATAGAAACGAATTCCTTCGGATTCAACAATAAGGCATAAATTGCTTTGGTAGTCGCTTTGGTGGTTTCCCATTGGTTGCGCTGTTTTTGTTGCAACAACCACAATTGTAATTCTTGCACAATTGCGTCGTCTTTGGTAATTTCTGCATAAGCTTCAATCAATAAAGCTTGGGTTTCTACTGCGCTTGTAGTGTCATAACGACGTTTGGTTACTTCGTTCCAATACATACCATTTTCAGTACTTTTTACGGCAAGTTCGTCCAACGCCGTCATGATTTTTTTTGCATCACTTTGTTTGTCCATTCGCGCCAAGCTAAGTGCCAACATGGCTTTTTGTTTTACAGATAAAAACAACCAATCTTTCTGCAAGTTGTCTACATACAACTGCATCGCTTCTTTTACATTTGCAGGAATTTCTATAAAATCAGCAATCATCGTTCGTGTATACAAATACTCAATTTGTTGTTGGTAAGAAGCATTATTTGAGGTTTTCAGTACATCATGCGCAATTAAAAAACGTTCGTCAATATATTTACATGCGGCTTTCATTATTTGGTGCGCGTCATTTTTTAACGGTGCTGTCATTCCATTGAATGTTACCAAATGCGCATAGGTTTGCAACATATGAAGTGTGATGTAATAATTCGCTTTTCCACCAGCAAACCATGGAAATCCGCCAGAAGCGGTTTGTAAGTTGTCCAATTTGTACCAGAGTTCTTGCTGTAGTTCGTTCAATGCGTTTTCGTCAAATAATGTTGCTAATTGTTGTTTCTTTTGCGTTTCAGAAGCTGCATCGCGCAACCAAGGAGTTTCCGCAAGCAATAAGGATTTGAATTCCGGATTTTTCTCCAAGTCAGAAATCTGTTGTCCATTGGCTTTCCAAGCTTCAAAAACTTCCTTTATTTTAGGCGAGCTTTGCAAAATATGTGCGGCAATCATATTGGCATACAAACGCGCAAAGGTTTGTTCGGCACATTCATACGGATATTCTAGCAAATACGGTAACGACTGAATGGCGCTCCACGTTGGATTGGACGTATATTCCAAGGTCAATTGGTGTTGCGCTAAGGTTTCACTTTTATTTGTAGCGAGTTTGCTAAATATAACCGTTTTCTCTTCTCTTGATTTTACCACAAAAGGTTTTGCTTCCGTGATTAAAATGCTGTTTTTGAGTACAGGCAACACACTTTCTTCACCATCTGAGAAGTTTTCCGCCGTAGCGATTACTTTATACTGAATGGCTTCAATTCCTTTGGGAATGTATAGTTTCCACGAAAGATTTGTGTTTCCTTTCGCGTCCAATGTAAAGCTTTTATTTTTTTCGGTGAGATGTACTTTTGCGTCAATGGATTCCATCGTTTGGGCATCGTATAAACGTAACGAAGCAATTCCTTTGGTGGCTTTGTTTTGCAAGTTGACCACTTTCGTGGAAATGACAATCGTATCGTTTTCACGCAGAAAACGCGGCATATTCGGAACTACCATCAATTCTTTTTGTGTGACGGCATTTTTTAAAATACTTCCGTAGATTCCATTTTTTTGATGTGCAAAAAGTTGAAACTTCCAGCGTGTCAAGGCTTCTGGCGCTTCAAATTCGATAGCAATATTTCCTTCGGCATCCGTTCGTAAATGCGGATAGAAAAAAGCAGTTTCTTGTAAATTTTTCCGCGTTTCAACCGTGTCTATATCTTCTTCGGTTAAACCGACAATTACTTCGGTATCGCCAACCATTTCTTTCCGTGTTCCGTATTTAGTGGTAACAATTACCACGCCGTTAGCTCCGCGATTTCCATACAAGGCAGTTGCATCAGCACCTTTTAAAACACTAAGTTCGGTAATATTTTTATCTGATAAATTTCGAAACACATTTTGATCAACAGGAACACCATCAATCACAAACAACGGTTCTAGGTCGCCTTGTAAAGAGCCTCGTCCTCTTATAATAATGTTGGCTGATTGTCCTGAATCACCACTTCCCGTATTTATATTGACGCCAGCTGCCATGCCTTGGAGCATTTGATCTAAAGATCCTACTGGCACATGTTGAATAGATTTACCATTTATAGTGATGACTTTAGATGATACTGCCGCTTTTGTTGTAGAAATTCCATACGCGGTAATAGTTACTTCTTCCAAAGCATTGTTGCCAGTCAAACGTACGCTAACATTCGTTTGACTTCCAATTTTCACTTCTTCAGGACTAAAACCTACATAGCTAAACGTCAAAACATCACTTGCTTTTGCGTTGATGCTGTACAAACCATCAAAATTGGTTATAGTTCCAATGTTGGTTCCTTGTATTACTACTGATGCACCAGGCAACGGCATTCCTGTATCGTCCACTACATAGCCAGAAACACTTCCTGTATATACAGTGTTGTTTAGATATTGCTGTATTTTTATGTTTGTGAGGTATTGATCGTTTGCATATTTAGCATTTTGAAAGTGGAGTCCAAACCAATTGAATTTTAGGTGTTTTTTGAATGTTGGAATCGTGTAATTATTGTTGGAATTGTAAATTTCACGAGATCGTTTCGTTTTGAAACCACGCACTTGTAATTGTGGTGCTGCATAGTAATTTCCGCGGAAGCGATTAAAATTCACATCCCAATCATGCACTTTAAATTGATCGAGTGATTCGTCATACATAGACGCTAATACTTCGGCGTTACTTCCTTTATTTTCTAAATTGAGTACTTTAAACTGCCATGTTTCCAGTTGTCCAGGTTGCAATTTGTTACGAAATGTAGTGGTTTCAATGTTGAGATAGTTTTTGTCTTCATACAGAAGTATTGAAAATTCATCTTCATAAAACGTATTGAATTTTACAAAACTCATTCGGATGGTTACTTCATTCGTCAATTGTTTGGCAAGCGGAATGGTGACAATTTTTGAACCTTTTTCAACAGATTCCATGCTCGAAAAAATTTGTTCACTTTCGTGGAATGCCTGTACAAATACGTTCAGTTTATCATCGCGCAAAGCGGTTGCCAATTTCAACTTTATAAAGCCATCATTTTTATAATCGCTATTGCGTATTTCGTAGTCAAATAGTGCGTTGTTTGCTAAATATTCGTCGTCTGGATCAATGAGTACAAAGTTTTCCGATTGCGTAATACTATCCTTTGTTTTTTCATCATACACTGCATTTTCAATCATATACGCGCCCGATTCCCACGAAGAAACATCTAAAGTAAAGGTTGATTTTTCGCCTGTATTAAATGGCATTGAGGTTATTTGTGCTTCTTTTTCTTGCGCTTCTTCCTTGTCATCATACGACATGTGTGGAAATTGTTGCACAAATGTTTCTTTTGGAATGATGTAATAATCTGGAACTGACCAAGGTCGTTTTTTATACACGCGTGTCGGATTTGTAAGCTTATATATTTTAAAATGTCCGTTGGCTGCGACATTGACATCATTGATGTCTTTGGTGGTAATCTCTACTTTTAACGGTAATTTTTTGTTACTTTTTCGGGGAATATCTAAATCTAATGTAAAGCCGCTGGTACTGACACTGACCATTTTTTCGGCAGTTTGCGTTTCGCCATTGATATCTGTAACTTCTATGGAAACGGTGTATTCATACGCGTAGGTGTCTTTTTTAGCAACGTTTTCGTCAATGGTAGCGACAAACGGAATGCTAAAGTTTCCGTTGTTGTCTGTCTTGGTTTTCGCTTCCACAATGATTTTTTCTTGCTCATTTGAATTGTATTTGTACGCATTGATAAATCGTGTTATTTTGTACGAAACAGTAGCATTTGTCAATGAACTTCCGAGCAAAGCTTTCGCATTTCCTGTTACTTTTATCGTATCATTGAACGCAACATTGCTCGTTACAGGATCTACCGTAACTTCAAACCGTGGACGTTTGTATTCTTCTACGGTAAAGGTATGTTCGGCAGTATCAAATTCGTCTATTTGGTCCCAAAAAGGATGTTCTTCTTCTTCATAATCTAAATCTTCATCAACTATAATGGTAAATTCGCCCGTTGTACTGCTTTTTGGAATTTTGAACGAACCGCTAAACGAGCCAAATTCGTTGGTTTTGAGTCGCAATAATTTTAGTTCGCCGTCTTCGGAATCGACCTCAACTTCACAAAATACATTTGGCACTACGGAACTCACACCATTTTTTTGTTGAATCACCACGACTTTAAAATAGACCGTTTGTCCAGGTCGGTACATAGCTCTGTCAGTAAACACAAATGGCTTCGCTTCCCAATAGGCTTCTTGTTCGCCTTTTTCATATTTTTTTCCCAACGATGTAGCGGCTGTGTACAAGGTATCTTCTTGGTGAATGATATACTTTTCAACCGTTTTATAGCGCGAACGTTTGTTAATCGTGGCTTGACCATATACGTTGGTGCGCTCCGTTTGTTTGACAGTTCCTTTGTTGTCTGAGATTTTAATTTTTGCTTTGTGAATAGGTTTTCCAGTATCGCGATGCAAAATGGTATGTACTTCTTTATCGTTATATTCTGTGATAATTTCCGAAAGGTTCGTTTTTTGAATACTGTTGTACGATACTACACTTGTAGTAGTGAGTCCTTCTTCGTCATCGGAAAGTACTAGGAGATAATTGCCTTTTGGAAGTGACGGAATGTTGATTTCTGTTGTGTGCTTGTAATAATCTTTCGGGATGTTGGTACTGTATGTTTCTTGAAGTGTTGGTTGTTTATATTTGATGAAATCATTCACAAGTGAATCACGTTTTACATAGCTTACATTTTCTAAAAGTCCGTGTGGTGCGCGATAGACTTTTAAATATATGGTGTCTATATTCTTGATCTCTACTTGTGCTAGTGTGGCTTTGTTTGGAATGCTAAACGTTTCGACGGTAGATTTGATACTTTTTTGTGCTATCTTTTTTTGAAGCAATGCACATTTGATGCCGCCTTCCGAATTTGGATGTGCAAGCGTCATTGCTTTTGTAAGCGCAATTGCTTTGGTGCGCAACTCTTTAGAATTTTCATTTGAATCGTAATAGTAACGTTGCGAAACCTTAAAATAATGATTGGCAAGTTCATAGTTGATCAACGCTTCCAACGGATTGTTTTGATAGTTGTTCCCCAATTGTTGCAGTGCTTTCGTGTAGTTTGAAGCTTTTTTGGAATAGTTCTGCGTGCTTTTAAGGATGAAGTTTAAACGTTTCAAAACGACATCTACATGTGCATTTTTGTTTTTGAGTGCTACTTTTTCCAGCTTTTGAAAGAGTTGCAAAGTATTGCTCATGGCAAAAACTTCTTGTGTGTTTTCAGGAAATTTTTGTTGTATGAATGTTTCCGTTGGAGTATAGTCTTTCTCAGAAATACGATAGTTTTCATTGCTTTTGTAAGCATACGGAATGTTTGTTTCGTAAAAATCGAGGGCATTGTGTGCTAAAATTTCATACAAACTCGAACGATATATGTGCATCGTAGCATTTCCTTCTAATAAAGTCATATAGTTTTCTACAGGAAGTTGCAACAATGCTTCTTCACGCGAAATTGAATGTTGAAAGTGCTTGTGAATTTCTGTCACAAAGGTTTTGATGTCCCACAATTGTACATCGCTCGGAATGCTTTCAGATTGTACTACCGAACGCTTCCGAATTTTGTATTGATACTTTCTTGCATATTGCGTTAACAAGCTTGCGTAGATGTTTTCCAAAATGGCGTTTGTAGGAAATGCTTGTTTATCTATTTCTACCCGAAGACTTTGTAATACCTGAACTTCCGCATCTTCCGAAAGGAGCAAAGAAAATTTAGCACGATAGAGAAAACTTTTTACAAGTTGTGTAGTTTCTTGTGTTTTATGGGCTTCGTTGTAAATGCGTTCTACTAATTTTTGTGCAGAAGCAACTTTTCCTTCAAGTTCTAATTCTTCTACTTTTTGCCATTTTTTGTCGTAGTTATATTGCGCAAAACTGAGTTGCACACCTAAAAACATGACAAAGCTGAAAATGTATATTTTTCTCATAGAACTGTTTTTTTGGTTAGTGTCACAAATAACTAGAAACCTTGTGAAAGATACAATAACGGATTAGGGAATGCGCCATTTGAGTTCGTAAAGTTATCTTTTTGGGAGCATGGTAATTTTGATTTCAAAAAAGATTCTCATAGCTTTAACAACACAAACCGATTCCACCAAAATCATGAAATATAGTATTGTTTTCTTTCTACTTTTTGCTAGTTGTTGCTTTGGTCAAGAAATAGCTAAAAAAGATTTAATAGCCGTTTTGGATACCATTTGGGAAACCGAACAAACGCCGATACGCTTGCGAGATACTGCTATGAAACGTCATGGAGCGGATTCGGAAGAATTTAAAAAGTATCAAAAAATATACAAGAAAAATCACGCAGTAAACGAAAAGAAAGTCAAGGCAATATTAGATACGTATGGTTGGCCTTCTCCAGAAAAAAGTGGCAATAACGGAAATTGGACTTTGTGTAATGTGCTGCAACATTCAGACAATGCTGTGCGCGAAAAATACCTTCCAATGATGCGACAAGCCGTCAAAGACAAGAAGTTGGAAGCGCGTTTTTTGGTACGAGCCGCAGATAGAATTGCCACAGAAAAAGGAGAATTGCAATGGTATGGCGGACAGATGAAGTATTATCCAGCAACCAAAAGTTTTAATGTGTGGCCAGTGTATGATCCTGTAAATATTGACAAAAGAAGAGCTGCGATTGGACTGGAACCGATTGCTGGATTTTTAAAAAATCGGTTCAATTTTGAATGGAATTTGGAAGAACAATTGCAACGAACCGCCGAATTTACAAAACAGCAAAAAAATAAAGAGTAACAAACGCATACGTATTTTAACCAGCAATCGTTATGATGAATATGAAAAACTATATTACAATTAGTTTAACTATTGTTTTCGCTTTCGCGAAGGTACACGCGCAGGAATTTCCCAAACCAGAGATGGCTTCACCCGAAAGTACTTTTTATACATATTTAGACAATGAACGTATTTCTGATCCTACAAAATATAACGGAAAGGTGAAAAAAGTAGTGCGAACGTTTACACAATACGAACAAGGTTATGACGAAGCTACGACGCAAAAAGTAACCATGTTGCTCAACGCGAATGGAGCACTTGCAAAAACCATCACACGAACGTATACGTATGGAATTGAAGACTCCAAAGAAGAAATCAATCATTTGGAAGCACCGAAAGCGGATATTAAAAAAGAAGGAAATCGAATTGTGAAAACCATCAAAAATGAACTCAATGAAGATGTAGGCTATGAATATGACGAAAAAGGGAATGACAAGTATGTGTATGAACATGATCGTTTGATTGCCTTTTACAATAACAATGATAGTATTTCATATAACTACGATAAAAAAAACCGATTGATAACAATAAAAGCATTTGAAAGCTTGATTTTAGAAGAATTTGACGAGGAAGAAAATGATACACGTACGTTATGGCGAAGTACTTTTGAAGATCGCGCGTTGGAAAAAATGGTCTACATGGGCGATTTGCCTGCGAAAAAAATCATCTATGATAAGTTTGGCGAAGTGATTGATATTTACAAAAAAACATACACGTATTCAGAAGCTAAGTTGCTAAAGCAGTTTCAAACCGAATACAAACGCTATTTATTTGATTATTACGAAGATTCTCTCGCTATTGACCAACAGAAATATGAAGAATTTCCTAGAGTGGAAACCAATGACAGCATTCAAACAGGAACTTTTCAATATTCAAAAACGAACAAAATTACCGCGTATCACAGAACAAAAGGAGCAGAGAAAGAAACCTACAAGATTACTTACGATACCAATGACCAAATGTATTTAGTCGTGGGAACACTGACATTTTATCAAAGAGGAAAACTTGTTTCGCTCAACATTGAATACGAATACTTGTATGACAACAAAGGAAATCCGAAAACGATTCGTTCGTATTATTATCTTGGTGGTGAGAAAATTTTGGATAAACAAACGAGTTTTGAGATAGTGTATTATTAGACTTGTTCCCGAGAGGCGGAATCTCTTAGATCGCTCTTAGATCGTGCTTATGCATTCTTGGACTTTTTGAAACTGCGGAACTTTTTCACAGATCACCACGTCACTAGCGTTCCTCGTGATGACGTATGGAAGGATTTGTTTTATCCGATCTAAAATCGCACATCTGAAATGCCAAACGTCACTTCGAGTGATTTTTCATTGAAAAATTGTATCGAGAAGTACTTTGAAAATAGATTGCTTCATAACAGCTCTCGATGCAAATTTGTTACACAAATTCACTCGATCAGACGTAGTATTTCAAATCGTCAAATTGGAAACATTGAAACGTCATTGTGAAAGTTTTACATTGAGTTTGTCGAAATGAAAAAACTTGTGGCAATCCGTTACTTCAAATAGCAGCATTTTTATTGCGATCAACAGCTCACCACGTCACTAGCGTTCCTCGTGATGACGTATGGAAGGATTTGTTTTATCCGATCTAGAATCGCACATCTGAAATGCCAAACGTCACTTCGAGTGATTTTTCATTGAAAAATTGTATCGAGAAGTACTTTGAAAATAGATTGCTTCATAACAGCTCTCGATACAAATTTGTTACACAAATTCACTCGATCAGACGTAGTATTTCAAATCGTCAAATTGGCACATTTTCAAATCAAAAAAAGAGTCATTTCTAAATAACAGAAACAACTCTTTTGTATAAATTGGGTAAGATTTTTATCTTACAATTCCCATTGAAGCTTAGCTTGTCCGCTCACCACTCTGTATTGCAATTGTAAAGAATTTACATTGACAACGACATCAATAGTTTGTCCTGGTTTTAAAGGAATTGAAGGTCTTTGTCCATCAAGTCCATAAAACGCTTCTGCTTGCGCTTGTGGAGAAAATGTAAGTTGAATTCGTGCTGGAAAACGATCTGGTGTAACTTGTGCACCACCATTGGTTCCTGGGTCTAAAATTAAAGTTGAAGTACTCATAATACATTGTTTTTAAAAAAGTGATTATTAATAGGTTTGAATTGATAGTGTAAATTTGAGATTTTTCAACGTTATATGTAAGAGTATTAATTACTGATGTGAAATTCAGGTATTTCAACACAAATAGCAAGTAGTTTTCCTAGTTTCGGAAGGCAAGTAGTATTTGCGAGTTTCTAGACCGCTCGCTACTAGAATTTAGATCGCGCTTACATGCTTTTAGACCTTTTTAATGTTGAATGTTGAATCGTCATTGCGAAAGTTTTTTAAGATGCACAGCTCACCACGTCACTAGCGTTCCTCGTGATGACGTATGGAAGGATTTGTTTTATCCGATCTAAAATTGCACATCTGAAATGCCAAACGTCACTTCGAGTGATTTTTCATTGAAAAATTGTATCGAGAAGTACTTTGAAACTCAGTACTTCCTAGTAGATCTCGATACAAATTTGTTACACAAATTCACTCGATCAGACGTAGTATTTCAAATCATCAAATTGCAAACATTGCCCCATTATTGAATTTTCACACGAACGCCTTCACTGTGACTGCTAAATTCAGGCGCGTACATGCTTTGAATCGTTGAAATTCCGTTAGAGAAATCCCCTTTATTGTTGACGCGCAAGTCGTATTCAAATACAAAAACACCTTTGGGTAAATAGTCAAAGAAGAAGTTGGTACTCGCGTCTTTGGTACTTTCATAATACCCCAAACCATCTTGCCTTTTGTATTGCGATAATACATTGATCGGTTCAAAACCTGCCGCGCGCATGTCTTTTAAATGCACAAATTCCATCGGTCGGTCGTTTCGAAGTTCAATGCGAACACGCACTAAATCACCCAATTCAAGTTTTGTGTTTTCGTCGATTTCCGTAATCACTTCGCCAGTGTCGTCATACGTACGTTTGAAAAGTTTTTTACTCAATTTCAACGAGGTTTCTGCCGTGGTGATTTTATCTAAATCTTCAAAATATTGCCAGTACAATCCGCCCCACGCGATGCCTTTTCCTTTTTTGCTGATGGTAACTTTTGCCATTTCAGGCGTAATTTCGCTTCCGTTCCACGACGTTTTATAATAGCCTGTACCAGCTTCTACTTTTACATTTTCTAAGGTTTCAGGCGAAATTTTCTTAGTGCCAATCGTTACATCAACCATATCGGTTACGGAAAGCCAGTCGCTTCCTTGCAACAACAACGCGTATACTGCATCCGACGTTGCTTTGGTAGTAGACCAACGATTGGTTTGTTTATGTTTCAGCAGCCAAATCTTTAGGTTATCTACGGAAGTGATATCATTCGAAATTTCTGCAAAAGCTTCAATGAGTAACGCCTGCGTTTCAATCGGCGCTTGATACCAATACCAAGAAGATGTGTTTGCCTTCCAATACATACCCAATTCGTCACTCGTAATGCTGTTTTCTTGTAACGAACGCAAAATGGCATTGGCAGTTTTTGTACGATTGTTTCGATGTGAAATCAATGTCATTAATCCTTTGGAATATAAACTGCGTTTCAACCAATATTGATCTATTTGCCCTAAATAATAATCGCGAATTTTCTGTGCTTCTTCGTTCAATGAAATCTCCCCAAAAAAGCTTCGCATGTATAAATAATGCAATTGCGAATATGACAAATGATCTTTGGACAAGTCGGCATCTTTATTGTATTTGCGAATGTCTTTGTATTCTTGCACAAATTCTTTATCAAGATATAGAACTGCTTTTTGAAGAAGCTTTTTGGTGTTGAAATTTTCTTTTGTACGCACACCTAATTTTTTCAAATGTCCAAAACCTGTAATGATATGTTGTGTAATGAACCTACTTTCGCGTCCGCCAGCAAACCAAGGAAATCCACCAGAAGGCAATTGCATTTGTTGTAATTTTTGAAGTGTACGCGTTTCTTCATCTTGCATGCGATTGAGATCGAATAGTAATGCAATTCGTTTTTTCTGTTCCGTTTCCGATTGTGCATCGCGAACCCAAGGCGTTTCTTGAATGATTAATGATTTTAATTCTTGATTCTTTTCTAAATTGCTCAACAAAGCATCCGACGATTTCCACTGATTGAACACTTGTTGAATCCTCGGATTGCTATTTGCGATGTGACTTGCCAATGCATTCGCGTAGTAACGTGAAAATGTTTGTTCCGAACATTCATACGGATATTCCATTAAATATGGCAAGGCTTGCACGGCATACCACGCAGGATTGGATGTCATTTCCAAACTCAATTTGTGATGTGTCAACGTTTCAGATGTTGTGTTTGCCAATTTGTCCAACGTGAACGTTTTGGTTTCGTCAGAACGAATCCACATGGGCAAGGTTTCCGTCACCAACATTCTATTGGATAAGACAGGCAATGCATTTTGTTCGCCATCGCTAAATTCGCCTGCTTTCGCTGTGATGGTATATTGAACTGCTTGCAAATTCTTCGGAATGTATAGCAACCAAGAAACTTGTGTATTTCCTTTGGCGTCTACTGAAAATGTTTGAGTTGGCTTTCCTAAACGCGGAAATAAAGCAGAATTGATATTGTTTCCGTTTGTCGGATCAATTAACTGTAACGAAGCTTCTCCGTTGAGGTTTTTATCGGATAGATTCGAAATTTTTGTGCTAATTACTACTTCGTCACCTTCCCGTAAAAATCGAGGAGCATTTGGCAATACCATCAATTCTTTTTGCGTAACTGTTGTCAGTGTTTTAGTCGCTGAATGTAATGCTTTCGTATGTGCTAACAATTGTAGTTTCCATTCCGTCAAGGCTTCTGGCGTCGTGAAGGTGAACGATACATTTCCTTCGCTGTCCGTTTGCAATTGTGGAAAGAAAAAAGCCGTTTCTTGTAAATTTTTTCGTGGAACTATAGTTGCTGCTTTTTCTTCAAATAGCTCAAATTCTCTAGCAGAAGATGCATCGCCATCTCTAAAACTTGTGTTTTGATCTCCTGCTGCAAATGAATTAGCATTGCCAACAGCTCCTAAATAATCGCTTGATTCTTCCGCATCTTCAGCAACTGGAGCTGCCATTTTTCGCTCTGACATGCTTGCAGATTCCATAGCTACCATTTTGCGCATCATCAGTCTTCTTCTGGCTCTATATAACGAAAATCCAAACCAATTGAGTTGATCGTAGGCTTGTGTGCTGTAGTTTCTGTGTTTGGTGTTCATGTAGGAATCGCCAAAACGAGCAATGTCAAAACTTTTTCCAGCATTGATATAAATGTGACTATAGTATGTAGGTTTGTAGATTGGATTAAAATTCCAAGCGTGCGATTTGAATTCGTCCAACGACGCATCATACATGCTAGAAAGCAGTTCTGCCGCTACTTTTTCTCCTTTCGTGCCTTTGATTTTAAAACTCCAGGTTTCTTCTTGCGCAGGCTTTAATTTGTCTCTAAACGTAGTCGTTTCTATCGTTAATTCAGATGGAGGATAGTTTACGATAATTAGAAGTTCTTGACTAATAAAACTATTAAAAACCGTTCCAGAACAATGTATTACAAATCCGCCTTCATCTTCCTTTTCTACAGGAATTCGAATGGTTTGTTTACCACTTCCCATTGAAATTTGATACGATTTTACAATGCGTTTGTCTTTTTCAATATCAACCGTTAATTTCAGTAATTCGTTTGCTGAATTTATATGAAGCAGGACTTCTTCATTTGGTGCATACGACTTTTTGTCTGTATAGATTTCAAATAATTTATTGTCTGCAATGAGTCTATCGTTCGGATCCCAAACATCGATAAACGTAACATCTTTGATTTCAAAACCATTGGCATCTGTAGTCATGGCTTCCACGATATATTTTCCAGGTTCCCAACGTTTGATTTTTCCTAGGTCTAGTTTGGCGGCTTTTTCGGTGTCGAATGTTTCATTAAATACATTCTTCCCTTTTTTCCACAATCTAAAATCTTCTTCTTCTTTTGAATAGGCATCGTACGGAAATAATTCTTTAAATTCCTTTTCAGAGATGGATTGATAATCGGGCACAGCAAATGGACGTTTTCGCAATACACGATCAGGCGCTTGCAATTTGTGAATGCTTATTGTGCCTTTTGCAGAAACTTTCTCGTTGTTTAGATTTTTCGTGATGATTTCTACGGTATAATCGCGTTTGGTGGCGTCTAGTTTTTTATCAATTAAAATTGTAGCCTGCAAACTGTGATAACCAACATGTACAATTGTAGTTGTACTGCGTGTTTCTCCGTTAATGTCTGTAATATCTGCCGTAATTTCATAATCGAATACAGGCAATAGTTTTTTATCGGTACTTTCATCAGGAATCGCTTTAAAGGAAATTTCAAAGTTTCCTAAAGCATCTGTGTTGGTTTCTCCGCTTGTAATTTGTTGTGAAGATGTGTTTATATATGGACTTCTCCAATATACCCATTGTGGATAGCGTGGCGTTCGTTTTACGGAATAACTCACCTTGGCATCCGAAATGGTGCTTCCCGCGAAAGCGAGTGCATTTCCTTTTACTGTTACTGTATCATTGATGGCAAAGGTTTTTGTGATGGGTAAAAACTCCGCTTTAAACTTTGGGCGTTTGTATTCTTCCACAGAAAAATAAGTACTTCCGAGTCTGTCGTTATGTATTGAAGCATTTAGTGAAAAACTTCCTGTTAAGCCGTTATTCGGAATGACAAATTCACCTTTGAGCGAACCGTATTCATTGGTAACAAACGAATTGGCACTTACCACTTGATTATTGGCATCACGTAGTGTAATTTGTACTTTTTCATTACTGACAATCGTAGATTTTGTGCCTTCTCTACGTACCAAAATTCCTTTGAAATGTACGATTTGCGATGGTCGATAAATGCTTCTGTCTGTAAATAAAAAGAGGGTTTTTATCGGATCGGTATTTTCTTGAGTGGAACGCTTGTAAAAACTAAAATTTTCATAATACGCCGTATCATTTTTTGTAGCAACTTTAATGTCTAAATCATACAAACGACCAACGGAAGCTGGATAAAATGAAGCACTTCCGGTAGCATCAGTGGTGAGTGTTTTTTGCTTGTTATCTCCTCTGTAGCCTAGTTTGTATTTAATGTCTATTCTTTGATTGACAATTGGGCTTCCAAAATTTCTATCGGTGAGTTGAAATATATATTCGCTAAGCGCTTTTTTATGTGTAATGGCAATATTGGTGACTTGTAAAATTTCATCTGCCATAAATTTTCGGTTTAGTGTTTCCGTGGGAGATGCAATGATGACATAGAAACCATTTTCTAATGGCGGAATGGCAATTTCTGTGGTGTGCAAATGATAATCATTATCTGTTGGTAAGGTTGCGTTCCAAGTTTTTGCAACAGGCAAATTGTTGATGAATTTGAATTGTTTTTTATCATCTAACGTATAGTATTTGTCTATTTGATTGTATTGTATTTTACGAATAGAAAAGTATAGTTTTTCTACATTTTTATACTGAATGGACATTCTTGAATGTTTCGCAATTGGAATAATCTCTTCGGTAGTGATAGAAAATTCTTTTTCTAAAATATCAGCTCGGATGGCTTTGCATTGTGCAGCCGCTTCACCTTTTGGGAATTTTGCAATGACCGCATCACACAATTCGATTGCTGTTTTGTATTCCCATTTATATTTTTCAGGTTGTTCGGTAGTGTAAGCATCTCCAAATCCTTTGTGCAATTTGGCAGTTTCTACATCATACATTGCGGCATACGGATGAGAAGCGTGTGTTGCTTTTTCTTGTTGATATATAGCGATGAGTTTTCTTTTTACATTTTCAAAAGTAGCTTTTTGCTGTACATATTTCAAGCGTTCAATATTAACGGCAATTAGTGCTTCAGGCGATGCATCTTTCAAGTGAAAACGAATGAGTTTTTGATAGATTTGCAGTGCTTTGAATTCTTGCGAAAGCGTATCTTTTGTCGTCAATGTGAGTTCTGAAAATTGTTTAGCGTCACTCAAATAGTCTTCATTGTTAATTTCGAAAGTTTCACTCGGTTTTGTGATGTTGTTTTCGGTCGATTTGTAAAAATCTAAGGCATTGTGCGCCAAAAAATCATAGACAGTTGGGCGAAAGGTTTTCGAGCCTTTTTGTGTGTTGAGAATTTCATTAAACGCACGTAAGTCTGTCGTTTGCAATTGTTCCGCATTTTGAAGTGATGCATCAAGTTGTGTGAAGATTTCAGTAAATAATGTCTGTAAATCCCACGTTCTAAAATCGGTGGCATCTACTTTTTCATTCGTTTTGGTACGATTGTAAAATTTGTAACGATTCGTTTTAAAGTATTGCCAATACAATTGTCCTAAAATACTTTGCAGCATATTTTTGGAAGGAAACGATTGTGTGGCAATTTCCGCTTTGAGATTGTTGATGATGGTCAATTCAGCATTTTCTTCCAGCGTCATCTGATAATTTGCTTTGTGCAGAAACGCTTTGATGATTTGCGGATTGTTTTGATCGTTCTTAGCAAGTGTGTAAATTTCAGAAACCTTTTCAAAAGCGGATTTCGTTAGACCTTTCTTTTCAAGTGCCGTGACTTCTTTCCAAAGTTGTGTATATTTTTCTTGTGCGTTAGAAAATTGACTAAAGAGTAGAATCATAAATATAGTGAGTGCGTTTTTCATTCGTTATCATGTTTAATCACAATGTAAAATTCTAAAAGACGTTTTTACGTATGTAAAGTAAGAATTTTAAATGCAATAGTGTTACTTCTGTGTGATAAATTGCAAAGAACATTCCAAGATAGAAAATGTTAAGATTTTTTTATAAAACAAGTCACGCTGAAAGTAGTATCTTTGTAAATAGCTATTGAAACTGAAAACTACACATGAAGCATTTTTTTTTACTCCTCTTATGTATTCCGATGTTGTCTATAAGTCAAACAACTGCGGAAACTGCACAACAATTATTTGATCAAAAACAATATAGCAAAGCTGAAACTATTTTAACAGAAGCTGTTGCCAATGCGCCCAACGATCGTCAGTTGATCGAATTGCTAGGTGACGCGTACGGATTCCAAAAAAAGTGGGATGGCGCTATTGAAAATTATGAGCTTTTGGTAGAAATGGACGATTTTAATGCCAATTATCATTATAAATTTGGTGGTGCAAAAGGCATGAAAGCGCTGGAAGTAAGTAAACTGAGAGCGATCGGTTTGATTGGTGATGTGAAACGCTCGTTTAAACGTGCTGCCGAACTCGATCCTACACATATTGAAGTGCGTTGGGCAATGGTGGAATTGTATATGCAGTTGCCAGGTATTATTGGCGGCAGCTATAAGAAGTCGATGAAATATGCCAATGAGTTGGAAAATCTTTCGAAAGTAGATGGTTATTTGGCAAAAGGATATATTTACGAATACGATGACGAGCCTGAAAAAGCGGAAGAATATTATAAGAAAGCGATTGAAGTTGGCGGTTCTGTAACGTGCTATGATAAGTTGACCGAGTTGTATGTAAAGGAAAATCAGCCATTGAAAGCAATTTCAAACCTTGAAAAGTCACACCAAAAACACCAACGAAATGGCATGCATTATCAAATAGGAAAAGTGGCTGCCGATTATAATATTCAGTTGGATAAAGGCGAGAAGTGCTTGAATACCTACATTGCCAATTATACCGCAAAAGATGGTGTTCCAGTGTGTTGGGCGTATTACCGTTTGTCACAAATCGCCAAACATCGCGGCAATAAGCAAAAAGCGTTGGAGTGGATTAATAAAGCCTTGGCGGAAGAAAAACTAGATCCGTTTGAGGAGCATAAAGAAGCGATTTTGGAGATGTAATTTATTAGATTTCTTTGATAAAACTATCGCTTCGTCCAAATTCTCAAGTTTAAATCCAAGTCGTTGATGATTTCTAATATACTGTTCACTTCTTCCAGAAAGCGTTGAATTTGCGGAAAGCTGACATCATCATGAATACTCGCTTCAAACATATTGTACGACTCTCTGATGGCAATATATACATGGTGTCCACGAAATGAAAGATACATGTTGGCATCAAACCGATCTTCCAAATCTACAATACGTTGCATCATTTTAGGTGTCAAAATATATCTCGCCTCCACTTGATCGTTGCTGTATACGTTGAAGCGATCTTCAAATTCGGGATCTTCCAATCGAACGCGTTTGAATCTTGAAAACCATTTTCCACCCGAAGAATAGACATAGGTTTCATTGTGAATTTCCTTGTTGAAATCTGCAATTAAAAACAAACCTCTAAAGATGGTTGTATACGAAGTTTTTGTGTTGCCATTTTTATCTCTGCGGGTATGTTTTTCTTCGGCGTGAATTTCTGAAAAAACAAATTGTGTCGCGTCTAGTTTTCCACTGAATAAATCTTCTCCATTAAACCGATCAGGTCTGGTAAAAAGGTTACTCGCATTAAACATGCTTTTGGAAATATGAAGTTCATCTTCGTATACAATACCTGGAAATTGTGCTTCTACAATGGGTTTTAAAACCTCATCCTTGTATTTTTCTACCCATTTTCCTTTGAGCGTGGAGGAAATAATAGCAGGAATGGCAAAAATGATCGCAGGTGCTAACAATATAATTAGGAACATGTACTGATTTTGAAATCTAATCACATCAAACATAACCAAAAACAAACCTACTACGACCAAACCAAGATATACAAAAAGCGTGGTTTTCCAATTCTTTTTTGATCGTTGAAAAATATCTCTTTTAGCCGCTTTGAAGGTTGTCAGAATGGCAGCGTATCTGCCTTTTACTTCTTCCGATATCATTAATTGTCAAATAAATTTTTTACGTTTGGGTTTTTACTTTCAGAAGGAATGATATCAAAAAATTCTTCTCTTTTAAAGTTAAAAAAACCAGCGATGATGTTGGAAGGAAATTTGTCTAAACCGTTGTGATAGTCTAACACAGAAGCATTGTACGCTCTACGAGAAGCCGATAATTGACTTTCTATTTCGTTTAAGTTGTATTGAAGGTTTAAAAAGTTTTCGTTTGCCTTTAAATCTGGATAATTTTCAACACTGATGTTAAGTTGTTGTAAACCTTGCGATAATTCGCTTTCCAATGCACGTCTTTCGGGTTTGTCCAATGAAGAAGTGACTAATTTTGATCGAAGTGCAGTGATGTTTTCTAATAAATCTTTCTCATGATTCATATATTGTTTTACGGTTTCTACCAAATTCGGAATCAAGTCATATCGTTTTTTCAGCATGACATCAATAGAACTTTCCGCATTTTGAACTTGATTTCTTCTGCCGATCAAACTGTTGTATACAGCAGCTACTGCAATGAGGACGATGACTACAATAGCAATCAGAATAATAGAGATATCCATAGTGTTTTTAGTTTAAGGTTTGTGTGTGTATTGTATACGTATTGGTTTTTGGTGTAATGTTTCAATTTAAGTAAAAATTTTTAGTAATGGCAACATTTATCAATTCGTAGTTCAATATGAATCTAAATACGGATTTTCTTTGATCAATTGTTTTTTATGCGCTTTTGCTTTCCTTAAAAATGGAATAGAAACTAAGACTCCAAAAACACTTAAAAGGAGTAAAACATTTCTTGAAAAGGAATATTCTGCAAGACTTAACAGTGTAGTGTCAATATAAATAATTCCTATTACAGTTAACGGTGTGGAAATAACAAGTACTACAGTAGCCATAAAGATACTTATGTTTATGCTTTTAAGTTTTTTGTTATTTCTTTTGATAATGCCTTTGATACGTTCAGAAAAAGTGCCATCCCAATAACATTTTGCGCAGCGTTCTCCACCTTCAAATCGGTGATAACAGCGTTCTTTACCGTATAAATAGTGTGCACAAGTAGCGCACAAATTTTTCTTTTCAGAAACATCCGTGTAATATGCGCTTTTACATTCTTTACATGTATTTATATCTGTATTCATGTCCGTTTTTATAGTAAATTGGTATTATTCCATCATGGCAACCACACGCGCTGGTGCAGCAGAAGCTCCGACAATTTTTAAAGGAAATACAGCTACTTTAAATCCTGAATAGGGTAAGGCATCTAAATTGACCAATTGTTCCATGTGACAGTATTCTTTGCGTTGTCCAACTAAATGCGCTTCCCAGAAAAATTCTGAATTTCCTGTTTCTTTTGCTTTTTTTAGCATGTAAGGTAACGGCAAATCCCAACCCCAAGAGTCTATTCCCATGACTTTTATGCCTTGATCAATGAGCCATTCTGTGGCTTCCGCGCTCATGCCTGTGCCGATTTTATGAAAATCTTTTGAGCCATTAAATTTGTCTCTTCCAGTTTTAATCAACACAATCATGTTTGGTTGTATACTCAGCTTATGTTCCGAAAGAAATGTGGTAATATCTGCTACGGTAATTGCATCAAAATCTACTTTGTGTTTCATGTCGATCACAATGCCGTCACCGTAACACCAATTGAGCGGAATTTCATCAATGGTTTTGGCTTTTTCACCATTCACAGTAGGCGAGTAGTGCCAAGGTGCGTCAATATGTGTGGTAGCATGTACGCCCATTTTTTTGATCGTATCATCTGCCCAACCTTCAAATCCTTTGGGAAATAATTTAAAAGGCAAGCCCAAAATACGAAGCAACCATTTGGCTTTTCGATGTGGTTTGTGCTTAATTTTGACTTTCATAAACCAAGGATCATTTTTATTGTATTGAATCGGTTTGGAAAGGTCGATGATATTCATAATTGGTAGTGTTGGTTAGTTCGTTTTTATTTTGATTCCCGCTAACAAATAGTCAGGATTGTCGGTTCCGAAGGTTAAAAATAGATACAAGTGATTTTCGTGAACTATAGGCGACACAAATCCACCTAAGTGATCAGATGTCCATTCGTATTCCGGATATTTATTGTAGATGTTTACAGGATTGACAAGCAACGGACTGCGCGCATCGTGAATCCATTCGTCATTTTCCAGCGAAAGCAACCCATATTCACGATTGAAAGATGTCAAATATTCCGAAGGCAACTCTTCGCTTCCCAATAAAATATACAGTTTTGAATTGTAGGTAATATAACTCGCATCATCCGCTTTTCCGCGAATATAGCCTGTTTCGTCTTTGGCTTTTTGTATGATTTTAGACGAACTGATACCTTTGTTTTGATTGAATGCTTTTAGAATGTTTTTTGTAGTGATTTCATGTACTTCCGATTCAATAAACCGTTTGCTTCTTCTGTGAAACAATACTCTGTAGACTCCGTTGTGTTTTGTGATTGCCAACGGAAAACTATTTTGCTGTTCGCCATGCCATTCGGGAATTTTAATTTCTTGTGGCGCTTGCACAATATCTAGTGTTGCATTCAAGATCATGTATGCAGACGTGTAGTTTCCGTTAGGCTGTTCTACGCCAAGTAAAACCAAATACGTACCGTTTTTTAGTGGCAACGGATTTCCGGTGCTGAATACATTTCCTTCTTTTTTGGCAAACGCAATTTGCGAAGTATCCACTATTTTCTTTTCTTGAAACGTCCAATTTTCCAAGTCGGAACTTGTAGCATAATAAATAGCTCTTGTTTTGTGTGCGCCAAAAATTACGGGCGTGAGCAATACATACTCATTTTTGGCTCTTTTGATGATGCCGCCCGCTTGAATGTAATTAATATATGCGTCTTTAATGTGTGTTGGATACGGTTGTAGCAACGGTTCGTTTCCGATGATTTTGTAATTGACAAACGGATTGAAAAACTCCAAGGTTTCGCCTTCGTCCATATTAAAAACACCTGCGTAGGTTTCGCCAAGCGTAATCCAACCGCTTTTCACATCTACATTTTTTATTTCTACAATCGTAGCTGCTTCTTCACTTTGCGTGATAAACCACGATTGCTTTTCGGTGGCTTCTACGAGCAGGTTTTCTAGATTTTTGTAATTTGTTTTGATGCGGTTATTGGCTTCATCTATGGCAATGATAAAAATAGGATTCGCACGTTGTATATTGCTTTCCGTATCTGAAATGAGGCAATTGGCAAAAACATCGTTGAGACTTTTTTGCGCATACAAAGAAGTAGTTGCAAGAATCGTTAATAAGAAAAAAAGGATTTTCATAGGTTGCTTCATACAGTGAAGAAAGGTAGGAAAATTTTAGTTGCTATGGAAGTTGTTGTGTTTTTTGAGCACGTTTTTGTCGTTGCAATACCTTGTCAATTCTCCGTTTGTTTTCTTGCTGTAATAAGGAAGGATATAAATTCATGAGAATATTTGGAATCATCATGATCAGTCCAAATACAAAACTTACGCTAATACTTTGATAGATGGCGGCAATCGTCACAAAGGCAAATCCGATGAGATGACTGATTTCAGAAAGCGTCATTTCATAGCGAATCACGGTTAAATCCGTTTGTTTGTTTTGGACCTTAATTTTCTGATTGAAGAATTTGAAGAATGTATTTTTTACAATCCACCGAAAGAAGTTGATTCCGATACGTTTGTTCAAGCGTTTACTTTTGATGAAATTTAGGTTCGATAGCTTTTTATAGTATGCCGTTTTCATCAAGAAACTATTTACAATCATGCCCACGATCCATGAAATAAACGACATGGATACTCCAAATATAAAGCCTAGTAAGATGTGTTTTGTTAGCATTTTTTTGGGTTGTGGATGGTGTGTTGTATATGGTGTTTACATATCTAATACCAATTTTACTATAAGATGCAACAAATAAGCGCGTTCATTCAGCATTCTATTTCCTTGCGACTATTTTCCGTGGCTAAGGCTATGCAAAACATTCGCAGCGTTCTATAATACCAAAGCAACTTCGCTTCTTGTAGAAAAATTGGTATAATTTAGCAAATACAAATTGAATAAAAAATCTTTGAGAATTTTTTTAAGTAGGCGAGCACAAGCAATTACTTTTGCTTATTATTAGGCGATGTTTTGACCGATCAGAAACTGAACTGAACTGCACAAAACAATGAATATCACTGTAATTCTATTCATAAGGGTTGCGTTAGAAATACCCAAGATACTACTTTTTTATTATACAAAATCAAGCCCAATTTTACATATAAAGAGTTACTCATATCCCAACTCCTTAAACAGTGTTTCTGACTGCTTCAAATAACGTTCTTTGTCAGTCTCCAAAAACCATGCTTTTGCCACGTTGGGGTTATTGTGCAAACGTCCGTCTTTCCATTCGCCAATACCATCAATATGCAAGCGTTGCCAGTTTTCGTTGATCAAACTAATCGCTTTGATGTTTTTTTCATAACAAAAAGAGAAAAAATTGACAAACCAATCTGTCCAAGCCGCATCACTTTTTGGTTCAATACCTTTAATCGGATTGGCTTCTGCAATCATGACGGGTTTTTTATACACTTTAGCATGTTCCATTACAGCATCGCAATAGTTGCCAAAATTGGGATCGTCGTAAGCGTGTCCAAAGACAGAAATTCCAACCCAATCCACATACTCATCGCCAGGATACCAGTTAGATGCAGGATAGTCTTTATACGGTTTGGAAGCATACGAATGCCAGACAAAGGCAATATTTTCCACACCATCATTCCGCAAAAAATCAACAATATATTGGTAGGCTTTTATATAAATTTCGGGTTCTAATTCATTATGCATACCATCAAACTCGTAGCCAATGCGAAGATAGATCGGTCGGTTGATTGATTTTGCCCACGTACTATATTGTTGTAGTACGGAATCATATTTGCCATGACTCACATTTTTATCAATGTCCAATTTTCCAACCATCCAAAGCGCACTTTGCAAAACCGTGTTTGGAAATTGATCCACCAACATTTGGTGGTTTTGCGAACTGTTGGTTTCGTTGGTATGTGTTTCTGTTACACCATTGAATTCCGTAACTGCCCAATACGCTGCCCAACCTCCAGGAATGGTTTCCTTGGAAAAATGATCGAGGTATTCGGTAATACCTTCCACCGTTTGTCCCATAATTAGTAAGGTTTTTCCATCTGAAGGTACAAACTTTGTCTTTTGAAACGCATAAACAAAGTCAGGATCGACTGTAGTGTCTATTTGTGCGACCATTTCCTCAATGGAGAGTTTGTTTGTTGGCATATATTAGGTGTTTTTGTGATACTCTTTAAAAGTAGTGTAAAGCATATTGATATCCAATACATTTTAACATTGAACTTGCAAAACTTCATTTTGAAAGATTCGTAATAAAATGGTGTTTTTTTGTTGTTTTATTGAAGAATTCGCAATAAAAATCCTGGGGAAACCTTCTCGCAGCAATGCAACAAGCTTCCCGCAACGTTGGAAACGTCCCTGCAGCCCTGCGAGAAGGTTTCCCCCGTGTTCGAAACGTTCTTGCAGCTTTGCGAGAAGGTTTCCCCCGCGTTCAAAACGTTCTTGCAGCTTTGCGAGAAGGTTTCCCCCGCGTTCAAAACGTTCTTGCAGCTTTGCGAGAAGGTTTCCCCTGCGTTTGAAACGTTCTTGCAGCACTGCGACAAACTTTCCAACGATATTAGGAAATACTTTTTAAACCATCACTCAAAAACCACCTCATCAAGGTAAATACTTTGCGGATGTCCGTAACTATTAGAGAAAAGTACCAAGCCAGAACGGATGCAGCTTAAATCAGCGCGTTTTATTTTTAGTGTATATTTTTTCCACTTGCTACTCAATGTAATTTTTTCAGATTGTATAGTGGTGTCAGGAAAAGGTTTGTCTTTTTCTATCAATCCAAAACCAATTTTTGCGGTCACACCATCACGATCTGCTTTTGCCCAAAATGAAAACTTAGTAGCACCTTCAATAGTATATCCGCCAAGTGTAGTTCCCCAATCATTTTTAGGATCTACAAAGGCAAGTCCGTACCAACCACTTCGTTCTGTATACTCAATTTTAATAGCGGATGTTCCCGAATATACTTCTGTGGTGTGTTGCATGTCTACTTTCATCGCTTGATAATTGCCCATATAGCCTGTGGGAATATAAGGAAGTTCATCACCATCTTTATACACATAAAAAGGCGCATGCACTTTTGGAACTAAGTATTTTCTGTTTTTAGATTCGGCATCATTCACTTGAATGCCCGTAGAAGCAATGCCCACATTGTTAAAAGTATCCTGCACATTAACATACACTTTTACCGCGCCATGTTCTTTTGGGACTTGAATTTCAAATCCGTCTTTTAGCGAACCTCTATGGTTTACTTTATGAATTTGACTTCTCCGTTTGCGACTTCCTGTATGTTGATTGTAATAGAAGCTAATATTTAAAGCTTCATTTTCGGCATCAGAAACTTCCAAAGTGATAGGAATCCATGTGTTACTGTTTATCGTTTCGTTGGAGAGTTGAAAGGTTTCAATTTTCGGAATGGCATTCGTCGGTTTTTTTCCTGTAAATGCTTTGCGAATTGCCCAATAGGTCGGACGATACAAACCTCTGTGATGTGTAAATAGCCACGGACTTCCATAATCGTTTCCATCTGCATAATGAAATACGTATACGCCTAAACAATTGGGTTTTGTAACGATCCAATTTTTATAACCATCAGCAATGGCAGTGTATTTTTCTTCGTCAGATGGTTCTACTTTCACACCATTGACTTCATTTTTAATATCCCATTCACCTTGCACATTAAACTCGGTAATGATGTACGGTTTGTCAATGTTTCTTTTTTCTAATTCCTCTTGAAGAAAATTTGCGCCTGCGCCATAACAATTCAAGCCATAAATATCAATTGAAGGCACATATTGTTGCCACCATTTCAAACCAAACGTCCATGCTTCTGTAGAACTAATTGGGTGATTGGGATCGAGCTTTTTGATATTGCTACACACACGTTCCAAGAATTTAGAATACGCTTCTTTCTCTTCGTCTGTTGCCATGTTGAGGTACACTTCATTCCCAACGCCCCAAGTCAACACCGCAGGATGATCTTTGTACATTTTCACTACGTTTATAGAAAAATCGTACATCGCTTCCATACCGTCTTTATCTCGTAGATAATCAAAGCTATCGTCATCTTCCATGCCTGGACGTCCGTGTCGCATCCAAATGCCGACCATCACTTTAATGTCATATTTTGCAGCAGCGTCTAAAAATGCTTTGGTATTTTCTCCAGTTGCCCACGTACGAAGTGTATTCACGCCAAGTTCTTGCAAATCTTTAAAATATTTGTCATAATTCGCCACGTCATTTTCATGACCAAATGTGGCGCCTTTCACGGGGAAAGGTTTTCCATCGACTAAAATATTCCAAGAAGTATCTTTCTTTCCAAGAGTTACTTGTGCGTTACAGAATGCAACACAGCAGAGTAGGAGTGTACTAACAAAGGTTTTCATAGATCGTTTTTTTATAGCAATTTGGAACAGAAGTATGCAAAATACACTCCGTAACTTTTTCATTCCTATAAAAATACGATTTATTGCTGAGTTTTCTTTGGTGCTTTAATAAATGACCAAACCACAAATAAGCTTACAAAAAAAGTAATTAGTACATCTGAAATACTAAATCTGGCTTTTACTATATAATTTAGTCAAGGTATAAGCTATAGTTATGAATAAGCTAGCGTATAAAGTCTAGTTGTTTTTAAGGAAATTGATAATTTTTTTCATGCCTTATTCTTCTATTTTGTCAGGATTTTTATTTGGATAGCGTAGATATAAATACATTCCGACAGCTATAAAAGCGAAGCCTTTTATAAACATAAAAACGATTCTTAAATCGGCTTCTTTTCGTTCAAAAAAGCTTGTCTCAAATGGACGTATTTCGGTTTTCGTAATTTGTTGCAAAATCTCAGGCATAAAAATAGAAATAAACACTGCAATGATAATGCTAAGACCAATTTTACTAAATAGTAAACGCAAGCTATCATCTATAGTAAATGCAATACCTACACGACGATTTTTATAGGTCTTTCCATAAAAAACCATTTCTAATAATAATCCCAATATCCATGAGATTATTGTAATGATTAGTAAAGACAGCAGTCCATCTCCTGTAGAAAAGCTGATAAAAGAATAGAGTGCATAAAATAGGATGAGTCCTGGAACGAAGTTGACTAAAAACTTGTCGATGAAAATGTCATTAAAGAACGCGTTGATTTTTTCGTTGTTCATAAGTTTTATTGGTATTGGTAATAGGTTTTATATAAAAGTTACGATCTAAAAGTAAGAAATTTCAGGGAAAACTTGTCGATTCATCCGAAAAAAGTCCCGTTTTTCCATTAAAATTAAATTCCCAAAAAACAAAAAAGCGGTTTATCTTTACACTTTCAGAATTTTTAGATACGATGCGAATACATTTTATAGCCATTGGCGGAAGTGCCATGCACAATTTAGCACTTGCGTTGCACGCAAAAGGATACCAAATTACAGGAAGTGACGATGTTATTTTTGAACCATCTAAAGGACGATTGAACGCCAAAGGCTTGCTGCCAGAAACGTTTGGTTGGTTTCCTGAAAAAATCACGACAGATTTGGACGCCATTATTTTAGGAATGCACGCCAAACCTGATAATGCCGAATTGCTAAAAGCGCAAGAATTAGGTATCACTATTTATTCGTATCCAGAATTTTTATACGAGCAATCCAAATACAAAACCCGCGTTGTCATTGGTGGAAGTCACGGAAAAACGACGATTACTTCGATGATTTTACACGTATTAAACTACCATGATATTGCCGTCGATTATATGGTGGGCGCGCAATTGGAAGGTTTTGACACGATGGTGCATTTGACGGAAGAAAATGATTTTATCATCTTAGAAGGCGACGAATATTTATCTTCTCCAATTGATCGCAGACCTAAATTTCACTTATACAAACCAAATATTGCCTTGCTGAGCGGAATTGCGTGGGATCATATCAACGTGTTCCCAACGTTTGAAAATTATGTGGAACAATTTCAAATATTTGTCGATTCCATCACCAGAGGCGGAAGCATCAATTACAACGAAGAAGATGCAGAAGTTGTGAAAGTAGTGGAAGCTTCCGAGAATCCGATTCGTAAGCTAAGCTACAAAACCCCTAATTATACCATTGAAAATGGAGAAACGCTCTTAGAAACGCCTGATGGTTTTATGCCAATTGAAATCTTCGGGAAGCATAACCTCAATAATCTCGCTGGCGCGAAATGGATTTGCCAACATATTGGAGTGGACGAAGAAGATTTCTACGAAGCTATTTCTACTTTTAAAGGTGCGAGCAAACGATTGGAAAAAATCGCAGCGAACAATGCTACGGTAGTGTACAAAGACTTTGCACATTCGCCAAGTAAAGTAAAAGCAACGACAAAAGCCGTGAAAGAGCAATATCAAGATCGTACGGTATTGGCATGTTTGGAATTGCACACATACAGCAGTTTAAACGCGGAGTTTTTAAAAGAATACGAAGGCGCGTTGGACGCGGCAGACAAAGCCGTGGTTTTCTATTCGCCGCACGCAGTAAAAATAAAACAATTGGAAGAAGTTTCGGAAGCGCAAATTGCCGCTGCTTTTCAACGAGACGATTTGGTAATTTACACCGATCCAGCCGAATTCAAAGCCTATTTATATAATCAAAACTTAAACAATACCGCAGTGTTATTGATGAGCTCAGGAAACTATGGCGGACTTGATTTTGAAGAATTTTCAGCACACATACACTAAACTGTAAGAATTTGCGTTTCTGAAAATAAGTAACCATAAAACCGAGCGCGCATATTTCATAATTACTTTTTTTAAATTACTAAAACCAATTAATTATGAAAAAACCATTTCTACTAGCGTGTCTAGCAATCTTTCTATGTTGTACTTCTTGTTCCAATGATGATGATACCACCGTCGTTGAAGACGATGGCGGCATTTATGCATTAAAAGTTGGAAACTCTTGGGTGTATCACCATTTTGAAAGGGAAAATCCACAATCAGAAGTGTTCAATGATGTCAGTGTCATTGACTCTGTAAACATTGTTGGGACAGAGGAAATTAACGGGAATGTATTCTTTAAATTTAGAAGACGTACTTCAGGTAATGAATCCAATATTGCCTTTTGTTCACCAAATGGGGAACACTTTGAATATTTGAGAGATTCTCTTGGGTATTTGATTAATGATAGTGGGAAAGTGCAATTTGCTCCTGTGGGCGATACTACAGAACATATTTTACAGATGTATACCAATGATCGACTTATTTTTCAACGTTCTGATGCAAGTGAGATGATCAATACACCTGCTGGCGATTTTGATTGTTATTATATGAATTTATATACAAGAACAAATGCTGAAGATGAACGTTCTATAGGAACTAGTAAATACTACCGAATGGACGGTGTAGGCGAAGTATTTACCACATCATCATGGGCAAGTAGACCACTACACACCATAGAAAAACGACTCATATCGTACGAGTTGCAATAAAACAAACTAAAACTTACGTTAAAAAACATCCTGTAAAACTTAGTATAATTTACACTATGTTGTCGAGAAAAGCCGTAATATCTTTGCGGCTTTCTTGTATTAATTCCTCTTTTGCGAGTTTGGTGTCTTTAGGTAATTTATCTTGTGATAACTTAAACTTTCCTTCCCACGAAGTAATTTCTAACTTTATTCCCACAATATAATCGGCAAGTGTTTGCGCTCTCGGACTTTCAGTGTCTAAGACAAACGGTTGTGCCGAAGTTTCTAAAAAAGCGGTCATATTCGCAATAGAATCTAGTACTTTTTCATTAGCAGGAATGCGTGTGACTTTCGCCGAAATATGTACTTTGACATAATTCCATGTGGGGAATTGTGGCGTGCTGTACACGTTCGGAGAAATATAGCAGTTAGGTCCGTGAAATATCGCTTGCGCGGGAATGTGCTCTTGTAGCAATTCAATATGCGGATTGAACTTGTCAATATGTCCAATCAACGTACCGAATTCTCTGCCAGAAGCGTTATAAATCAAGGGAACATGTGTGGTGAAAATTTCGCTGTCTTTGGCAGAAATCAACGTCGCTAACGGATACTTTTTGATCGTTTCTACAATATTCTTAAAATCCGTTTCTTGATGGTGTTTTGGAGGATAGTTCATAATTAGGCATCAAATTGACTTAAATGATGGTGTAAATGTTTGTATTGCATTTTTCCCCATTGTTCATGTGTAAACTTTCCAAACATTGGATGCGTTGGCCATTCTGTCGCTTCTTTGTAATTGTGAAACTCTGTAACCAATTCCGCTAATTTCGCTTTCTCGGTAGCCAATTCGCGTGCATCGGTAATCAAAAAATCGCGTACGGTTGGCAAATTCTGCGTCCAAGGTTTGTCATTATACATCAAGGGTTTGTAAATCTTAAACACCAAGCGTTTCATAAAACCCGCTTTTTTTCCAGTCAAGGCAATTTTCCCCATAGACAATTCCAAAGGTTTTTGGCAATGTGTACACATTTGTCCTACTGACATTTTTCCCCAAGAAGGAACAGATGCTGGTGTTAAACTATCAATTCGCTGTAAAACTTCTTCACGTACGGCGTCATCAAATAATGATTTCATAGCTGTTGTATGTATAAAAATTAGGTGTGATCTAAAGGTACTGCAATCGTGGGAAACCTAAAAATAATTCCCAAAAAATAACGTTCACACATTTTTTTCAACGCTTACAAACTCGTTTGACTATTCAAACCAAAAAAAGACTAGCTTTAAAGAAATAGTATCAGAAATGAAAGACAATACGACAAACCTTCAATCCATAAAATATTGGTCAGAAGACGATCGTCCACGTGAAAAATTAGCACTCAAAGGAAAAACAGCAATGAGTGATGCGGAATTGTTAGCCATTTTAATTCGTTTGGGCAGCAAAGACGAAAGTGCGGTGTCGCTTTCCAAACGAATTTTAGCTTCTGTTGATGGAAATTTGAACGAACTAGGAAGACTATCTTCGGATCAACTCAAGAAATTCAAAGGCATTGGCTTGGTCAAAGCAATTACGATTATTGCAGCGTTAGAACTCGGAAAACGTAGGCAAATAGAAACCAAAGTAGAACGCCAAAAAATAACGTCGAGCAAAATGGTATTTGACATCATGCAGCCGATTATTGGCGAATTGCCACACGAAGAATTTTGGATTCTGTACCTCAACAATTCCAACAAAGTGCTAAAAAAATTACGTTTGAGTAAAGGCGGCATTACAGGAACGTTGGTCGATATCCGTCTCGTATTGAAAACGGCGTTAGAAGTAGGTGCTGTTGCCATTATTTTGGCGCACAATCATCCATCAGGAACCTTAAAAGCAAGTGCAGCTGACAAAGCAATTACCAAAAAATTACGCATGGGAGCGGAAAATATAGATATAAAAGTATTAGATCATTTAATTATCACAGAAAAAGAGTATTTTAGTTTCGCTGATGAAAACTTACTCTAAATGCTGTTAGTATACACCAAAAAAATTACACCAAGACTTCGGTATACATTTAAACATGTACTGACACGTATTCTGGGAATTCCTATTGATTTTACCACGAAAATAGAAACCTTTATTGCGCACAACGAAGTTAAAATGTCGTACGTAAAGCAGCCTTTGGGCGACGAATTTTCGGTACGAAGTCACGATTTACTATTTGAGCAAGGTATTGGAGAAGTAGACATTACGATTCAACAATGGGATGAAGTTCCTTGTTTCTTTCCCGCAGGAGAAAAAAGTACAGTGCCTTTTGACATTTTTGCAGCAAGTTTCTACATGTTGAGTCGCTACGAAGAATATTTACCGTATGTAAAAGACGAACACGGACGCTACACTGCCGCAGAAAGTTTGGCATACAAACACGGTTTTCTCACCATTCCTGTCGTAGATATTTGGTGTCAGAAGTTTTTAAAAATCTTTTCAGATCGCTTTCCAGACGTAGTTCCCGAAGAGCGTGAATTCACATACACACCCATGATCAATGTTCCGGTAGCGTATGCATATAAAAAACGTGGAATTCTACGAACGCTTGGTGGATTTGCTACAGATATTGTTCGGTTTAAATTTTCACGTTTCATAGAACGTTTCGCGGTATTACTAGGTATGCGCGACGATCCATTCAACAATTTTGACGAGCTAATTGCACTGCACAAAGTATACAACACAAAAGCGTATTATTTCTTTCAAATTGGCGATTATTCTACGAACGATCACAATGTATCGATCTATAAAAATGAGTTCATTCGCTTGATTAAAAATGTGTCGGATTATAGCAAAGTTGGACTGTTGGCATCGTATGCTTCTTTTTCCGAAGCCAAAAAATTGAAAAAAGAAAAGAAGCGACTCAATACTACGATCAACAAACCTGTAAAACGTGTGCGACAACATCACAACATGTTGAATGTACCGCAATTCTACAGAAACTTAATTGATTTAGAATTTTCAGAAGATTATTCCATGGGCTATCGTGATGCGCTTGGATTTCGTGCAGGAACCTGCAATCCGTTTTACTTTTATGACATTGGCATGGAAATACAAACACCGTTGCGCGTACATCCGTTTTGTTTGGAATTTACAGGGTATTTAGAAGCGGAAGTTTTTACCGATGAAATCATGAAAATGGCAGTGGAAGTCCAAAAAGTAAATGGTATTTTTGCAGCGGTATTTCACAATGTAGTACTTGCAGAGCGCAGTATGGATTGGAAAGAGCTATATATCAATTTGTTAAAAAAATATAACAATGCTGAACATCACTGATATTTTCTTTGATTTAGATCACACACTTTGGGATTTTGAAAAAAACTCCGCGTTAACGTTCAAAAAAATACTAGCCGAAAACAAGGTTGAGGTCGATCATGATCGCTTTCTTGCGGTGTATGTGCCCGTAAATTTAGAATACTGGCGATTGTTCCGAGAAGAAAAAATTTCGAAAAAAGAATTGCGATACCAGCGTTTGGCGAAAACGTTTCAAGCGATTAATTTTGAAGTATCTGACGAATTGATCAATACACTTTCTGAGCAATACATTCAGTATTTATCCAGCTTTAATCATCTTTTTGAATATGCTGAAGAATTGTTGAAAAATCTCCAAGAAAAATACAATCTTCATATCATTACCAACGGTTTCCGAGAAGTGCAACACAAAAAAATAAAAGCTTCTGGAATTTTATCCTACTTTGAACATATTGTGGATTCGGAAAGTGTGCATGTGAAAAAACCCAACCCAAAGATTTTTGAACATGCCTTAGATTTGGCAAACGTTGCTCCTGAAAACGCGATGATGATAGGAGATAGTTTGGAAGCTGATGTTTTAGGAGCATTAAAGGTACATATGAATGTGATTCATGTTGATTTTGACAAGAAATACACACATTTGCTCTGTCCTTTGGTACATGATTTGACTGAAATTGAAAAATATCTGTAATAAAACCGCAAAAGTGTCGTTTTTTTAAGAAACAGTTGTTATTAGAGAAAGAATCTTTTTTCTTTTCTTAGGTATTGAAAAATACTCCATTATTCAATGATTTCGCATAAACTTTTAGTACATTAAAAAAGTGTAAACGAATTCAATACATAAAACTAAATCGGTCGCGCTATGTTCAAAAAATTCTCTTTATTGCTAATGCTATGTGTGTTGGTTTCTTGTGTAGAAGATGTAGATTTTGAACAAGCAGAAGACATTGCCATTTCGCCCGTTGTAGAATCAAGTTTGATCTTTTTTGACTTTGATGCTTCCGAATTTTCAGAACCTACAGGAACTGCCATTGTTACCGTTGGTGACGATTTGGAGTTGGATGTTTTTAATGACGAGTTTCTGCGCGATAACCTAATACGAACTGAATTCTTTTTTGAAGTCACCAATTCTATTGATCGTACATTTCGAGCAGATATCATCATGTTTGATGAAAACGATCAAGTTACCTATGCGTTTGCAATTGATGTGATACCAGACGGCAATACTGAAGTCGTTACCACACATACTGAAATCTTTGAAGATGTGCTGCTAGAACAACTCAAAAGTACTGTACGACTTGAATTGGTGTTGAGTATGTTTCCAAGTGCCTCAGGAATTCCGTTAGATGATAACAGTCTTGGAGCTATTGGTATGCGTTCAAAAGCAACGCTTTTCTTTTTAATTGATAACGAATAATACGTGCGCAGTCTTTGAAAAAACTCAGTTTCATATTGCTATTATTTTCGTGTGTAATTGTTGCGCAAAACAAACAATTGCTCTATAATTTTACAGACATTCCGCAATCGTTGTTACTCAATCCTGGCGCGGAAGTAAACTACAAATGGCATGTAGGCGTTCCGTTGTTGTCACACATTCATGCAAGTGCTGGCGCTTCTGGCGTTACCGTGTATGATTTGTTTGCCGATAATGGTGTCAATTTTAATGAAAAGTTGCGTCGTGTGGTGTTTAATTTGGATCGAAATGATTATTTCACCATCAATCAACAATTGGAAATTTTGAGTGGCGGATTTGCGTATGGAAATTCGTATGCGCCCAATAAATATGTGTCTTTTGGTTTGTATCAAGAATTGGATGTTCATTTTTACTATCCGAGAGATTATGCAATTTTGGCGTATGAAGGAAATCAAAGTAATATTGGTCGCGAATTTGATTTGAGTGATTTGAATGGGAAAGGCGAATTGCTTTCGGTATTGCATGTTGGGCTTACAACCAAAGTGAATGAAAAGTGGACCTATGGTTTTCGTGGGAAAATCTATTCGAGTTTGCTCAATTTTAAATCGACCAATAACAGGGGAAGTTTCATCACTACAGAAGGAACCAATAACTTTTACGACCATACGTTTGATTTGGATTTAGAGCTCCAAACCTCTGGCTATGCGTCTTTAATTGATTTGGATAACGACGGACAAAACGATTGGAACCGAGAAGCAGTGAAAGAATTGCGCAAACGCGTACTTTTTGGTGGAAATTTAGGTTTGGGAGCCGATTTCGGATTTACATATCATCCCAAAGAACAATGGACAATCACGGGAAGCATACAAGATCTCGGCTTTATTTATCACACCAAAGATGTGGAAACCTATACCCTAAAAGGCGAATATACCTTTGAAGGTGTCAACCCGCTCTTTCCCAACAATGGTTCTGGACAAACGGCAGACGAATACTGGCAAGAAATTACGGATAATTTTGAAGATTTATTCGAATTAGATACCATTTCCAATAATTACATCGCTTGGCGTTCGCCAAAAATCAATGGTTCTGCATCGTATCGTTATGGAAAAAAAATGGACAAAGAATGCAATTGTACTGCGGATGATGGCGATTATTTAAACGAAGTTGGGATGCAATTATTTGCGATTGGACGTTCGCGCAGACCGCAATTGTCACTTTCTGCCTTTTATTACCGACGATTGTTTCCTTTTTTAAGTGGAAAAGTGACGTATACAGTAGATGGTTTTTCACGAACAAATATTGGAGTAGGATTGTCTTCACATATTGGAAATATCAACTTTTACATTATGGCAGATAATCTTTTGGAATATCAAAATTTGGCGCAATCTAATTACGCTTCTGTACAATTAGGCTTCAATTATGTCATTCCGATGGAGAAAAAGTAGCGTATTCCAATAAAATTCTTAATTTGGAGCATAATTATAGATAAACAAAACCTAATACCATACACAGATGAAACGTTTTTTGGCGAGTGTTCTTTTCCTTTTTATCACATGTTCTTGTTTTTCACAAGAATTGAATCAATATAAATATGTAGTTGTTCCGTATAAATTTGACTTTTTAAAAAAACACGATAAATACCGCGTAAATACGTTGGTGCGTCACTTATTTAAAAAAGAAGGTTTTGAGGTATTGTATGATAATGAAGATTTTCCTGCGGAATTAGGAAACGATCGCTGTATGGCTTTATACGCTGATATCAACAATGAGTCTAGTATTTTTATGACCAAAACGTCCATTGTTTTGCGCGATTGTTCCAATCAAATAGTGTTGGAAACACCTTTTGGACGTACTAAAGTGAAGGAATATGCAAAGGCGTATAATTTAACGATACGCAGTGCTTTTGAAGCGATTGAAGCTAAGAATTATTCTTATCAACCAAAGGAAAAGAAAGTTATTCCGCCACCACCACCGCCAGTAGTTGTCGAAGAAACTTCCGAGAAAGTGACAGTATCAGATCCAACATCTATGGAACCAGTTACGTTCAAAGAAGGAGATGAAGAAGTGGTAGAAGTTCAGGAAGTTGAGGAAAAAGAAATGGCAACTACTGAAAGTAAAAAAGATGTTTTGTATGCGCAACCAATTGAAAACGGCTATCAATTGGTAGATAGTACACCAAAAGTGGTGATGATTTTATTAAAATCGGGCGTTCCTAATGTGTATTTGGTCAAAGGGCAAGACGCTACGGTGTACAAAGAAAATGGCAAATGGATTTTGTCAAAAACGTCAGGCAACGGCACTAAAAAGAAGGTGTTGAATGTTAAGTTTTAAAGTATTTTTTGAAAAGGCAATAGTAAGTAATCAACTCTTTATGTAATGAAATATTTACACCTCTTTTTGCTATGTATATTTTTGTCGTGTACACAAAAAACGAGAACAACCTTAACTTCTTCCAAGAACACTGATGTACAAACGACTAAAAGTGAAAAGTTTATCAATCAAAATCTGTATGAATTTATTGGTGTTGATATCAATTCTAAAAAAGTACGGACATATAGTAAAGAGTTAGGCAAATTAGAAATTAGAGATTTCTCGAAAGAAAAAAAAGATTATGTATATGAAGACGATGGAATTCAAATTAGAATTGATAGTCTGGGTATTATTGATGTAATTTTTCTTAATAATTATAAAAAAGAGAGTTGGCAACACAAATCTTTTAAAGGGAAACTACCCTTTGGATTGCAGTATCGAGATACATTCAAGGAACTAAAAAATAAGATTGGAGAAGGTGATTTAGTTTTTTCTAGTGGGTTTTATGGCAGAACATTTGTTTGGACACTTCAAGATAGTTTAAAACTAGCAATTGAACTCGAATTATCTAGAAAAGATGATGATAAAATTGTCATACAACAATTAAGTTTACACAAAAAAGGATAAGTGTTGCAGTCATGATAGTACTTTAGTAATCATACTTATCTTTCCAGCGGTTTTTCAGGAAATCGCGGAGACTTTTTTCTCGTGGACTGCTTCCAGGATCATATATTTTTGTGTTGGAAATTTCATCAGGCAAGTATTCTTGTGCTACGAAATTATGATTGTAATCGTGTGAATATTTGTAATCTTCGCCATAGCCTAAATCTTTCATTAACTTTGTTGGCGCATTTCGCAAGTGTAACGGAACCGACAAATCGCCAGTTTCTTTGACTAAAGCTTGCGCTTTTTTAATTGCCATGTACGAAGCATTACTTTTAGCAGAAGTCGCTAAGTATACTGCACATTGACTCAAAATGATACGCGCTTCTGGATAGCCAATGATAGAAACTGCTTGAAACGTATTCGTAGCAATCACCAAAGCTGTTGGGTTGGCAATTCCGATGTCTTCACTCGCAGAAATAAGCATTCTCCGTGCAATAAACTTTACATCTTCGCCGCCTTCAATCATCCGTGCTAACCAATAGACAGCTCCATTAGGATCGCTTCCACGAATGGATTTGATAAATGCTGAAATAATGTCGTAATGTTGCTCGCCCGTTTTGTCATATAAAACCGTGTTTTTTTGCACACGACTTAGCACTAATTCATTTGTAATGGTGACTTCGTCAGTTCCTTCGGAGTTGATTAATAGTTCAAAAATATTCAATAGTTTTCGTGCGTCACCGCCAGAAAGTTTCAAAAGTGCTTCTGTTTCTTTGAGTGTAATTTGTTTCTTGGAAAGTGCTGTATCTTCTTTGATGGCGCGTTGTAGCAATTTTACCAAATCTTCTTTCCCGAAAGGATTCAATACATATACTTGACAGCGCGACAATAATGCAGGAATGACTTCAAAGCTGGGGTTTTCGGTCGTAGCTCCAATTAATGTTACCCAACCTTTTTCAACGGCTCCTAACAACGAATCTTGCTGCGATTTGCTGAATCTGTGAATTTCATCAATAAAAAGAATTGGGTTTTTGGTGGTAAATAAACCATTGTCTTGTTTTGCTCGCTGAATGACTTCCCGAACTTCTTTTACTCCAGAACTAATCGCGCTAAGCGTATAAAAAGGTCTATCCGAAGTGGTGGCAATAATATTTGCCAGCGTTGTTTTGCCTGTTCCTGGCGGTCCCCAAAGCAGGAGCGAAGGAATGATTCCTTGTTGTATTTGGCGTGTAAGCACACCAGTTTCTCCAACCAAATGTTCTTGGCTGATGTAGTCTTCTAATGTTTTTGGACGAATGCGTTCAGCTAGTGGTTCACTCATGCTGTAAAAATAAGGCAATTATCCAAACTATGCATTAGAAGTATCCAGAAGATATTGCAACTACAAAAAAACAAGTTACTCGATAATCGAGATTTAAATGCTCCGATGCTTTCCCCGAAGTAGTTGACTGATGTGCTTTTTTAAATTATGATGCTATCTGCGTACGCCTGAAGATTTCTTTTTGGCGTGTTTTATTGCGCATCCTAAATCTCTTCCATCTAAGATACCGCCGCAATCTCCACCTACTATAAAACCTCCAACGTCAGCTCCAGCTCTTTTTATACCACGCCAGATATCACCAAAAATACCTTTTTGTATTGGCGATATGGTATTGCCGTTTCTAGTAGCTGGATTTAATTGTGTTAAGCGATAGTTCCACGAATGAGCGCTATTAAGTGTTGCAGTGACCCAATAGCTGTAACTATTTTTGGCAATGCTACATGCTCCTAAAATAGTAGCCGCATAATTTCCAGTTTTTGCAACAGGATCATATATTATCGTGTAATTGTTGAAGACAAAATTTTCAAGAGCTTCAATTTCGGCAGTAAATTCTTGAATGCTTTTATAGGAATTATTCTGAAGAGAAACTGCATTGTCAAAAATGGTAAAGAGCATATCCGTTAGTGGTACTTCTTGTGGTGTGATGACATTCATATTTACAAGAATACTGGAAGCACTGTTCATGTTTTCCTGTAGCTGTTCTATCATGTCCATTTGTGTTTCATGTGTTTGCCAATCATTGCATTGGCAAGAATTATCCAAATAGGCATCGGTATACGTATCAGCAAAGTAGAAAATATCTTCCAAAGATGCAGTATTAAAGTTTGGCATCGTAGCAATATGATCCATCGCTAGGTTATGAGATATGCCATAATTGTCAAAATCATATAAGGTTTTCACATTATTTCCTTGAATGATTTTATCGCTTGTATTTTCTTCGGGACTACACGAAAAAAGTAAAAGCAATAGTAAAACTGTAAGTGTTGATTGTGTTTTCATGGTGTTGGTTTTTTAAGTTGTATTTAAGTTAGTTATTAATAATCAGATAGTTATATGCGTTCGCCATAGTATTTTTGAGGAAAAACCTTAATAATAGCAACAGAATCGTGGCTATGACAATTTTTCATGCAAACGAATCTTGGCTAATTTTTTGACTAATAACTGCTATGAGTTCTAAAAAACACCCTTTTATTTTCACACCAGCAGTGGTGTTACTTCCATTTATTTTTATTTTTTCAATTTGGTTGGTGTATTGGAGTGAAGTACGTTTTGGATTTCGTTTCAATGATTACGGCGTGTACCCAAGAACATTAAAAGGCTTGCGCGGTGTCATTTTTAGCCCATTTATTCACGGAAGTTTGAATCATTTGTGGAATAATACCATTCCGTTGTTTTTACTCAGTGCGGCTGTTATTTATTTTTACAGATCGCAACGTTGGACTATTTTTATTGTGGGGTTGTTCGGTTCAGGAATCATCACATGGTTGATAGGAAGAGAAGCCAATCATATTGGTGCCAGTGGTTTTATTTATGTGTTGATGAGTTTTATCTTTTTCAAGGGAATTATTACAGGATATTATCGTTTTGTGGCAGTTTCATTGATCATTATGTTTGTATATGGCGGAATGTTGTGGTATTTGTTTCCGATAGAACCACATATTTCTTGGGAAGGGCATCTGGGAGGATTCATCACAGGATTTTTATTGGCAGTTTTTCTTCCTGTCGTGTATGCCAAAGAAACCTACGAATGGGAGAAAAAGGAGTTTGTGCCAGATGATGATCCATTTATGCGTCATTTTGATGAAAACGGAAATTTTATGGAAACATTACCTGAGGATGAAGCAGTAGTGGAGCAGCCTGTTTTGCAACCTACTATCAAAGTAAATTATATTTATGTAAGTAGCACGACATCTTCTGAGGAAGAATAATTAGTCCAAACGTTGTCGTACAATTTCATATAAAAACGCGCCACACGCCACAGAAACATTCAAGGAAGCAATTTCACCATACATAGGTAATTTTGCTTTGTGATCTACAATTTTTAGGATAGAGGGTGAAACGCCTTTTCCTTCAGAACCCATCACAATTGCTACTGGAACTGTAAAATTGACATCATATACGTTGTGTTCTGTTTTTTCAGTGGCTGCGACAATTTGTATGCCTGAACTTTGCAAATGGTAAATAGCATCTTTGATGTGATCTACTTTGCAAATTGGTATTTTAAAGATGGCACCTGCAGAAGTTTTTACGGCGTCTGCGTTAACAGGTGCGCCTCCTTTTTTCTGAATGATGATTCCATCAACTCCTGTGCATTCAGCGGTTCTAATAATGGCTCCAAAATTACGAACATCACTAAGTTGATCAAGAATTAGAAAGGTGGGTGTTTTTCCTGATTCTATGACAGATAACACTAGAGAATCAAGGTCATAAAATTCAACAGGAGAAATCAAGGCAATCACACCTTGATGATTCTTTTTTGTGAGTCTGTTTAGTTTTTCTGGTGGAACAAAGGATGTGCTGATTGCGTTTTTACGCAAAAGCTGGTCCAATTCATTAAATAAGTCACCTCTAAGCCCTTTTTGAATAAAAACCTTGTCAATGGTGCTACCAGAGTTTATCGCCTCTATAATAGCTCTTATACCAAAAATTTGTGTGTTATTACTTTGCATGGGGCAAATATAAAATAAAAAACCACCCAATTGGGTGGTTTTTAAGTATAATAGCGTTAATCTATGATTAATTCTTAGTCAAGCTAAAAGAAGCTGGGAATGGTCCTCCACAAGATGAATTTGGATCTTCTGTGTAAGGAATAGTAATTGTTTGATCACTACAAATATCCCATGGTACTCCAGCTGCATCTGTTGTAAAGATGTATGGGCCAGCAGCACTACATGCTAAACTTGGATCAACAACCTCTGCTAAGATAGCAACATTGTCCGTAGTAAATTCAATTACTACTTGCTCTAACTGTCCGTTAAACGCAGGCAAAGCTCCAACAGTAAAGATTCTTCTGTTAGGGTTTGTTGGATCAACTGCTAACGTTACTGTACCACCAGCAAAGTTTTCAGTTCCGTTTCCAGGTCCGATTGTTGCACTAACATCTGCTATTGTATAATCTCCAACATAGTAGTTGTTAGGAGTTATAGGAGGATTAGAACAAGGAATCGTAACCGTGTGTCTCAAAATACTTTCTTCACCGTTTCCTAAAGTGATTCCAGTTTTATCTACTGCTGTCATTACAATATCAAAAGATGTTACGAAATCTCTACCAATATTCATATTGATTAAATCAATAGAAATATTTGGAGATCTAGTGGTTTCTAATGGATCAATAAATAATGGCGCTGGTGTAGTATTTAGTACAAATTGTGTAAAATCACCTTGTACTGCTTCAAAAGAATAGCTAATGCTAAATCCTTCTGGATATACAGGAACTTCAATTGATACAGGAATTTGAAGGTTTGTCACAGTTTGTCCACTTGTAGTTGCAGCAGCTCTAAATTCTACCCAACCTGTTTCCGGATTGTCTTGGAATCTTGAAGTCTCCGAATCTGAGGCACAACTCGACATCACTATTGCAATAATGACCGTTGAGTATATTATTTTAAAAATATGTTTCATAATTATTAAAAATTATTATTGTTTAGTAAATCTATAAGTTGTGTCAGCTACAGCACCACAGTCTTCTTGTACATCATCTGCAAACGTTACAAAGAATACTGAATCATCATTTAAGTCGTACGTTTCGTTTGGTCCATCAGCAGGTCCAAACCAGTTAGCACCACTTGAACATGGACAGTTACTATTTTGTACAGGAACAACAATCTCTCCAGTAACACCTCCAACTAAGTCAAATGTAAATGTGTTAGGTGTACTACAATAATTAGGATAGTTAGCAGTATCAAAAGAACGTTGTGTAGAAGATACATAATTTACTTCTACAACTGTTCCTGTAGCTAATGTAGGACCATCAATCAATGCTGATGTTTGCTCAATTAGGTACTCTCCAGTTAATGGAGCTAATTCAAACGCACTAATTGTATGTATGTTCGTTGTTGTATTTCCTCCATCGTCAACAGTATCCAAGTTCAAAACAATTGTACTTGGTGTTAATCCTAGTGAAGCATCCGTAATAGTTACATCAAATGATGCAAAGTATGTGTTTGCAGGGATTGTAAATGATGTAGGAATAATATAGTTTTCTGCTGCTGCTGAAGATGATTCTTCACTTACAGATATCGTTACAGTTCTTTCAACAGTTGATTGTCTACTAGCATTGATTTCAATAGTAGTATTTACTGTCTGACCAGGAAATACACCAACGCTAGTTGAAGGGCTTCCCCAACTCACGAGCGTTTGCTGGCTTCCTTGATCGTATATTGGTGATTCTGTTTCCTCACATGAAGTAAGTAGAAAAAGAGCTCCAATAAATAATATTGCAAATTTTTTCATTTATATTTTTTTTAATTTATTAGTATCCAGAGTTTTGCTCCATATTAGGATTTGCATTGATTTCAGATTGAGGAATTGGGAATGTAAATTTCTCAGAAGAAACAGGCAATGAACATGGAACAGTTTCACAATCAACAGGAAGTCTTTCAACTCCTGTATTTAAAATATTTCTGTATCTCTTAATATCTAAATATCTGAAACCTTCGAAACATAATTCAATTCTTCTTTCAGCTTTGATGTTCGTAATAGCATCCGTTACTGAAGAATATGTAGCTACATTTTGTGTAGAACCAAATCTAGCAGTTCTAAGTGTACTGATATCAGCAGCAGCAGCAGCAAAATCAGGAGCTGCTTTTCTAGCATGTGCTTCTGCTCTAACTAAGTACATCTCAGAAAGTCTCATCGCTTTGTAATCGTTGATGTAGTTAGTATCAGCGTTTGGCGGATACTTCCCAATTACTAGTAAAGCTGGACTATCACCAGGATTACTTTCAGGATCTACATTTACAGCACGACGAATATCACCAGGAGAGAATGCTTGGAATAATCCGTTAGACATTTCCATAAAGCTACCACCTGTACCTGTAAAGATCCAGTTGAAAGCGATAGAAGCATTGTTTCCTTGTACATTATCAAATTTAAATATTACTTCAGTACTATCACCGTCTCCAGCAAACATAGCAGCATATTGTGTTTGATTTGCTAATGTATTGGTATTGATTAATTCAGTTGCATTTGCAATAGCGGTATTGTAATCACCAGTATATAATGCAATTCTAGCTCGTAAGAATGTAATGAATTCTTGTGTAGCATAATTAGGGTCTATTGCACTTGAAGGCATTAAACTTGCTGCTAATGTAAGATCATTTTCAATTTCTGTTAAATTTTCGCCAACAGTTTGTCTTGCTGGGAATCCAGAAGTAGCTACTACATTTTGATAATATACACCTAATGATGAATCATTCATCAAATCTTCTGCATAATACTCTAATAAGTTGAAGTGTAGATAAGCTCTAAATGCATACGCTTGAGCTAAGATGTTATCATAAGAAAACTCTTCTCCAACTCCAGGAGCAATAGTGCTAGCTGCAGCTAAAAGACGGTTAAAGTTGTTAATAGCGTTATATCTATCAGTCCATGTACCTTGATCACCACCTTGTGAATTTAAGATTTGGTTGATAGTAGCGATCTGTTGTCCACCATTGTCTACACCAACTTTACAATTGTCTGTAAAAATAGAGTTAAAGGCAAGTAAACTTCCTTGTCCACCGCCACGGTTAATACTATTGATGGATCCGCGAAGCCCGTTTTCTAAGTCAGATACACTTTGAAAAGCAGTCTCTTCCACTAAAGTGTCTACGGGAAAACGTTCTAATTGATCATCACAACTTACTGTAAATAGTAAGGTGACAATAATTGGTATTAGAAAATATTTTTTCATTTTATTTTTTATTTTTTAAAAGTTTAAGTCAAATCCTAAAGAGAATGTTCTTGGTACAGGATAGTCAAAGAATCCTCCAGATTGGTTACCTTCTGGGTCAAATCCTCTCCATTTAGTCCATGTAACTAGGTTAGTACCTTGTACAAAAACTCTTATTCCTGAAAAGACATTTGTTTTTTCTAAAATTTTAGAATCAACTGTGTATGATAAAGAAAGGTTTCTTAAACGTAAGAAAGATGCATCTTCAATGTAACGATCTCCAACTTCTGCACGTCCTTGGAAAGATAATCTAGGAATATCAGTTACTTGTCCTGGAGTTGTCCAAGCATTTAACATCGTAACAGATTGATTCGCAAATCCTGCTAACGAAGCATCTTCAACAATAGCTAAAGAACCATTTCGTCTCCATCTATCAGCAGCAAAAGAAAATAAAGCATTTAATGCAAAACCTTTGTATGAAATATCAGCTCCAAAACCTCCAGTATATGTTGGATCAAAGTTTTTATCTAAATACACTGCATTGCTTGGATCAAATACGTTTGTAATATTTCCGTCGATATCGTAGTAAAGTGGTTGACCATTTGAAGGATCTACACCAGCCCATCTTACGTCGAACCAAGTAAATGCTTGGCGACCTTCAGTTACACGAAGTGTGTTTCCTGTAAATCCAACTGGTAATTCTTCCACTCTGTTTTTGTTGTAGTTACCATTTGCACGAACAGTAATAGCCCAAGGGTTTGTTTGTGACTTTCTTAATACGTCATATGCAAGTTGTAAATCAACACCAGAGTTTCTCATACTACCGATGTTTGTAATTACTGTATTATACCCAGTTTGTGCAACAGATAAAGGCGCATCGTCTGAAAATAATCTATCTGTTAAGAAGTCATAGTAATCAAATTCACCAGATAATCTGTTATTCCAAAGTCCAAAACTTAAACCAACGTTCAATTGGTTTGTTGTTTCCCACTGAATTTCTTCATCAACTAATCCTCCTAAACCGTACCCAGTTCCTAACTGGTAACTTGTTGGATCAGCAAATACTGTTTGAAGTCCTTGATAACGTCCACCAACTGTTTGGTTACCTACAACTCCGTAACTAGCTCTAATTTTTAAAGCGTTGATAATATCAACATCGCTCATAAAATCTTCTCTGTCAATATTCCAACGACCAGCAACCGACCAGAATGTACCTGTAGGGTTTTTAGGGAAACGTGAAGTTTGGTCACGTCTAATTGTTCCAGAGAAACCATACTTACCATCATAATCTAAATCTAACGTACCAAAGATAGATGCTAATGCTAGTTCGCTTTCAGATGAAAATACAGTTGGCACATAGTTCAATGCAAGCTCTGTAGCAGCATCTAAAATTCCATCTCCGTTTTCGTCTTCACCTTCTTGTGTGTTACCACTAGTAAAACCAGCAGATGAAGTTGGTAATGCAGGATTCAAACCAAATGCTCTAAATCCAGCAGATTGAGTGTTTGAATAGTTGTACTCACCATAAAGAGAAGCAGATAAGCTCAATTTGTCAGTGATATCATTTTGGTATCTTAAATAAGCATTTAAGATGAAGTTAGCATCTCTAAAGTATGTTTCAGCTTGATCACCTTTTACTTCAGATCCTTGGTTAGGAGTAATTAAACCTCTAATACTTCCTGGAGCAGTAATTTGTAATAACTCAATATTCGTGTAGTCAATACCAATTTGTCCTCCAATAGTCAAGTTCTTTGCAAAGTTGTAATCTGCATTGATACTACCTACTGCTTTAAATTCAGTTTCTTGGTCAGTATTTAAACGTGCAGTGTTTAATGCTAAGAAAGGCGTGTTTAAGAATCCATTAGGATCTCCTACAGTACCATCATCATTTAAAGCTCCACTTCGTCTTGTACCGAAAATGTTTAAACTTCCGTCAGGATTGTATGGGCTCATGTATGGATTACCAATGTAAGGTACAATGAACGGGTTGTCTAACTGACCACCTGTGTTGTTTCCTCTGGCAGCATCTACAATAAAGTTACTTACCGAACGGTTCAACGTTAATGTAGTTCCATAGTTAAATTTCTTATTTTCAGAACTTCCATTAAAGTTATTTCTGAAAGAGAAACGTGTTAAATCACTACCTAAAGTAATACCTTCTTGCTTGAAGTATTGCATAGATGTATATGAACTTGTATTTTCATTACCTGTAGAAATACTTAATTCGTGTGAAACCGTAGTTCCTTGTTGGAAGAAAATATCTTCCCAATTAGTATTTGCTTGTCCAGCAATTCTAGCAATTTGCGCATCAGATTGACCATCACCAAATTGTGTACCTGGTAATAAATCTCTTTGCCAAGTTAAAAGCTGTGTAGTATTCATTACCTGAAATCTTGTTTTAGGCTTTACAGCTACACCATAAAGTGCTCTGTACTGAATGTTTACTCCAGATCCTTTCTTACCTTTTTTCGTTGTTACGATAACTACACCTCCAGCACCTCTGTTTCCATAAATTGCTGTAGCTGCCGCATCTTTTAAAACTGATAAAGTTTCGATGTCATTTTGGTTTAAACTTCTAAAGTTATCTTGATCTACTGGTACACCATCAATTACGAATAATGGCTCAATGTCTCCATTTAAAGATCCACGACCACGAATAATAATTGTTGCTGATTGACCAGGTTGACCAGAACCTGTGTTCACGTTAACCCCTGCCGCAGCACCTTGAAGTACTTGGTCTAAAGAGTTAATTGGAACCTGCTCAATTGTTGAACCATCAACTGTAGCAATAGAAGATGCTACTTTTGCACTGTTTACAGCTCCGCCATAAGCGACTACTGTTACAGCTTCTAAAGCTTCACCTTGTTTTAATTGCACATTGATAGTAGTAGACGTAACCTTGATTTCTTGAGCAGTATATCCTACATAACTAAATACAAGCGTTTGCCCGTTATTAGCTTGAATAGAATAATTTCCGTCGAAATCAGTAGTCTTTCCTGAAGTAGTACCTTTAATCGAAACAGTTGCTCCTGGTAACGGCATACCGGTGTCATCGGTAACTGTACCTGAGACAGTCTGTTGTTGTGCAAAGAGTATTTGCACAAATAACGCTAGGAATAGCGTTAGAATTCCACTAAACTTTGTTCTCATTTTTTTAATTTATTTGAATTAGCTATCGCCAAAAATCCTAATTATATGTTAATAATCCAATTTTTTTTTCTTAAAAATGCATTGATAGACTAAGTTTTTTTAAAAAATGAGGGTTATTTTATGCTTATTTATCAAGGTATAGGTGTAGAAATGAGGGCAATGCGTTGTGTTAAATCGTAAAATTATCAAAATGAGATAGTTTTGTTAAATAATTTAACGGATTGATAAGATTTTGATGAGAATGTGGTGACTTTTCAATTTTTTTGGTTTTTATAAAAGAAACTTTACAATTCAAAATTCAAGTTTGTGTAATGTTAGAAGACGATTTTATTTTTTGCTATTGACATAAAAAAAACTGCCTTCAAAACGTATTTGAAGGCAGTCTTTTATTTGGTATAGATTTATAATTTACATAACGATTTATTCATTACATAAGTTTAATGCTATTGGTCCAGCAGATGATCCTGCGGTTGCAGTTGCAACAGTACTTCCACTAGGTCCTGTAATTTGGAAAGACATTTCTCCCCAGAAATCACCATTAAAAACCCAGTCGCCACTAACTCCAGCAGGAATAGTGATTACTACAGTACCAGCACTTGATCCAGCAGTACATGCGTATCCTGGATCTTCATAAGGAGTACAAAGTCCAATTTCGAATACAGTTCCATCACTTAATGTAACTGTGATTCCAGGTCCACCACCACCGCTGGTAGTAGGCTGCCATCCATCACCATAAGAATCTTGCATATCAATTGTCCAGTCACCAGCAGGTAAAGTAGGTGAGTCACAAACTACTGTAGAAGCAAATGTGTGATCGGCAGATTGATTGTCAAAGTTAGCACTTACATCTGAAAATGTTCCTTGTGGATTTGTCAATGCCAATCTATAGTTGAAAGTATCACCACCTTCTAAAGCAGATGGATCGATTCCTAAAGCATTAATGATTGAAGCTCCATCAAAAGCCACACTTACTTCGGGATATCCTCCGTCAGAATTTGTAAAGCTAGATGATTCAATAGTAGCTAAAAGCGCTTCATCTGTAGTAAGGTTTTGTCCTGTAAGCCCTACATATACATCAACTCTCGTAACATCAGTTCCTCCAGAAGGAGAAATGATTTGATAGTCTTTTGAAAAGCTAGAACTGCTTGGGTCTAATTTATTTACGTTAGTTGATCCATTTGTTGCAAGTTCAGCAGCAAAAGGCACACCTGTGTTGATTAATTCATCAAAATCTACAGGCAACGTATCGTCGTCTTTACAACTATAAAATGCTATACAAACAGCACTTATAGCTACAATGGTTTTTAAAAATTTATTTTTCATAATTCTCTTTTTTATTGAATAAACTCAGCAGGATTGTTATCCCAAAATACTTGTACAGTAAGTCCAGGCTTCTGAGAGATGTTTATGTTTCTGTCAACTGTAACATTTGGATACAGGAATGATCTTGGAAACGAACCTGTACCTAATAAAGTAGGTTGTAAGTTTCCTGGAGCGCCAGTTCTTCTGTAAAGGTTGTAACCTTCTACACCGTTACCATACATAGCGATCCAGTATTCTTTACCAATGATGTCCATTCTATCGTCATCTGATGTAGCAGCCATGTATGATGCCATTACACCATTTACGTAGTCATCAATATCTGTTGCAGAAGCAGTGTTTGTAAAGTCTCCTGGATTAGGTAAGAATGAAGTTACTGTTGTTAAAGATGATCTAATTCCTTGCTCTAACATAGCGGCAGCATCATCAGAAGTACCTAAGTATAGTGCAGCTTCTGCTCTCATGAAGTATACAAATGAATCCATCATGATTGGCCAAATACCAGCTCCTTGTAATCCATCATTATCATCGATGGTGTCTGCATCATCATCATCATATCGACCTCCGACAGGATATACACCGAATGTTGTTCTTTTGTTGTTATCTGGTGGAATACCATCTGCATTTGCATGGTCTCTACCCCAATATCCATCACCTCGTCCAAATAAAGAACAGAATGGTAGTGGAACAACTTGCATAGCATCTATTGTTGCATAGGATGCAGGTCTAGGATTGTTCCAGCAATCAATTTCATTGTTTAAAGTAGCTTCATCTGTTGGGAAAGAACTAACTTGTCTGTATACGTAGTATCTTAATCGTGGATCGTCTGCACCTTTTTCTACTCCAAGAGTCCACATTAAATAGTTAGGAATGTATTCCCCAGTATTGGCAGCCAAATATTCTTCAACAAAATATGGGTGTCTACTTTGTGGGTTTATCGATGTTCCTGAAGACCATTTAAAGTCTTCTGCACTTGAAGTAATGATATCTCCACTTCCAAGTAAGGCATTGATTCCAGCAGCTGAACCTGTTGGGTCAATCAATCTTCTGTTTAAGTAGTATTTAAGCTTTAAAGTGTTTGCAAACTTTGTCCAATTGCTCATTGTAGTACTATTGTTTTCGCCATAGTATAAGTCATTGAAGCCAGGAGTATTTCCATCAATACTAGCAAAGTCAGCCAAAGCTTGATCAATTTCAGCAAATGCAGCATCATATACATCTGAACCAGCATCTACAGCAGGGAAAACAACTCCAACATCACCTTGTAATGCTTCTGAGTAAGGAACATCACCGAAGTAATCAACCATAGTCATCATAGTGTAAGCTCTAATAATTCGAGCCACACCAATGTGTCTAACACGTCCAGCGGTAGTTGCAATTGGAATTAATGCTTCAACCTCGTTTAAGATATTTGCATATGCAGTAGTCCACATTCCGCTATTACTAGCGTTTGTGTTGTTAAAGTTTATGGCATATGTATCAAACATATACTCTAAACGTACAGCTTCTCCTCCAGATTCAGTAGCGTCCTCAAAGAATTCAGCTAACTGGAATTGGATGAAATTTAAATTTGTATCCGCATCCAAGGCATCTGGAGCGGGAAGATTTGGATCTACTAGTAAATCTAATTCTGTTGTTTCACAAGAGAATACAAGTATTAGACCTAGCAACCAAAATAATTTGTTATGTTTTATTTTCATTGTTATTTTTTTTTAGAAAGTTACTTTTACGCTCATACCGTATCTTCTTGAGTTCCAAGAAGTCAAGTAATCAAATCCTTGAGAGTTACCAACACCTAAACTGTTTAATTCAGGATCATAGTTTACACTGTCAGGAGTATTGAATGCTTTTACGAATAAGTTTTGACCTGAAAGTGTCAATGACACATTTCCGAAAGGGGTTTTGTCTAGCCACTTTTTAGGAAGTCTATAGCTTATAGAAGCTTCTCTTAATCTGACATGTGTAGCATCATAAATTAGTACTTCGTCAATTCCAAATCCAATGTTGTTGAAATATGCTTCCGTAGCGGTTACTTGAATGTCGTTTGGTTGTCCTGTAGATTGGCGAACACCTGGCAATACAATACTTTGCGTTCTGTCAAAATCTGTATCTTCTACAAGTCCTCTACCTACTAATGCACCAACAGTAGTTGCATAAATGTCTCCACCTTGTTGGTATTCCCACTGCATATTAACAGTCCAGTTTTTCCAGGTAATTCCTGTATTTACAGTTGTAAACCAATCTGGGTTTGGATCTCCAATGATACCATTGTTCGGATCTTGAATCCAGTATCCATTTTCGTCAACTAAACGATTTCCGTCTGCGTCTCTTAAAATTTGTCCACCAACAATTACACCTAAAGGCTGATCGTTGATAGCGGCATTAGTTGTTCCGCTGAAAAGACCTCCAAATTGAATTTGCTCTCCATCATCCAATCCTTTTACAGAACTTTCGTTTTGTGTAAAGCTACCAGTCAATTTAAATTCAAAATCTTCCGTTCGTATTGGTGTGATGTCAAATCCAATTTCAAAACCTTCATTAATTACATTACCAATGTTAGTAAATGTACTCGTATATCCTGTTTCAGGAGCTAAAGGTCTTTGGATAATCTGATTTTCAGTATCTCTGTTGTAGTACGTAAAATCGAATCCAATTCTGTTGTCTAATAATCTAGCTTCAAGTCCTACTTCAAATTCCTTAGAAAGCTCTGGCTTTAAGTCAGGGTTTGGTAAGAAATTAGGAATACTAGTAGTTGTTGTAGAATTTCCACCAGCAGTTTGAAAAATGTTTGGCACTAACGAAATTACACTTCTTGTGGTGTATGGACCAGGGAATCCTGGAGATGTTCCATAACCAGCTCTAAGCTTTAAGAAGTTTAAATTTTTAGAACGCAATCCTTCAAATGCAGATGTTGGAATGAATGACATACTTACACCAGGAGAAAACTGAGATCTGTTTTCTTGCTCTAATGTTGAGTTCCACTCATTTCTTAAAGAAGTATTTAAATATAAGAAATTCTTATATGAAAGTGTTCCAGAAACATAAGCTGCAACGTTATTTTGCTCGCTAAATGTTTGATATGTTGTATTGTTATCAGCAAAAACAGTTCCTTCAATAATTGTACTTGAGTTACTGAAGTTTAAGTGATTCCATAGACCATAAATAATTTGATCTCTACTTTCAGAACCATCACGCTCAAAAATTTGACGTTTTGTAGTAGCACCAATTGTTGCTTGTAAACCAAAGTCTTCTGAAAGTTCTTTGTCAATACCAATTAATAAAGACTGATCCCAAATTGTAAATCTTTGTGACGTTGTTTGTAAGTATCCATTAGGATGTAAACCATCATTAGATCCTTTATTAATTACACGTCTTCCTTTTGTGTTTTGACTGTCAATACCTAAACGGTAGCTAATGTTTAACCAATCCGCAGCTTCATACATCGCTACAAAATTAGTAAATACACGATCTGTACTTTGCTTGTCTTGTGTATTGTTTAACGCCCAAGCTGGGTTTGTACGGTCATTTCCACCACGATACCAAATACTTTCTCCTGTAATAGGGTGTTGGTTTGGTAAAGTAATATCAACACTTCGTGGTAAATACAAAATATTCCAAATAGAAGCAATACCTCCAGTACCTGCAGTAGACGATGTTACGTCACTACCTGTTGAAGCATCTGTAAATGGACTTCTAATGTCTGTTTTTGCTAAACTAATTTTACCAGATAAAGTAAACTTGTTAGACATCTTAAATGTTCCCCCTACAGAGAAGTTATCTCTTCGTAAGCTGTTGTTTGGAATAAATGATTGGTCGTCCACATGTGCATATGAAGCATTAAAGCTTCCTTTGTCTCCAAAAGAACCAGCAACATTTACAGAAGTACTTGCAATAGTTCCTGTTTTAAAGAATGCTTCTTGGCTATCATACGCTCTGTATGTAACATTTGGATTGTCTAATTCAGGTCTGTTTGGAAATAAAACAGATGGTTCCACACCAAAATTATTTAAAATAGACGTTCTAAATGCGTTGTCAATTGTTGCTTGACTGTCAAAACGCGCTCCCCAGTTACTAAAGAAGGCTCCATATACATTTTGGAAACCGTTACCCCAAGTATTTTGGTAGTCTGGTAAAATGATGTCGTTAAAGAAAATTGACTGATTCACAGTAACTTCCATTTTCTTGTTTGCATCTTTTCCAGATTTTGTAGTAATTAAAATTACTCCATTTCGTCCTTCACCTCCATACAAAGCAGTTGCACTTAAACCTTTTAAGATACTTACGCTTTCAATGTTGTTTGGATCGATGTCAGCAAATCTACTGGCAACGTTACCCGATTGGAAAGCTCCTGAACTTGCAGATTGGTTGGCACTACCAGAAGATCCATCAAATGGAACGCCATCTACAATAAATAAAGGTTGGTTTCCACCAGTAATAGAAGACTGTCCTCTAATAATAATGTTAGATCCACTACCAGACACACCTCCAGAACCTGTAATACGTACACCAGATGCTTTACCGCGTAATATCTTACCGATATCGGTGTCAGCTTTCTGCTCTAAGTCTTTACTATCTACGGTGGTTACGGCATAACCTAAGGCTTTCTTTTCCTTTTTAATACCCTGTGCAGTAATAATTACTTCTTCTAGTTGGTTGTCGGGTTCTAAAGAAGTATCAATAGTGTTGTTTCCTCCAACGACTATTTCTTTCTTTTTGTAACCAACATAACTAAATACAAGTGTTTGACCTTGATTTACTTGGATGGAGTAGTTTCCATCAAAATCAGTAGTCGTACCTGAATTTGTTTCTTTAACGACTACACTGGCCGCAGGTAGCGGAATTCCAGATTCGTCGGAAACAGTACCTTTGACTGTCTTCTCTTGTGCAAGCGCAAGTTGCACCATCAACGCCAGTAACAGCGTTAACATTCCATTAAACTTTGTTCTCATTGTGTTAATTATTTGAATTAGCTATCCCAAAAATCATAATAATATGTTAATATTCCTATTTTTTTAAAGAAAAAAGTGACCAGTTTTTATGAAAAGTAATGTGAAGCTTAGTGTTGAAATGGAGTGTGAAAACTGTATATGTCTTAATTTTAGAGAGTTTACCACGTTTTTTAAATATAAATAGTGTGAGTGATTACCAAAATTAAAATTTGAGTTTTGTTGTTAAATGCACGTTAATTGTGATTTTGATTAAAAAATCTGTGGGTATTGGATTTAATTTTACTTCATAATTAAAATAAAAAATCATGAAAAAGAAAAAGTTAAGTTTAGATTTAAACAAAAGAAAAATTTCTAATCTAGGAACATCTCAATTATTGGGAGGAAATACTATTGGGGCTTCACAATGTGTGTGTGGTTCGGGAGATGTAGGTTGTACCTTAGATTGCAAAAAGACAAAAGCAAGATGTACATCAACGCCAGTCTCTGAAGCGCCTACGTGTACATTGGAGTCAGTAGATTTGTCATTCTGCGGTTCGGGAACAGTGCCAGATACGTGTCAGTCCAATCAAGTTTGTGCGTAAAAAACACTCAATTAAGTATTATAATGTGAATCGCTTGGTTTTTAACTAGGCGATTTTTTTATCAAAAAGAAGTAGCCAAACTAATGTGTACTTTTGATTCTGATAATTTTATCGCAGCGTTGTCTACTTTTCCAACGGCATAATTGATCTTTAGAAGTCCTGATTTCGATCGAATACCAAGTCCAAAACCAAAACCATACAATTTTGCGTCAGTTTGTGTCAATTCGTCTTGTAAATAGGTAAAATCAATAATAGAATGCACATAGGAATTTCGCGAAAGAATATAGCGGTATTCCGTATTGATGGTGCTATATAAAGTCGCCTCTAAACTATTCTCGTTAAATCCTCTGATTGACTGAATTCCGCCCAAGCGAAACTTTTCATTCGTTAAATACTGGTCGGAAATTAACGCTTCTGAAGTATTATTGACGTAAATAAAATTCCGATTGTTCAATTCCCATAAATAATTTCCCGTAAAGGAAAACTTGGTTTGTTCATTCCTTTCAGCGTCATTCGTTCGTGTTCCAAGTTGTGCTTCTAGTCCAACAAAAACTTTACTAGGAAAAATACTAAAAGCATTATTTCGTTTCGTAAATGTATAACCAGCAGTCGTAAAAAAACTAGTATAATCATCAATTGTAGGGTTAATGTCGTTTTCTAAAAGATTGTTGGATTCCGTTTGCTGAATTCCCACATGAACTTGATTGTTTTGATTGATCTGATAAAAAGTGTTCAACTTCGTATTGACAATATTAAAAAGAGAATCGCGCCTAAAAATGTCCAAACCAGCATTAATACCAATTGGTGAATTAAAAATATATGGAATTCGCAAATCCGCTAAAAACTTCGTTTGCCCGTTTCCGTCATTCTTCCATAAAAGATTAAATTGTTCGCCTGCATTCAAATTATTCATCAATTTCAAATCGAGATAGCCATTCAGCTTCAAATTGCCAGTATCTTCATCAGAATTAAATCCTATAAAACCATCAAAAAAATTACTCTTCACCTTTTCTATATATACATATAATATGGTAGAATCTTTTGTAAACAGAATTTCAGGATCTTTAAGCTGTCGTGCAAACGGCAATTGATCAATGCGTTTGGCTTGCTTGGTAATCTCTTCCTTGTTAAAAACTTTGGAGGTGAATCGTAAATAATTTTTAGTGTAAGATTTTGGGAATTTTTCGTATCCTTTAATAATCACTTTATCCAAACGGCGTTTTTCAATAACGACAATTCCTAAATCTGCTTTGATGGTTTGTTCATTTTTTAATTTCAAAATATTTTGAAGTTGCACTTCTGCGAAAGGATTTCCGGTATTTTGAAAATTCGCTACAATGGCTTCTAAAAAAGGGGTCAAGTTTTCAGGTGTAATGATGAAGGTGCTATCGGTATACTGTAAATTAAAAACTTTTAAAAGACTTTCGTCTAAAGTGTCGCTGTTGTATGTAATGTTTAAAGAAGTATACTTTGTGTTTAGGCTGAACGTACTTTGATACACAGAATCACTCACTTTCTCAAGTTTGGTATAGGAGGCATCAAAATAACCAACGGCAAAGAGTGCTTTTTGCAAAGAAGCGAGTTCGTCTACTACAGATTTTATATTTTCGTGCGATCTTTTATAATTGGTAGCATCAATAACTTGTTGTTCATCGTCAGAATTGCCATTAATTTGCAACGTTTGTCCGCTGACGGAAAAAGTGCAAAAAAGTGCAAAAAATAAAAGTAAAATATGTAGTGTTGATTTTTTCAAGCTAAAAATTGAATGCGATGCGGCTTCAAAATAACGTAAAAAAACAGGAAATACTATGTGGAATCACTTTAAAAAATTAATCTTCTTGAAAATTAAGTCGTTAAGATTTGAATAATTAGAAATAATACTTACCTTTGCCGCCCTCTAAAGAGGGTTTTAACATCAAAATATATTTAATAATAGATGCCAACAATTTCACAATTAGTAAGAAAAGGAAGAGCCAAAATAACTAAGAAGAGTAAATCGGCTGCTTTAGATTCTTGTCCTCAGAGACGTGGAGTTTGTACGCGTGTATACACGACAACACCAAAAAAACCGAATTCAGCAATGCGTAAAGTTGCAAGGGTTCGTTTGACAAATGGTAATGAAGTGAATGCGTATATTCCAGGAGAAGGACACAATCTACAAGAGCACTCGATAGTATTAGTTAGAGGTGGAAGGGTAAAAGATTTACCAGGAGTTAGATATCACATTGTTCGTGGAGCTTTAGACACCGCTGGTGTTGAAGGAAGAACGCAACGTAGATCTAAGTATGGTGCAAAACGCCCAAAGAAGTAATTAAAAACTTTTAATGTAAAGACATGAGAAAAAGAAAGGCGAAAAAAAGACCTCTTTTACCAGATCCAAGATTTAACGATCAGTTGGTAACACGTTTTGTGAACAACTTAATGTGGGATGGTAAAAAGTCTGTAGCATTCAAGATTTTCTATGACGCAATGGATATTGTTGAGTCAAAGATAACAGACGAAGAAAAAACAGCTTTAGAATTATGGAAAGATGCATTATCTAACGTTATGCCACACGTAGAAGTACGTTCGCGCAGAGTTGGTGGAGCTACCTTCCAAATTCCAATGCAAATTAGACCAGATAGAAAAGTATCGATGGCGATGAAATGGTTAATTAGCTATTCTCGTAAGAGAAATGAGAAATCAATGGCTTTAAAATTAGCTTCAGAAGTATTAGCAGCAGCAAAAGAAGAAGGTGCAGCAGTTAAGAAAAGAGTAGACACGCACAAGATGGCGGAAGCTAACAAAGCATTCTCGCATTTTAGATTTTAATCAGATACAACTATAAAAATGGCTAGAGATTTAAAATATACTAGAAATATCGGTATCGCTGCTCATATTGATGCTGGTAAAACAACTACAACAGAGCGTATCTTATACTACACAGGTGTAAGTCACAAAATTGGAGAAGTGCACGATGGTGCTGCTACAATGGACTGGATGGAGCAAGAGCAAGAGCGTGGTATTACGATTACATCTGCTGCTACAACATGTACATGGCAATTTCCAACGGAAAACGGAAAACCAACTTCAGATGCGAAAGGATATCACTTCAATATTATCGATACTCCAGGTCACGTTGACTTTACAGTAGAGGTAAATCGCTCATTACGTGTATTAGACGGATTAGTCTTCTTATTTAGTGCAGTGGATGGTGTAGAGCCACAATCTGAAACTAACTGGAGACTTGCAGATAATTACAAAGTTCCAAGAATTGGATTTGTAAACAAAATGGACCGTCAAGGTTCTAACTTCTCAATGGTTTGTAAGCAGGTGAAAGAAATGTTAGGTTCTAACGCTGTACAAATTGTATTACCGATTGGAGAAGAGATGGACTTTAAAGGTATTGTTGACTTAGTGAAGAACCGTGCTATTGTTTGGCATGATGAAACACAAGGAGCTACTTTTGACGTTATTGATATTCCAGAAGAATTAAAAGAAGAAGCTGCTGAAGCACGTGCACACTTAATTGAAGAAGTGGCAACGTATGATGAAAACTTGTTAGAGAAATTCATGGAAGATGAAAACTCTATCACTGAAGAAGAAGTACACGCTGCATTAAGAGCTGCTGTAATGGACATGGCAATCATTCCTATGATTTGTGGTTCTGCATTCAAAAACAAAGGAGTTCAATTCTTGTTAGATGCAGTATGTCGTTACTTACCTTCACCAATTGATAAAGATGATATCGTTGGAACTAATCCTGATACAGGAGAAGAAGTTAAACGTAAGCCAGATGCAAAAGATCCTTTCGCTGCATTAGCATTTAAGATCGCTACGGATCCTTTCGTAGGTCGTTTGGCATTCTTCCGTGCATACTCTGGAAGATTAGATGCAGGTTCTTACGTATTAAATAATCGTTCAGGTAAAAAAGAGCGTATTTCGCGTATCTACCAAATGCACTCTAACAAACAAAATGCAATTGATTTTATTGAAGCTGGAGATATTGGAGCTGCTGTAGGATTTAAAAGTATCAAAACAGGAGATACTTTATCTGACGAGAAGAATCCAATTATCTTAGAATCTATGGACTTCCCTGATCCAGTAATTGGTATCGCGGTAGAGCCTAAGACAAAAGCAGATGTTGATAAATTAGGAATCGCTTTAGGTAAATTAGCGGAAGAAGATCCAACATTTACCGTAAAAACGGATGAAGCGTCAGGTCAAACGATCATCTCAGGAATGGGAGAGCTTCACTTAGACATTATTGTAGATCGTTTAAGACGTGAATTTAAAGTTGAAGTAAACCAAGGTGAGCCTCAAGTTGAGTATAAAGAAGCGTTAACGAAACTAGCAGAACACAGAGAAACATACAAGAAACAATCTGGTGGACGTGGTAAATTTGGAGACATTGTTTTCGAAATGAGTCCAGTGGATGAAGATTTTGAAGGAACTGGATTGCAATTTGTCGATCAAATTAAAGGTGGACGTATTCCAAAAGAATTTATTCCTTCAGTTGAAAAAGGATTCGCAGCAGCAATGTTGAATGGGCCTTTGGCAGGATTCGAAATGGATTCTATGAAGATTGTTTTAAAAGATGGATCTTTCCACCCTGTGGATTCTGATGCATTATCATTCGAATTGGCAGCAAAAATGGGATACAAATCAGCAGCAAAAGCAGCTGGAGCTAAAATCCTTGAGCCAATTATGAAATTAGAAGTATTAACTCCAGAAGAAAACATGGGAGATATTGTAGGTGACTTAAACCGTCGTCGTGGACAAGTATCTGATATGTCTGATAGAGCTGGTTCTAAAGTTGTAAAAGCAACAGTGCCATTATCTGAAATGTTCGGATATGTAACGTCATTAAGAACATTATCATCTGGTAGAGCAACTTCAACGATGGAATTCTCTCATTACGCAGAAACTCCTTCTAACATTTCTGAAGAAGTAATCGCGAAATCTAAAGGTGTAACTGCTTAAAACTAAGAAAATGAGTCAAAAAATTAGAATAAAATTAAAATCATACGATCATAACTTAGTTGATAAGTCAGCTGAAAAAATCGTAAAAACAGTAAAAACTACTGGAGCTGTGGTAACAGGGCCAATTCCATTACCAACGCACAAGAAAATCTTTACTGTATTGCGTTCTCCACACGTAAACAAGAAATCAAGAGAGCAATTTCAATTAAGTTCTTACAAAAGACTATTAGATATCTATAGTTCTTCTTCAAAGACAATTGATGCACTTATGAAGCTTGAATTGCCAAGTGGTGTTGAAGTAGAGATCAAGGTGTGATAAAAACACTTTTCGCTTAGCGAAAATAAAATGTCCGGAGCTGCGAGCAAAGGAAAAACGGTAAAAATACAATTCAGGGTTGAAAGGTATTTTCGCCCTGAATTTTTTTAAATAAGTAAATTAATTAATAACGGATAAAAGATTGCAAATTTGGGAGTTGCCAAATTCAGAAAATCTAAAATCCACAATCTAAAATCAAAATGTCTGGGTTAATCGGAAAAAAAATCGGCATGACAAGCATCTTTGACGAGAATGGAAAAAACATTCCATGTACCGTGATCGAAGCTGGACCATGCGTTGTTACCCAAGTCAGAACCAATGAGGTTGACGGGTATGAAGCTCTTCAACTTGGTTTCGATGACAAGGCAGAAAAACGTGCTTCAAAAGCGGCTAATGGTCACTTTAAAAAAGCAGGTACTTCGCCTAAATACAAAGTTGTTGAATTCCAAGGATTTGAAAAAGAGTATAATTTAGGAGACAGTATCACGGTAGAGCACTTTGAAGAAGGTGAATTCGTTGATATTGCTGGAACATCAAAAGGTAAAGGTTTTCAAGGTGTTGTAAAACGTCACGGTTTCGCTGGTGTTGGACAAGCAACACACGGACAACATAACCGTTTGAGAGCGCCAGGATCTATTGGTGCTGCATCGTATCCTGCACGTGTCTTCAAAGGAATGAAGATGGCAGGAAGAATGGGTGGAGATAAAGTGAAAGTTCAAAATTTAAGAGTTTTAAAAGTTGTTCCTGAGAAGAACTTACTAGTTGTCAAAGGATGTGTTCCTGGACATAAAAATTCTTATGTAATCGTTCAGAAGTAATGGAAGTAGCAGTTTTAGATATAAACGGAAAAGAAACAGGTAGAAAGGCAAACCTTTCTGATGCTGTTTTCGCTATTGAGCCTAACGATCATGCAGTTTACTTAGATGTCAAGCAATATCTTGCAAATCAAAGACAAGGAACGCACAAGGCTAAAGAAAGAGCAGAAATCGTAGGTAGTACACGTAAGATCAAGAAACAAAAAGGTACAGGTACGGCACGTGCTGGTAGTATTAAAAACCCTTTGTTCAAAGGTGGAGGTAGAGTTTTCGGTCCAAGACCAAGAAGCTATTCTCAAAAATTGAACAAAAATGTAAAGAAGTTGGCTAGAAAATCAGCACTTACATTAAAGGCAAAAAGCGAGTCAATTATCGTTCTTGAAGACTTTAATTTTGACGCTCCTAAGACTAAAAATTTCATCAATGTATTGAAAGCTTTAGGGTTAGATAGTAAAAAATCGCTATTTGTGTTGGGTGATTCAAATAATAATGTATATTTGTCGTCACGTAATTTGAAAACCTCAGAGGTGTTAACTAGTTCAGAATTAAGCACTTACAAAATTGTTAACGCAAATCGAATAGTGCTTTGTGAAGGTGCATTAGAGGGAATTGAATCAAACTTAAGTAAATAAGAAACCAAATGAGCATCTTAATTAAACCAGTTGTAACTGAAAAAGCTACCGCTGATAGTGAATTAAATAATCGATATACTTTCTTAGTGAATGTAAAAGCTAACAAAGTTGAGATTAAGAAAGCTATAGAGGCTACTTATGGGGTTTCTGTAGAGAAAGTTCGTACTATGAATTACGGACCAGATAGAAAAGTACGTTACACCAAAACTGGAATCCAGCATGGGAAAACGAATGCTACGAAAAAAGCAATCGTTGATGTAGCGGAAGGAGATATTATTGATTTTTATAGCAATATATAAGTAAAGACAAAAAATGTCAGTAAGAAAATTAAAACCAATTACACCAGCTCAGCGTTTTAGAGTAGTCAATGGATTCGATGCCATCACTACTGATAAGCCGGAAAAGAGCTTGCTCGCACCGAAAAAGAGATCTGGTGGTAGAAACAATCAAGGTAAAATGACCATGCGTTACATCGGAGGTGGTCATAAGAAAAGATACCGTATTATTGATTTCAAAAGAGATCGTAAAGATGTTTCTGCGGAAGTGAAAACTATTGAGTATGATCCAAACAGAACTGCTTTTATCGCATTAGTTCAATACACGGATGGGGAAAAGCGTTACATCATCGCTCAAAACGGATTAAAAGTAGGTCAAACCGTAATTTCAGGAGAAAAAGTTGCTCCAGAAATCGGAAACTCCATGCCTTTAAGTAACATTCCATTAGGAACCATTATTTCTTGTGTAGAATTGCGCCCAGGACAAGGAGCTGTAATGGCTCGAAGTGCAGGTGCATTTGCGCAATTAATGGCACGTGATGGAAAATACGCTACGATCAAATTGCCTTCTGGTGAAACAAGAATGGTTATGGCAAATTGTTTAGCGACAATCGGAGCCATTTCTAACTCTGACCACCAATTACTAGTATCTGGTAAAGCAGGTAGAGGTAGATGGTTAGGTAGAAGACCAAGAACAAGACCAGTAGTAATGAACCCTGTCGATCACCCAATGGGTGGTGGAGAAGGTAAATCTTCTGGAGGTCACCCAAGATCTAGAAACGGAATACCAGCTAAAGGATACCGTACAAGGTCTAAAACGAAAGCGAGTAATAAATATATTATAGAACGTAGAAAGAAATAAGACATGGCAAGATCATTAAAAAAAGGACCTTACGTTCACTATAGTTTAGATAAAAAAGTTCAACAAAATATTGAGTCAGGAAAGAAAGCTGTGATCAAAACTTGGTCAAGAGCGTCTATGATTACTCCAGATTTCGTTGGTCAGACTATCGCTGTTCATAACGGTCGTCAGTTTGTTCCTGTATATGTTACAGAAAACATGGTAGGACATAAGTTAGGAGAATTTTCACCAACAAGATCATTTAGAGGTCACGCTGGTGCAAAAAATAAAGGAAAAAAATAATAAGAAGCTATGGGAGTTCGTAAAAAAGAAAGAGCAGAGCAAATCAAAGAAGCTAAGAAAAACATAGCTTTTGCAAAGTTGAATAACTGCCCTACTTCGCCAAGAAAAATGCGCTTAGTAGCGGATTTAGTAAGAGGTGAAAAAGTAGAAAAAGCGCTTCATATATTAAGATTCAGTCAAAAAGAAGCTTCTCGTCGTTTAGAGAAATTGTTATTATCTGCTATTGCAAATTGGCAAGCTAAAAACGAAGATGCAAGCATTGAAGATGCTGAATTATTTGTAAAGGAGATCCGCGTGGATGGAGGAAGTATGTTGAAAAGACTGCGTCCAGCACCACAAGGTCGTGCACACAGAATCAGAAAACGTTCCAACCATGTTACATTGGTGTTAGGAGCTAATAACAATACACAAAGTTAAGATAGGAAGTATGGGACAAAAGACAAATCCAATCGGAAATCGCCTTGGTATTATCAGAGGATGGGAATCTAACTGGTACGGAGGTAATGACTACGGAGATAAACTTGCTGAGGACGATAAAATCAGAAAGTATATCCATGCTCGTTTATCTAAAGCTAGTGTTTCTAGAGTAATTATTGAGCGTACGCTTAAACTTGTAACCGTTACTATCACTACGGCGCGTCCAGGTATCATCATTGGTAAAGGCGGTCAAGAGGTAGACAAGTTAAAAGAAGAGCTTAAGAAAATTACAGGTAAAGAAGTACAGATCAATATCTTTGAAATTAAGAGACCTGAACTTGATGCTAATTTGATCGCAGCGAGTGTTGCACGTCAAATTGAAAACAGAATTTCATACAGAAGAGCTATTAAAATGGCCATTGCGGCTGCAATGCGTATGAATGCTGAAGGAATCAAGATTCAAATCTCTGGTCGTTTGAATGGTGCGGAAATGGCACGTTCAGAATCATACAAAGATGGTCGTATTCCTTTATCAACTTTCAGAGCAGATATCGATTACGCTTTACATGAAGCTCATACTACTTACGGTAGATTAGGAGTGAAAGTATGGGTAATGAAAGGTGAGGTTTATGGAAAGAGAGAATTATCTCCACTTGTAGGAATGTCTAAAAAGCAGTCTGGAAAAGGTGGTAATTCAGCAGGAAAAGGAAAATCTCGTCGTAGAAAGTAATTTTTTAAAGTAAAAGAAAATGTTACAGCCAAAAAGAACAAAATATCGTAAAGTACAGAAAGGGCGTATGAAAGGAAACTCCGGAAGAGGATACTTACTTTCTAACGGTATGTTTGGTATCAAATCATTAGATTCAAATTTCTTGACATCTCGTCAAATCGAAGCAGCACGTGTTGCGGCAACTCGATACATGAAAAGAGAAGGTCAATTATGGATCAAGATTTTCCCAGACAAGCCAATTACAAAAAAGCCACTTGAAGTACGTATGGGTAAAGGTAAAGGTGCTCCAGAATACTGGGCAGCTGTTGTAAAACCTGGTAGAATTATTTTTGAAGTTGGTGGAGTGCCAATGGATGTTGCTAAAGAGGCATTGCGTCTTGCAGCACAAAAATTACCAGTTAAAACGAAGTTTATTGTAGCTCGCGATTACGAAGCTTAATTTTTAGGAAGAATGAAACAATCAGAGATTAAAGAATTATCTGTAGCTGAGTTACAAGAAAAACTAAAGGAGTTAAAAAAGAACTACTCAGACTTAAAAGTAGCACATGCTATCTCTCCTTTAGATAATCCAATTCAGTTGCGTTCAGTAAGAAGAACGGTTGCGAAAGTAGCTACTGAACTAACTAAAAGAGAATTACAATAAATTGAATTCTACTGACAGATGGAAAAAAGAAATTTAAGAAAAGAGCGTATAGGTGTCGTTACCAGTAATAAAATGACGAAATCAATTGTGGTTTCTGAAGTAAAACGAGTGAAGCACCCGATGTACGGTAAGTTCGTGTTAAAAACAAAAAAATATGTTGCGCACGACGAAAAGAACGATTGCAATATTGGAGATACAGTTAAAATAATGGAAACACGTCCATTAAGTAAAACCAAATGTTGGAGATTAGTTGAAATCATTGAAAGAGCTAAATAATTATGGTACAACAAGAATCAAGATTAAAAGTCGCAGACAATACGGGAGCTAAAGAAGTTTTAACGATCCGTGTTTTAGGAGGAACGAAAAGACGTTACGCTTCTGTAGGAGATAAAATTGTTGTCACTGTAAAGGACGCAACTCCAAATGGAAGTGTGAAAAAAGGACAAGTTTCTACAGCAGTTGTTGTTCGTACTAAAAAAGAAGTAAGAAGGCCAGATGGATCTTACATCAGATTCGACGATAATGCGTGTGTTTTATTAAACCCAACTGGGGAAATGAGAGGAACACGTGTTTTTGGACCTGTAGCTAGAGAACTTCGTGATAAGCAATTCATGAAAATTGTATCATTAGCGCCTGAGGTGCTTTAAGACAAGTTTAAGATGACAAAACTAAAGATAAAAACAGGAGATACAGTGAAAGTTATTGCTGGTGCTAATAAAGGTACTGCCGATAATCCAGTAACTGGTAAAGTATTAAAAGTTCTACGTGAAGATAACAAAGCAATTGTGGAAGGTGTAAATATCGTTAAGAAACACACCAAGCCAAGTGCTCAAAATCCTCAAGGTGGAATTGTAGAGAAAGAAGCTCCAATCCATATATCAAACTTATCGTTGATGACTTCAAAAGGAGAAGCAACAAGAGTTGGTTACAGAATGGAAGGAGATAAGAAAGTAAGGTTTTCCAAAAAATCTAATGAAGTACTATAGTTATGGGGTATGTTCCAAGATTAAAGAAAGAGTATAAGGAGAGAGTAATCCAAGCTCTTACAGAAGAGTTCAGTTATGCAAACGTAATGCAGGTTCCAAAACTTGAAAAAATAGTTTTAAGTAGAGGAGTTGGTGGTGCCGTAGCTGACAAAAAGTTAATTGACCACGCTATCGAAGAGTTTGGGAGAATTACAGGACAAAAAGCAATTGCTACCATATCTAAAAAGGATGTTGCAACTTTCAAATTGCGTAAAGGAATGCCAATTGGGGCAAAGGTTACGCTAAGAGGAGAGAAAATGTATGAGTTCCTTGATCGATTGGTTACTTCAGCCTTACCACGTGTAAGAGATTTTAATGGAATCAAAGCAAATGGTTTTGACGGAAGAGGTAATTACAACTTAGGAGTTACTGAGCAAATTATCTTCCCAGAAATAAATATCGACAAAGTGAATAGAATTGCTGGAATGGATATTACATTTGTAACTTCTGCATCGACAGATAAAGAAGCGAAATCATTATTAACACAATTAGGTTTACCTTTTAAAAAGAACTAATTATGGCTAAAGAATCAATGAAAGCCCGTGAGGTGAAAAGAGCTAAAACGGTTGCTAAATATGCTGAGAAAAGAAAAGCTTTGAAAGAAGCTGGAGATTACGAAGCATTACAAAAGTTGCCAAAAAATGCTTCTCCAGTTCGTATGCACAATCGTTGCAAACTTACAGGAAGACCAAAAGGGTATATGCGTCAGTTTGGAATTTCTCGTGTAATGTTCAGAGAAATGGCAAACAAAGGATTAATTCCAGGCGTTAAAAAAGCAAGTTGGTAAAATTATAAATTGGTTTCAGGTTCGACTTCGGTCGAAAACCAAAACCGCAAATTCATACATATGTATACAGATCCAATAGCGGATTATCTAACAAGAATTAGAAACGCCAGTAGAGCGGGACACAGAGTTGTGGAGATTCCAGCTTCGAAGCTTAAAAAGGAAATCACAAAGATCTTATTTGATCAAGGATTTATTTTAAGCTACAAGTTTGAAGACACAACTGTACAAGGAAGCATCAAAATCGCATTAAAATACGATAAGATGACCAAAGATCCTGTAATCAAGAAAATTCAAAGAATCAGTACACCAGGTTTACGCCAGTATGCTGGAGCTAATGAACTTCCAAGAGTATTAAACGGATTGGGTATTGCAATCGTATCTACTTCTCACGGAGTAATGACAGGAAAGCAAGCGCAACGTGAAAATGTTGGTGGAGAAGTTTTATGTTACGTTTACTAATTAAAAAAGCTAGCAGAAATGTCAAGAATAGGTAAAAACCCAGTAAGTATTCCAGCAGGAGTTACTGTAGATATAAAAGATGGCTTAGTAACCGTAAAAGGTAAATTAGGAGAATTGACACAACAAGTTGACGGAATTACCGTAAAACAAGAAGAAGGTCAATTAATACTAGATCGCCCATCAGAAAGCAAAGATCATAGAGCAAAACACGGTCTATATAGAGCATTACTTAACAACATGGTTGAAGGTGTCTCTAAAGGATTTACAAAAGAGTTAGAATTAGTTGGAGTTGGATACAGAGCAAGTAACCAAGGACAAAGACTAGAACTAGCTTTAGGATTTTCACACAATATTGTTATAGACTTAGCTTCTGAAGTGAAAGTTGAAACAATATCTGAAAAAGGTAAAAATCCAATTATAAAATTATCTTCATACGACAAACAATTGGTAGGACAAGTAGCGGCTAAAATCCGTGGATTCCGTAAGCCAGAACCTTACAAAGGAAAAGGAGTTAAGTTTGTTGGAGAAGTATTAAGAAGAAAAGCAGGTAAATCAGCTTAATAATTAACTATGGGATTATCAAAGACTGAAAGAAGACAAAGAATCAAAAACAGAATTCGTAAAATCGTTGGCGGTACAGAAGCTAGACCAAGATTATCTGTTTTTAGAAGTAATAAAGAAATTTATGCTCAAATTATCAATGATGTAGATGGTACAACAATTGTTGCTGCTTCATCAAGAGATAAAGATATCAAAGCACAAGGGACAAAATCAGAAGTAGCTGCCTTAGTAGGGAAGTCAATCGCTGAAAAAGCATTAAAAGCTGGTGTTGAAACAATCGCATTTGATAGAGGTGGATATTTATACCACGGAAGAGTAAAATCATTAGCAGAAGGTGCTAGAGAAGGAGGACTTAAATTCTAAGAAACTATGTATCAGAAATACAAAAACGCAGAATTAGTAAAGCCAGGTGGACTAGAATTAAAAGATCGTTTGGTAGGAGTACAACGTGTAACGAAAGTAACAAAAGGTGGTAGAGCCTTTGGATTCTCAGCAATCGTAGTGGTTGGTGATGAAAACGGTGTTGTAGGACATGGTTTAGGAAAATCTAAAGACGTTGCTACTGCAATTGCAAAAGCAATTGAAGATGCGAAGAAAAATCTAGTTCGTATTCCTTTGCAAAAAGGGACATTACCACATGAGCAAAAAGGAAAATACGGTGGAGCTAGAGTATACATTCAACCAGCATCTTCGGGTACTGGAGTTATCGCAGGTGGAGCTGTACGTGCAGTATTAGAAGCTGTAGGAGTTCACAATGTATTATCAAAATCTCAAGGATCATCTAACCCGCACAACGTAGTAAAAGCAACTTTTGATGCTCTATTACAATTAAGAGATGCAGGAATGGTTGCAAGACAAAGAGGAATTTCTTTAGAAAAAGTATTTAAAGGATAAATCAAGGATAAAATGGCAAAAATTAAAGTAACACAAGTAAGAAGCAAAATTAGTCGTCCTCAAGATCAAAAGAGAACACTAGAAGCGCTCGGTCTAAAAAAGATCGGTCAGGTTGTTGAGCACGATGATACACCAAACATCCTTGGAATGATAAATAAAGTTAAACACTTAGTTTCTGTTCAAGAAGCTTAATAATAACAATTGGTTATGGATTTAAGTAACTTAAAACCAGCTGAAGGTTCAGTTCAAAGTAATAACAAAAGAGTAGGTAGAGGACAAGGTTCTGGAAAAGGTGGCACGGCAACACGTGGTCACAAAGGAGCTAAATCTCGCTCTGGTTATTCAAAGAAAATCGGATTTGAAGGTGGACAAATGCCACTTCAAAGACGTGTTCCTAAGTTTGGTTTCACAAATATCAACCGTAAAGAATATCAAGGTGTAAATCTTGATAGACTTCAAGAATTAGTTGATGAAGGGAAAATCACAGACACTGTTGATTTAGACATATTAATAGCTAACAGAGTAGCTAGAAAAACTGATTTAGTAAAAATCCTTGGAAGAGGTGAACTTAAATCAAAATTAAAAGTTACCGCTCACAAATTTACAGCTTCCGCAAAAGCAGCTATTGAAGCAGCAGGAGGAGAAGCAGTAACTTTATAATTTCTACATAGAAGCATGAAAAAATTTATTGACACAATAAAAAGTATTTGGGGAATTGAGGAACTAAAAACGAAGATTTTAGTAACTCTTGGACTTTTACTCGTGTATCGTTTTGGTGCGCAGGTGAGTCTTCCAGGTATGGACTATACAAAACTTGGTGATGCCTTTACTGGTAATTTTGATGATGGACTTGGTGGTCTATTAAACATGTTTACTGGAGGAGCTTTTGCCAAGGCTTCTGTATTTGCATTAGGAATTATGCCATATATATCTGCTTCTATTGTAGTTCAGTTGATGGGAATTGCGATTCCTTACCTACAAAAACTTCAAAAAGAAGGAGAAAGTGGTCGTAAAAAAATCACACAAATCACAAGATGGCTTACCATCCTTATCTGTTTGGTGCAAGCACCATTCTATTTATGGGGATTAGGAGCTTTAGGTGTTCCAGACGAAGCATTCACAGTTGGAAAAGGATTAGATTTCATCGTTCCATCTGTAATCATTTTGATCACAGGAACCATCTTTGCAATGTGGCTTGGTGAAAAAATTACGGACAAAGGAATTGGTAATGGAATCTCATTATTAATTATGGTTGGAATTATTGCACAAATGCCTGTAGCGTTTGTTCAAGAATTTGCTTCCAACTCCTCAAAACCAATGCTTATTTTGATCGAGATTGTAATATGGTTAGCAATCATTCTTGCCAGTGTTATGCTGGTCATGGCTGTGCGACAAGTGCCAGTACAATACGCCAGAAGAACTGCAACGGGAGGATATGAGAAAAATATGTTTGGAGCAAGACAATTTATTCCATTAAAATTAAATGCATCAGGTGTAATGCCAATCATCTTCGCGCAAGCGTTAATGTTTGTTCCATCTGCTATCGGACAAGGTTTAGGAACCGACTCTACAGTAGGACAATGGATGCAAGCTAATTTCCAAGATGTATTTGGATTGTGGTACAATCTCTTGTTCGCATTTCTAATCATCATATTTACATACTTCTATACAGCTATCACAGTGCCTACGAACAAAATGGCAGATGACTTAAAAAGAAGTGGAGGGTTTATTCCAGGAATTCGCCCTGGTGGAGAAACTGGAGAATACCTAGACAAAATAATGTCTCAAATAACACTGCCTGGATCAATCTTTTTAGCATTGATCGCAATATTTCCAGCTATCGTTGGAAACATCATGGGAATTCAGCCAAGTTGGGCATTATTCTTTGGAGGAACATCGTTGCTAATTATGGTAGGAGTTGCCATAGATACCATGCAACAAATAAACTCATACTTGTTGAATAGACATTATGATGGTTTAATGAAAACTGGTAAAAACCGTAAAGTAGTTGCATAATTATGGCTAAACAAGCTGCAATAGAACAAGATGGAACAATCATAGAAGCATTATCAAATGCTATGTTCCGTGTAGAATTAGAAAATGGTCACATCGTAACGGCTCACATTTCAGGGAAAATGCGCATGCATTATATCAAATTATTACCTGGTGATAAAGTGAAACTAGAAATGAGTCCGTATGATTTAACAAAAGCAAGAATTACTTATAGATACTAAACTCATGAAAGTAAGAGCATCAATAAAAAAGAGAAGTCCCGAGTGCAAAATTGTGCGTCGTAAGGGCAGATTATACGTAATCAATAAAAAGAATCCTAGATTTAAACAAAGACAAGGATAGTTATGGCAAGAATCGCAGGAGTAGACATTCCAAAACACAAAAGAGGTGTTATCGCATTAACATACATCTTTGGAGTAGGTAGAAGCAGAGCTAAAGAAGTATTAGCCAATGCAAAAGTAAGTGAAGACACTAAAGTATCAGATTGGACTGATGAAGAAATCGGAAGAATTCGTGAAGCAGTTGGAACTTATACAATTGAAGGTGAATTACGTACTGAGGTGCAATTAAACATCAAACGTTTAATGGACATCGGTTGTTATAGAGGAATTCGTCATAGATCTGGACTTCCATTAAGAGGTCAAAGAACTAAGAACAACTCTAGAACAAGAAAAGGTAGAAGAAAAACTGTTGCTAACAAGAAGAAAGCAACTAAATAATTAAAATAGCTGTTAGTAATTAGTAAGAAGTAGCGGAATTCTATTATCCAAATAATAATCCAATGCTACTAAACTGCTAAAATCTAAATACCAAAAAGTATGGCAAAATCTAGCAAGAGTACAAAAAAACGTAAAGTGATAGTGGAGTCAGTTGGACAAGCACACGTAACTGCATCTTTCAACAACATCATTATTTCACTTACAAACAAAAAAGGAGATGTCATTTCTTGGTCATCTGCTGGTAAAATGGGCTTTAGAGGTTCTAAAAAGAACACACCTTACGCTGCACAAACTGCAGCTGAAGAAGCATCTAAAGTAGCTCATGAAGCAGGTTTACGTAAAGTAAAAGTTTATGTAAAAGGTCCAGGAAACGGTAGAGAATCTGCTATCAGAACCATCCATAATTCAGGAATTGAAGTAACCGAAATTATCGACGTTACTCCATTACCACACAATGGATGTAGACCTCCAAAAAGAAGAAGAGTATAATTAATTAATTTTCACATTGAGAGACTAACGATTTCGAAGGACAGCCTTAATTCATAATCACTCTCATAATAACTATTAGAAATGGCAAGATATACTGGTCCAAAAACTAAAATTGCCCGTAAATTCGGTGAAGCAATTTTCGGAGATGATAAATCTTTTGATAAAAGAAATTATCCTCCAGGTCAACATGGAAACAACAGACGTAGAGGAAAAAAATCTGAATACGCAATCCAGTTGATGGAAAAACAAAAAGCAAAATATACTTACGGAATTCTTGAACGTCAGTTCAGAAACTTGTTTGAAAAAGCAAATAGAAGTAAGGCTATTACTGGTGAAGTTTTACTACAATTATGTGAATCTCGTTTAGATAACGTTGTTTACAGAATGGGGATCTCACCAACTAGAAGCGGTGCAAGACAATTAGTATCTCACCGTCACATTACGGTAAACGGAGAAAAAGTAAACATTCCTTCTTACACACTAAAAGCTGGTGACGTAGTTGGAGTAAGAGAGAAATCAAAATCTCTTGACGTAATAGAAAGATCTTTAGCAAATGCTAACCACGTATACGAGTGGATCACATGGAATGGAGAAAAAATGGAAGGTACCTATGTATCTGTTCCAGAAAGACTCCAAATTCCTGAGAACATTAAAGAGCAATTAATCGTAGAATTATATTCTAAATAATAATAAATCAGAAAGTATTCTTAATATGGCATTATTAAACTTCCAAAAGCCCGACAAAGTTATCATGATTGACTCATCTGAGTTCGATGGCAAATTTGAATTTCGTCCTTTAGAACCTGGTTATGGGCTAACTATCGGGAACGCATTAAGAAGAGTACTTCTATCATCATTGGAAGGTTTTGCGATTACTTCTGTACGAATAGACAAAGTAGATCACGAATTTTCAACGATTTCTGGTGTTGTAGAAGATGTAACAGAGATTATTTTGAACTTAAAGCAAGTACGCTTTAAAAGACAAATAGACGATATTGATAACGAATCAGTGTCTATTTCTGTTTCAGGTAAAGAACAATTGACTGCCGGTGATTTCCAAAAATTCATCTCTGGTTTCCAAGTGTTAAATCCAGATTTAGTTATCTGTAACATGGATGCTAGTGTGAACATTAACATGGAAATTACCATTGAAAAAGGTAGAGGATATGTTCCTGCTGAAGAAAACAAAAAATCAAATGCTCCGTTAGGAACAATCTTTACAGACTCTATTTATACACCTGTAAAGAATGTAAAATACAGCATAGAAAACTATCGTGTTGAGCAAAAAACTGACTACGAAAAGTTAGTATTTGAAATCATCACTGATGGATCTATTCATCCTAAAGAAGCGTTGACAGAAGCTGCCAAAACGTTAATTCACCACTTCATGTTATTCTCTGATGAGCGTATCACTCTTGAAGCGGATGAAATTGCACAAACAGAAACGTATGATGAAGAATCATTACACATGCGTCAGTTACTAAAAACAAAATTAGTAGACATGGACCTTTCTGTAAGAGCATTAAACTGTTTAAAAGCAGCAGAAGTAGATACTTTAGGCGACTTAGTATCTTACAACAAAAACGATTTAATGAAATTCAGAAACTTCGGTAAAAAATCTTTAACGGAACTAGAAGAACTAGTAAACGTAAAAGGTTTAAGTTTCGGAATGGACTTATCAAAATACAAATTAGATAAAGATTAATTCCTTTGTAATTTGCTCCTCAAACGAGTTGTAGCAAGATAAAGGTAAAAAACAAATGTCATGAGACACGGAAAAAAAGTAAACCACTTAGGTAGAAAAACGGCGCATAGAAAAGCAATGTTAGCAAATATGGCTTGTTCTTTAATCGAGCACAAGCGCATCAACACAACAGTTGCAAAAGCGAAAGCATTAAAGCAATTTGTGGAGCCATTAGTAACTAAGTCAAAAGAAGACACAACGCACAATCGTCGTTTGGTATTCAGTAAACTTAGAAACAAATATGCAGTCACTGAATTATTCAGAGATGTAGCGGTAAAAGTTGCAGACAGACCAGGTGGATATACAAGAATTATCAAATTAGGAAATCGTTTAGGAGATAATGCACAAATGGCATTGATCGAATTAGTGGACTACAACGAAACGTACAACACTGAGAAGAAAGCGAAAACAACTAGACGTAGTAGAAGAGGTGGTAAAAAAGCTACAACTACTCCGCCAGTTGAAACTCAAGCTTCTAACGAAGAAGAATAATGAAAATATAGTCATTATACATAAAGGGATAAACTTTTTTAAGTTTATCCCTTTTTTTATACTCAAAACAGCCATATTTTTGTAACATCAGTGTCAACTGATACATACAACACTAACACAACTAAATAGCATAGCAATATGAAATACCAAAATCGACAAAAAGCACTATTACTTTTGGAAGATGGAACAATCTTTTACGGAAAAGCAATTGGACAACCAGGCACGGCTTTCGGAGAAGTGTGTTTCAACACAGGAATGACAGGATACCAAGAAATCTTTACCGATCCATCGTATTACGGACAATTGATGGTAACAGCAAATGTTCACATTGGAAACTACGGAACCGCAGAAGACGAAATGGAATCGGATAGTATAAAAATTGCAGGTTTAATATGTAAAAACTTTAGTTACGAATTCTCTAGACATGCGGCCGACAGTTCTCTAAAAGATTTCTTAGATAAATACAATCTATTCGCAATCTCAGATGTAGATACAAGAGCATTGGTAAGTTACATTCGAGATAATGGCGCCATGAATGCAGTAATTTCAACAAATGTAGACGATATTGAAGGATTAAAAGCAAAACTAGCAAAAGTGCCAAGCATGGCTGGTTTAGAATTGGCTTCGAAAGTATCTACGAAAGAACCATACATATACGGAGACGAAAACGCAACACACAAAATTGCAGCGTTAGACATTGGTTGTAAAACAAACATTCTACGAAACTTGGCAAAACGCGATGCATGCATCAAAGTATTTCCGTACGATACAACCTTTCAAGAAATGAGCGCATGGAATCCTGATGGATACTTCTTATCCAACGGACCTGGCGATCCAGAACCGTTAGAAAGTGCCATCAAAGTAGCAAAAGAAGTTATTGACCGCGACTTGCCATTATTTGGAATCTGTTTAGGACATCAAGTTATTGCATTGGCAAACGGAATATCTACCTATAAAATGCACAATGGACACCGCGGAATCAATCATCCTGTAAAAAACATGTTGACAGGTAAAGGAGAAATTACCTCGCAAAATCACGGTTTTGCCATCAATAGAGAAGAAACAGAAGCGAATCCGAATGTAGAAATTACACATGTACATTTGAATGACAATACCGTTGCAGGAATTCGCATCAAAGACAAAAATTGCTTCTCGGTACAATACCATCCTGAAGCAAGTCCTGGACCACATGATGGAGAATATCTATTCGATCAATTTATAGAAAACATTCAAAAAGTAAAAACGGTTTAATCACAATCAACAATATGCAGCGAATTCTCTCGATTATAAGTGTGCTACTATTGATAGTTTCTTGTAAAAACGATTCAAAATCTGAAAAAGAAGCTTCTAAAAGTGGAAAGATAACCAAGGTTGTAGAAGTGAACCTTTCTACAGATCAAGAACAATTCTTAGCAACAACGATTGCCTATTTCAAGCAATGCAAAGCGGAAGCTACCAACAGAAACGATTGTCGTAACAGCATTACAGAAATGATCTCTGAATTTTATTCGCTGGATGATTTTAAAAATGAAAACGATCAATACAAAGTATATGATAGCATTCAGGCGATTGTCAAACGATCAAATTCGTGGACAAAACTAGGAAAAGCTAGCAATCAAGAAGTCTTGATAAAAGCACAATCTGCCGCCAATAACGGAAACGCTACCATTGCTATAGATATGTCAGAAACCTACGGACAAGTCGCAATGATCATTCCAGGGAAACTGTCCAAATCAGGCGCATGGAAATTGGAAGTACCAAACGCAGCAGCGTTGGTAAATTACAATGCAGACAAATCGTTTACGGAAAAATCGCTTTCGTATGCGTTCAAATCAACAGAGAATATCGTGTTATTCACGAGAAAATAGTTGCAGTATTTTTTAGGGAAAACGTTTTCGCATTTCATAAAAAAAGGCAAAAATCAAACATCGCTAACATATCCATAAAAGCAACGGCAAAGCTTATAAAACTTGATATAGTTTCGTAAATTAGCCTAGAAGAACAACAGAAAAAGACAAAAAAATGAGCAGAATAATCAACATTCACGCAAGACAAATATTAGATTCAAGAGGAAATCCTACGGTGGAAGTAGATGTTATAACGGAAACAGGAATCTTAGGAAGAGCCGCAGTACCATCAGGAGCATCCACAGGAGAACATGAAGCAGTAGAATTAAGAGATGGCGGAGACGCGTACATGGGAAAAGGAGTGAGTAAAGCTGTTCAAAATGTAAATACAACCATTGCAGATGCTTTAATTGGAGTTTCTGTATTTGAACAAAATCATATCGACAAAGCAATGATCGATTTGGATGGAACTCCAAACAAAGGAAACTTAGGAGCCAATGCAATCTTAGGTGTTTCTTTAGCAGCAGCCAAAGCAGCCGCTAATGAATTGGGAATGCCTTTATATCGTTATGTTGGTGGTGTTTCTGCAAATACCTTACCTGTACCAATGATGAATATCATCAACGGAGGTTCGCACTCAGATGCGCCAATTGCATTTCAAGAATTTATGGTGATGCCTGTAAAAGCAAAAAACTTTACACATGCGATGCAAATGGGAACGGAAATTTTCCACAATCTTAAAAAAGTATTGCACGACAGGGGTTTAAGTACCGCTGTAGGTGATGAAGGTGGTTTTGCGCCAACCTTAGATGGTACGGAAGATGCACTAGACACCATTTCAAAAGCAGTTGCCAATGCAGGATACAAACTAGGGGATGAAGTCATGATTGCGTTGGATTGCGCTGCGGCGGAATTTTACGTAGACGGAAAATATGACTATGCAAAATTTGAAGGGGAAACTGGAAAAGTACGTACGTCTAAAGAACAAGCAGATTACTTAGCAGAATTAGCGGCTAACTATCCAATCATTTCTATTGAAGATGGAATGGACGAAAACGACTGGGAAGGTTGGAAATACCTAACAGAAAAAATTGGAGACAAAGTACAATTGGTTGGAGACGATTTATTTGTAACGAATGTAGAACGTTTATCACGAGGAATTGAAAACAACATCGCAAATTCAATCTTAATCAAAGTAAACCAAATTGGAACCTTGACAGAAACCATTGCAGCGGTAAACATGGCGCACAACGCTGGATATACTTCCGTAATGTCGCACAGATCTGGGGAAACAGAAGACAATACGATTGCCGATTTAGCAGTTGCCTTAAACACAGGACAAATCAAAACAGGTTCAGCGTCACGTTCAGACAGAATGGCAAAATACAATCAATTGTTACGCATTGAAGAAGAACTAGGAGAAGTAGCATACTATCCACAAGACAAAGCTTTTAAAATAAGCTAATACTTCACACACATACAATAAAAAAGCGGTCGAATTTCATACAAATTCGACCGCTTTTTTTAGTTTACGCGCAAGTTACACAAGTTAATTCTTCACAAGCAGTTGCTCTGCACGTTAAAATACCTTCGGTCAATGGCGGTATGGTTGGGTCTGGGCAACCACAGGTTACATGCGGACAATACGAAAATACTCTCGTATACTTTTCTGTAAAGTCGATAATCGTATTGATGACGTCAGACACATCTATAGAGGCATTGCCTCCAAATGTTTTATTCAAATTACTTACCGATTGTTTACGGAGCGTTAAACTCTTCAAATTCTTTTTTTTCATAATATAAAAGTGTTGATTTAGAGTAAGTTATAAAAAAAGAAAATGAGTCAATTACGGTTTTTCCGTAATTAATATGTTATAGGTCAGTATTTTGAAAGAATCTAGGTGTAAATTGGTATTACTAGTGGAAGTTTTAAAACAAACGAATCAACAAAAAAATAAAAAAACGAAAAAAAATAATATCTTTATGACATGACCGACAACAACAAACCAAATGGCTGTCTTGTGAGTTTTCAACGGCTCTTTTCAGGAATAATGGCAATTTTGGCAACCATATTTTTAATCATTGTACTCATTTACTTAACGTATAATGTAAAAATAGAGGGAATATCTTTATTGGTGGTCACGGCAAGTAGCTTCTTTGTACTGCGCTATATTTGGAAAAAAGTAAAGCGAAAATCAACTTCAAACAAACAAGTAATAAAAGGTGTTTTTTCAGACTTCTTCCGAATCATCATTGTATTTGCCATTTTCTCTGTTGTTATGGTAATTCTCGAAAAAAATGCAGGAAATAAAATAACAATAAAAGAAACAGAGAACGATACAGACAAAACAGAAATCGTTACTACAACCGAAAATGGAAATGAAATTCGCTACATTGTCAACAAACAATCTTGGCGTGATTTTGCAGGCAATTGGCATCGGATGGATTTCAAAATAGCCGAAAACAACGTGCAAAAATCTAAAAAAAATCGCCACAGCTTTCGCTATACGCGTAACTTTTCTTGGGGAACTTTTTACAAACACATGGCAGATCATGATCGACCGCTATTGGAACATTTGTACGATTCTTTTAGCAAAATTCAAAAACAAAAAAAGTTAAACAGAAGACAATTTGCCGAATTGATCATTACCAGCATTCAAGACATTCAATACAACTATATAAAATCGTCACCTTGTGATGGAAGTGAAGAATTTCCATGTGTGGGAAATGTGCGACTCGGAATTTTTGCACCTGTAGAATTCAGCGCCAGCTTGCAAGGCGATTGCGACTCCCGAACGGTATTGCTATTTGTATTATTAGCAAAATTTGAATATGATGTCGCTATCTTAAACAGCAATCAATACAAACATTCTGTGCTGGGAATCAATATACCTTCCACAGGAAAATACAAAACACGTAACAGAAAAAAATATTATTTCGTAGAAACGACTGCAAAAAATTATACAATAGGAAATTTGCCAGCAAAGGTGTCAAATGTAGGCTATTGGAATTTTGTATTAGTCAATAAAAAATAAAACTTATGAACACAGATGTATTCTATTTAGCACTTAGTCAACTCGTACTCTCTATCTTTTTGGCGATTGTCATCTTCTTTATTTCCTATAAAATACTGATCAAAATATTTAAACTGAAAGAAGAAAACTTAAACGATTCCAACTTGGCATTGAGTATTTTCTTTTCAGGAATTATCTTTAGTACAGGGTATTTGCTAAGTGGAATCATTCCGTCTATCATCAATGCGATTGGCATGTTGAAAGTGCATGCAAAAGAAAATCTATTTGTAGAAGTTTTAAAATACTCTTCCTTATCATTATTTGTTGGTTTTTTATTGGCAGGTGTCATTCATTTTAGCGCATTTATGTTGACAAAATCTATGACGAAACACGTAGATGAAGTTGGTGAGTTAAGAAAAAATAATTTAGCAGTCGCGATTTTACTCGCTACCATTTTAATTTCCATTACCATCATTGCCAAAGACAGTTTGGTATTTTTGATTGAACTCTTCTTACCACAACCTGTGGTTACGGAATATACGGCGTAGTGTGAATATGAGGTTACTCAAACAGAAAAGTATCAGCAAAACGTATACAAAAACAGGAAAAATATCAACATCATAAAAATCACTTATAATATTGATAATCAATTTTATAGTTAAAATATACCCAAAGCATTTTACAAAAAATTAGACTATTCGTATCTTTAAAAGAAAAGGATAGCTCATGAAAAAAATTACACTACTTCTAATATGCTTCATACCCATATTGCTTCAAGCACAGCAATTGATCTCCATCACGCCCGTAAGTGAAAACACTATTTTATTGCGTTTTGATGAAGGCGAAAAAGATTTCACCAACTTTGATGAATTCTACGTTTACAGCGCGCCCAATGCAAGCTATTATGGACAAATAGATGAAGCACAAGCATTACTTCCTGCAAACTTTACGATTACAAGTTTGGATGATGCTTTGTATGCAACGCCACAACAAGCTATAGCAACGTTTTTTAAATCAAAAGAACAAGTAGCTTTGCAAGAGTATTATGTATATGTACGATTGCCAAATGCGATGGAAAATGGCAAAACATATACCATAAATGTTTCCAATATAAACACACAACAAAACACCTTTTCGCTCACATTTGATACCTTCAATACCTTTTCGGAAAGTATTCATGTCAATCAAGTGGGAATGATAGCAAGTGCTACTGAAAAATTTGCCTACGTATCGCAATGGCTGGGAAAAAACAATGCAGCGAACAGTCACTATGAAGATTTTACAAACTTTATTGGCGCAACCTGTCATGTAGTGCGTGCTTCAGACAATCAAATCATCTATACAGGAACAGGCAATAACGGATTGCAGTTTCGCATGGAAAATACGTTGGCAGATTACTCAGAAGATTTTGCTACGAAATATTGGTACAATTCTCCTGTGTGGGAATTTGACTTTTCAACTGTTGGCATCAACATTCCGACAAGTGATGATGAAGAATATAAAATTGTCATTGAAGGCATTGGAAGTTCGTTTCCTTTTAAAATATCAGATAGAGTCTATGACGATGTGTATAAAACCATTTCCAACAGTTTACTATATCAACGAAGCGGATTTGATCGCGGAAACGAATATGCACCTTTTGTAAAACCAGTAGATCATGTGCCTGGTGTTGATGGTTTTGAAATTACATATTCCAACTTTAGACGTATGGATGTAGATTTTGGTGATGACGAAAGCTTTATACAATTACCAGCACAAGCTACTACGGCTGTCAACCCTACAAATGCGACTGCTTGGATGGTTTCTCCAGATACAATGCCATGGGGAAGTGGTGGACATTTTGATGCAGGCGATTTTGATGTGTACATTCAACATTTAAACTTACCGATTTACGGTGCATTTTTATATCAACTCGCACCAAATGGTTTCTTGGATGGCGATTTAAACATTCCAGAAAATAATAATAATGTTCCAGATGTGTTAGACGAAGTACAATGGACACTTGATTTTTTTAGACGTACCAAAGGACCTACAGGCGGAATTTGTGGTGGAAAAGAAACCAACGGTTATTACGGGCCATCTTACAACGATGGTTCAGGAAATTCTTCTTCCGAGCAAATGTGGTATGTATATAAAGAAGATCCTGCGGCTTCGTACGTGTATGCAACGGCAGCAGCTTTGTTTTCACAAGCATTAAGTGTTGCTGGCGATGCAAACAATCAAGCAGATTTGTATAAAAACGAAGCGATTAACGCGTACAATTGGGCAAATGCCAATGTCACAATAGCAGATTTAGATCAATTTTTTCAAGGAATCAGTTACGCCGGAAAAGTAAAAGATTTAAAACTGTCAGCAACGGCAGCTTTATACAGTTTAACAGGTATGCAAGAATATTTGGACTATTATCTCAACAATTCGGTAGTCACAACGCCGACAACCTTACTCTATCAATATCAAATATATGATGAATCGTTAGCAAACTGGATATTTAGCGTGATTCCGCAAGACAAATGGGGAAATTTTGACGCAGTTGCCATCAATTTGCAAAGCACACAAATTCAAGCCATCAATTACTGGAGTGCTGTTTGGGGAACAGACGATATCAGTCTAAAACCAATTCGTTTCATAAAATCGCAATACCAACCGCCAATTTTGGGTACTACTGGTTCTACGCCGCAATTGATGCCGCAAATCATGTCGCACTATCACACACAAGACACGCAATTACTCAATAAAATGTTGTCAAGCAACGACATGTTATTAGGTGGAAATCCTGAAAACAAAGTATACATTACACGTGCCGATTTGTTTGGTGCAGAGCGGTATTCCAGAGAAGTATTGCACGATGCAGCCATGAGCAACGCAGGAAATGCAATTCCGGGAATTCCATTATATACGCATCATTTGGACGGACAAGAAAACTTTGTCATGTCGCCACCAATTGCCGATTGGCCATATATGGAAATGAACTTAGATGCTAGAGTTTACTTTTTACAATCAGAATTTACGATTCATCAAAATACTATACAAAGCATGATGTTTTATGGATATCTTAATTCGATATTCAATCCAGATTTAATTTTGAATGTTCCTGAAAATCCTTTTAATGAAACACAACGACTCGTCATATATCCAAATCCGAATGACGGAATATTTAGAGTCAACTGGCAATCCAATAGTACATTCAACGAAGCATGGTTGTACGACATTAATGGACGAAAAATAGACTTCAAACAAAACGGCGTCTTTGCTGAAAACGGTATTGAAATTGAAACAGGTTTGCTCACGGAAGGTATTTATATCTTAAAAATAAACTTAGACGATGATATTATCACGAAAGAAGTAAACATTCGATAACTAAAAAAAAGTTAATTATAGACAAAAGAGTCATTTTATGCAGGCATAAAGTGGCTCTTTTCAGTATTACTAATAGATATTTATAAATTACGAGTGATTTCCCCCGTGTAAAGTCGTCAAGAATATATAAGTTAAGTACTTTAGCAAATGCAAATTCTTCCCCAGACAAATTTGCTCAAAATAGCTTCATTTTACAATAAGAACTCAATGTATGTCACCATGTATTTTGAAAATTGGTTGATACACTTTACATGCATTTTTACAAACCGATTAAATCCTATACATGAGATTAAGACTACTATTTGCATTATTGATTTTTACAAACATCATTTGGGCAACTACAGAAACACCGCCACCTTCCAACGACAACTTTGCAAACGCTATTCCGGTAAGTTGTGGAGGAAATTATACAGCATCAACAGCTGAAGCAACGTTAGACGAAAACAATGCGCCTGATGGTTTTGGGGCAGACTTAGATGCACCAAATATTTGGTATTCGTACACAGGTAATGGAATTCCTGAAACCATTACGTTAGATTTATGTGCTTCTGGATACGATACTTCGTATTTAATATACACGGGAACTTCTGGAAATTTAACCTTGGTGGCAGGAAATGATGACAATGAAGGCCAATGTGGGCCCGGATATCGTTCGTATGGAACCTTTGAATCTGATGGAATAACGACATATTATATTACAATAACAGGATACAACCCAACAAGTATTGGAGCGGTTGATTTAACTGTTTCTTGTTTGCCAGCAGACATTGTTTATATAACAGACGCAAATTTTGAACAAGCATTAATTGATTTGGGAATTGATTCGGGAACGGTAAATGGATATGTGTCAGTTGCCGATGTTGACCAAGTAAATGACTTGAATATCAGTAATAAAAACATAACAAGTCTATCAGGAATTGAAGCGTTTACAGCACTTGAAATTTTAATTTGTAATAACAATGCAATTCGTTCTATCAATCTAGAAAATCAACCCAGTTTAACTTTACTAAATTGTAGCGACAATGACTTAACATTTCTAAGTGTAAAAAACGGTAACAATACTAACATAACGTCATTCAACGCTTTAAATAATTTTGATTTAGCTTGTATTGAAGTTGATAATACTGCATACAGTACAACGAACTGGACGAACATTGATAGTGGAGTTAGCTTTACACAAAACGACTGTACAAACGTAACATTTGTGCCAGATGATAATTTTGAGCAATACTTAATAGATCAAGGACTTGATGATGTATTGGATAATTATGTACTAACAAACAACATAAATACGATTGAAGTGTTTTCTATATCCAGTCGTCAAATTCATGACCTTACAGGAATAGGTGGTTTTACAGCGCTGGAAGAATTAAATTGCACAAGCAATGAGTTGACGAGTTTAGATTTATCTCAAAATGTAGCATTGCGCAGATTAAAATGTTATTTTAACGAGCTTACCAGCATAAACTTAACGCAAAATACAGCGTTAGAAAGATTGGAATGCTTCGTAAATAATTTAACTACAATTGACCTCACACAAAATACGGCACTTAACTATTTACGAGCAGAGCTGAATCCTTTGGGCACTCTTGATCTGAGTCAGAATTTGGTATTAGATTATATAAATCTCTCAAGAACACAATTAACAGCCATAAATCTTACTGCTAACGTTGCATTAGAGAATATTGTGCTAACGAACAATTTACTGACAAGTATAGACGTTTCTCAAAATGTGAATGTAAAAGGTCTTTTTGTGGACGATAATTCACTAACAAGTATAAATGTTGTTACCAATCAAGCTTTGCAACAATTTTATTGTGACAATAACGCAATTGAATATTTAGACTTGTCAAATAATACGCAACTAGTTTCATTACAAGCTTCAAACAATGCACTGACAGGTATAGACTTGAAAAGCGGAAACAATACCATACTTCCAAGTGCTATCGGTGGCTTTTTTGACGTAACTGGCAACCCAAACTTAACATGTATAGAAGTGGATGATGTAGCATACAGTACTACAAATTGGACAGATATTGATCCGGGACTTACGTTCAGTACAAATTGTAATCCATCACCAATTCCACCGAATGATGAGTGTGTAGACGCGATTCCAGTACCAATAAGTGACGGCGGTTGCAACACAACGGTTTCAGGAACCTTGGCAGGCGCAACAGACTCAAATGTATACCAATGCTTTGGAAACACGAATAGTTTTTCAGATGTGTGGTACAGTTTTGTTGCCACAGATACAGCACACGATATTAAAATATTAAATACTTCAGGAATAAACTCTAGCGTATTTCACACGGTTATTGACGCACAAACGTATTCCTGTGGAAACATTACGGATGCAGTTTACTGTACGGATGCACTTGAACGACAAGCAACAGGATTAACGATTGGAGACACCTATTACATTCAAGTATTTACAGATGTAGCAAATTCAACGGAAACATTTGATGTTTGTGTATCCACACTAAATATTCCAGGACAAACTTATGTGCCAGATGATAACTTTGAACAAGCACTTATTGATTTAGGATATGATGATGTTTTAGATGATTATGTAACTACGGCAAACATTAACACGGTTGAAACGTTAGATGTTTCAAGTGAAAATATTGCCGATTTAACAGGAATCCAAGGTTTTACTGCATTAAAAAATTTAAAATGTACATCAAATAATTTGATAAGTTTAGATGTTACTCAAAACACAGTCTTAGAAATTTTAGACTTCGGACTAAATAACATAACAGCTATTGATATAACGCAAAACACTGTCTTAAAAATATTACGATTCCAACAAAATAGTTTATCAAGTATTGATGTTTCACAAAATGTTGATTTAGAAATTTTTGCAGGAATGTTCAATGGGTTACAAAGTTTAGATGTAACCAACAATACAAAACTAACACTCCTAAATTGTTGGAGTAATGGTATCGACGAAATTGATTTGTCTCAAAACCCAGATTTAGAATTCTTATCTATGAGAATAAACGATCTAGTAAGTTTAGACATATCAGCAAATCCAGTACTAAGAAGTTTAGATTGTCATGCAAATGAACTAACATCATTAAATGTTCAAAACGGAAACAATTCAAACTTTACAACATTTGTAGCAACTAACAATTCTACATTGAATTGTATTCAGGTTGATGATGTAACGTATAGTACAACCAATTGGACACAGATATCAAGTGGTTCAAGTTTTAGTACGGATTGTGGTTATCTTGAAAATGATGAATGTGTAGACGCGATTCTAGTACCAATAAGTGATGGCGGTTGCAACACAACGGTTTCAGGAACCTTGGCAGGCGCAACAGACTCAAATGTATACCAATGCTTTGGAAACACGAATAGTTTTTCAGATGTGTGGTACAGTTTTGTTGCCACAGATACAGCACACGATATTAAAATATTAAATACTTCAGGAATAAACTCTAGCGTATTTCACACGGTTATTGACGCACAAACGTATTCCTGTGGAAACATTACGGATGCAGTTTACTGTACGGATGCACTTGAACGACAAGCAACAGGATTAACGATTGGAGACACCTATTACATTCAAGTATTTACAGATGTAGCAAATTCAACGGAAACATTTGACGTATGTGTGTCTACAAATACAATTCCTGGACAAACCTACGTGCCAGATGATAACTTTGAGCAAACACTTATTGATCTCGGATACGATACAACGCTAGACAATTATGTAACTACGGCAAATATTAACACCATAACATCTTTAAACGTAGTAGGCAAAAATATCGCAAGCCTAACAGGACTTGAAGACTTCACAGCATTACAGTCGCTCGATTTTTCAATCAATAATGTTACTACAGTAGATCTTACTCAAAACGCTCAATTGAGATTCTTATTACTTACCGGAAATTCACTAGCAACTATCAATGTTTCTCAAAATCCACTCTTAAGAGGGTTAACTGTTGAAGAAAATTTATTGACAACTATCGATGTCACTCAAAATCCACTTCTAGAATCACTAAACATTTCAAAAAATTTATTTACGTCTATCGATGTTACTCAAAACGCTGGATTAACTAATCTAGATGTAGGAGAAAATTCACTAAGCCAAATAAATGTCACTCAAAATCCTGTTTTGGCCTTTTTAACACTAGATAAAAACAATTTTTCTGCCGTAGACGTTACAAACAATCCACTACTTTCCAGTTTATCTGTTGAAGAAAATTCATTGACAACAATTGATATCACCCAAAATCCAGTATTATTAGGTGCCTATTTTGGATACAACCAATTAACAACAATTGATGTTTCTCAAAACCTAGCACTAGAAACGCTAGTTGTTACTGCGAATAGCCAAATTTCAACAATAGATGTTTCTGTAAACGCAGCTTTAAAAAATTTAAGGATAAATAGCACACAGATATCAGAAGTAAATGTTTCAAATAATCTAAACTTGGAAGGTTTGTCCGTGTCAAATTGTCCCATAACTGGAGTTGATCTTACTGCGAATGTTGCACTACAAAATTTAGGTGTCGTAGGAAGCCAATTAACTACGATCGATGTATCTCAAAATCCAGCATTTGTAAGCTTATTTTGCAGTAATACAAGTACACTTACCAGTGTAAATATTCAAAATGGAAACAATACAAACGTTACAACCTTCTTTGCTTTAAACACACCAAATCTTACCTGTGTTCAGGTAGATAACGTAGCATATAGTGCAGCCAATTGGAGTAATGTAGATGCTGGAATAAATTTCAGTGCAAACTGTGGTTTTCCTGTAAACAATACCTGTGTAACCGCAATCAACGTCCCAATAAGTGGTATTGCATGTAACAATGTAATAGAAGCGACAATAGTTGGTGCTACGAACTCTAATTCGCTACAGTGTTTTGGAAACAATGCAAACTTTACGGATGTGTGGTTTAGCTTTGTAGCCACCGAAACAACACATAAAATTGCATTACAAAACCTAACAGGTTCGCCAAACTTTCTTTGGCACTCCCTAATTGATGCTCAAGCATATACCTGTGGAAACATTACAGATGCCATTTACTGTACAGATGCATTAGAAGATACCGCAACAGGATTAACAATAGGAAATACGTACTACATACAAGTATATTCACATGTAGCAAATGCAAATACTACATTTGACATTTGTGTGACTTCATTTGCAATTCCAGGGCAAACATACGTTCCAGATGATAACTTTGAGCAAGCACTCATTGATCTCGGATATGACATAACTTTAGATAATTACGTAACAACAACAAATATTTCTGGCATTGAAAACTTAAACATCTCAGAAAGAAGTATTGCCGACTTAACAGGAATTGAAGATTTTACAGCGTTGAAAGAATTAAGATGTGAAACAAACAATCTTACAAACTTAAATATCACGCAAAATACACAACTTACCCTTGTTCACGCATTTAACAATACGCTAACAAACGTCGATTTTACACAAAACACAGCGTTGGTGCAACTATTCATATCAAACAATCAATTGTCGACTATTGATGTATCTCAAAATACAGCATTGGTAGATTTAGGTATTTTTACCAATCCGCAACTAGGAAGTATTGATGTATCTAACAACTCAAACTTAAAAACATTAAATATAAGTTATACACCAGTTTCAGAAATTGACGTTTCCAACAACTTAGCTTTAGAACGATTGTCATTTGTAGATTGCCCTATATCAGAAATTGACGTAACAGCCAATTTAGAATTGAGACAATTAAGTACTTCGCAGAGTCTAGTGACAAGCGTTGATGTATCTGGAAACCCATTATTTGAATGGATATCTTGTAGAAACAGTCCATTGCTTACACAATTAAACTTGCAAAATGGAAACAATACGAATTTTGTATTTTTCCTAGCTACCGATACGCCAAACCTAACCTGCATTCAAGTAGATAATGCTGCCTACAGTACTGCAAATTGGACAAATATTACTCCAGGAACAAGTTTTAGTACAGATTGTGGGTATCTTACGAATGATGAATGTGTAGACGCAATTAACGTCCCAATAAGTGATGCTACATGTAACAATGTAATAGCCGCGACAATGGCAGGTGCAACAAACTCTAATTCGTTACAGTGTTTTGGAAATAATGTAAACTTTACGGATGTGTGGTTTAGTTTTGTTGCCACCGAAACAACGCATAAAATTGCATTGCAAAACCTAACAGGTTCGCCAAACTTTCTTTGGCACGCCCTAATTGATGCAGAAACATATACCTGCGGAAACATTACAGATGCTATTTACTGTACAGATGCATTAGAAGGTGAAGCAACAGGATTAACCATAGGAAATACCTACTATATACAAGTATATTCACATGTAGCCAATGCAAATACGACATTCGACATCTGTGTATCTACAAACTCAATTCCAGGACAAACCTACGTGCCAGATGATAACTTTGAACAAGCATTGATCGATTTAGGCTTAGATACCACCTTAGACGATTACGTAACCACAGCAAACATCAACACGGTAAACGACCTAAACATTCGTAATTTGGGTATTTTTGACCTTACAGGAATAGAAGACTTTGCCGCTTTAGAAATCCTAAACTGTGGCTTAAACTTTTTGGGTGAATTAGATCTAAGTCAAAACACAAACCTTAACTATCTCATTGCAGACAACGCGGCGTTGGTTGCCTTAAATATGCAAAACGGAAACAATACCAATGTCACTACGTTTGTCACACTCGGTAATGTAGATTTATTCTGTATTCAAGTAGATAATGCTGCGTATAGTACTGCCAATTGGACAATTATTGAAGCTATGACAAGTTTTAGCGAATATTGCGGAAATCCTATTCAGTTGGCGGCGAAAGTATACTTACAAGGCGCGATGCTGCAAAATACAGACGGTTTTATGAGAACCGATTTAAAAGATAACAATCATATCTTAACCGTAAGTCCATATACAGATGCAACGGCGATTCTTGCAACCGATCCTGTATTTACTGCTACGGGACAAGACAAAATTGTCGATTGGATTTGGGTAGAACTCAGAGATGCCGCAAATCCATCAGTGGTCTTAAATGGCAAATCTGCGTTATTACAACGCGATGGAGACATTGTAGAAGCACTTTCAGACAATACGTCAACTCCTGTAAACTTTGCGCGCGCGCCAGGCGATTACTATGTCGTTATAAAGCACAGAAACCATTTAGGCATCATGTTAAATATGACTATTTCTTTTACAAATATGGTCACTGCTGTAGATTTTACAGATGGTAACAACCAAATTACCCATGGTGCAAACGCACAAACGACCTTTGGAATGCCCGCAAATACGGTAGGAATGTGGTGTGGAAATGTAAATGGTGATGGTGTTGTGCAATACTCAGGAACCAATCCTGATGCGCCAGCCATTCTCTCAACAGTACTAAATGATCCTGACAACTTCCTAAACTTTCCAACGTTTACAGTAAGTGGTTACGAAGTAAATGACGTTAACATGGATGGAAGCACGCAATACACAGGTACAAATCCTGATACGCCGCTAATCCTACAAAACGTACTAGCGCATCCTGGAAACTTTCTAAACTTTAGTACCTATCAAATCGTAGAACAACTACCTCAAAACGAATAAAAAACAAAAAAACAGATGTAAAAATATCCAACAAATAAAAGCTGTACACAAAAAAAGACTTCTATCAAAGGATGATGACATATTTAAGCATTAACATCATTTATTTTTATCATAAATTTTATAGATACTTTAATTGTTAAATCCTTTATAAAGTATTTTCATAAATCGCTACATATTTCGTAATTTAGCGAACCAGATAAAAACAAAAATATTCAATAGAAAATATGTCAGATACCACAGCTACGTTAGAAATTAATGGTGAAAAATATGAGTTTCCAGTAATTGAAGGAACAGAAAATGAACTTGCCATTGACATCAAAAAATTAAGAGGCTCTTCAGGAGGAATTATTACCATTGATCCAGGATACAAAAATACAGGTTCTTGCGAAAGTGCCATTACGTTTTTAGATGGAGAAAAAGGAATACTTCGCTACCGAGGATATGCTATTGAAGACTTAGCTGAAAAAGCAGACTTTTTAGAAGTTGCGTATCTATTAATTTTTGGAGAATTGCCAAATGGAGAACAACTGACAAAATTTCACAAAGACATCAAAGCACAATCTATTGTTGATGATGATGTAAAGAAAATCTTAGACGCATTTCCGAAAAGTGCGCATCCAATGGGCGTTTTAGCATCACTGACAAATGCTTTAACTGCTTTTAACCCATCTTCTGTAAATGTGGATTCGGAAGAAGACATGTACAAAGCGATTGTGAGAATATTGGCAAAGTTTCCAGTATTAGTAGCTTGGACGATGCGTAAAAAACAAGGTTTACCATTAGATTATGGCGATTCGTCATTAGGATACGTAGAAAACGTACTCAAAATGATGTTCAAGCAGCCAAATGAAAAATATACACTCAATCCGATTGTCTTAAACGCGTTAGACAAGCTTTTAATTTTACACGCAGATCATGAGCAAAACTGTTCTACATCAACCGTAAGAATCGTTGGTTCATCACACGCAGGATTATTCGCTTCCCTAGCTTCTGGAATCTCTGCACTTTGGGGACCATTACACGGAGGTGCTAACCAAGCGGTATTAGAAATGTTAGAAGCAATCAAAACAGACGGTGGCGATACTAAAAAATACATGGCAAAAGCCAAAGATAAAAGTGATCCATTTCGTTTAATGGGATTTGGACACCGAGTTTACAAAAACTTCGATCCAAGAGCAACGATCATCAAAAAAGCTGCGGATGAAGTATTGGCAGATTTAGGAGTAGAAGATCCAATCTTAGACATCGCAAAAGGACTTGAAAAAGAAGCCTTAGAAGATCCGTACTTTGTAGACAGAAAATTATATCCAAATGTAGATTTCTATTCAGGAATCATTTATAGAGCAATGGGGATTCCAACAGAAATGTTCACGGTAATGTTTGCTCTAGGACGTTTGCCAGGATGGATTGCACAATGGAAAGAAATGCGCACGCGCAAAGAGCCAATTGGTCGTCCACGCCAAGTATACATTGGAGAAAATCACAGAGAATTTAAAACAATCTCTGATAGATAATACAGAAAAAAACACCCACAAGCTTCATAGATTTTCATATCTGTGAAGCTTTTTTACTATATACACCTTACCCAAAAACTACATGTTAGCATTACACGTAAACGATGAAACTTCTACACTAAAAGCGGTGATTCTTGGAACTGCTGAAAGTTGTGGTCCTATCCCAAAAGCAGAAGATTGTTACGATCCAAAATCAAAACAACACGTATTGGCAGGAACCTATCCACTAGAAAAAGATATGATTCCTGAAATGGAAGCTGTGGCTGAGGTTTTTAAAAAATATAATGTTCAAGTATTCAGACCGAAAGTCATTCAAGACTACAATCAAATCTTTTCAAGAGATATTGCTTTTGTGATTGAAGACAAGTTTATCAAATCAAATATATTGCCAGATCGTGAACGTGAAATTGAAGCGATTCAACATGTAATTGACCAAATTAATCCTGAAAATGTAATCACTTTGCCAGAAGAAGTGCATGTGGAAGGTGGTGATGTCATGCCATGGGGCGATTATATTTTTATCGGAACCTACTCAGGTGAAGACTATCCAGATTATATAACCGCACGAACCAACACGGATGCAGTCATTGCGTTGCAAGAATTATTTCCAAACAAAATGGTAAAATCGTTCGAACTGCGTAAATCCAACACAGAACCTAAAGAAAACGCATTGCATTTAGATTGTTGTTTTCAGCCGATCGGAATCAATAAAGCAATCTTACATAAAAACGGTTTCTTAGTAGACGAAGAATACGAATGGTTGGTGAATTTCTTTGGGAAAGAAAACATCTTCGAAATTACCAAAGAAGAAATGTACAACATGAACAGCAATGTATTTTCCATATCGCCAACGGTTGTTGTTTCTGAACAAAACTTTTCACGTTTAAACACGTGGTTAGAAGCGCAAGGGTTTACAGTTGAAAAAGTGCCATATGCAGAAATTGCCAAGCAAGAAGGTTTATTGCGTTGCAGTACCATGCCATTAATTCGGGAACAGTAAGGTTTTCAATTAATTTAGATTATAATTTTTCCAAGTATTCCCAAAATTTCAATGAACATAAAGCCTACAGAAGACAGCAAAACAAGAAACCCTTGGATTTTTATGTTTTAGCTAGCTTTAAGTGAGCTATTTTCTGAATGCGCCTATATTAGCTTCACTGTTAAAGAACGTAAGTGCAGAGGTGTTTAAGCAATTTTTTGTAAATGTAATTTCCTGTGTAATAAGTTTCTTCTGTGTTCTCATTGCTATTGTTATATACGACTTTTGCTGCATTATTGCTGCCGCAATGTAAATTTAGGAATTGAGAACATCACTTTAAAAAAGAAAACAGTAGCTAATATATTTCTAACTACTGTTTTTCAATTATTTATAATTTAAATTAAAGTCATGCCCTAATTTGAACCATTACTTTTTTTTTATAAAAAACATCATTATGTTTCATTACCCTTCTATCACATTATCAATCTTTTTTACTAAGAACATAATCAATTGTATCAATGATAAGAGAATCTAGGTTTGTAAGGTTATTCTTTTTCTCTAGCTCAGTTTTTATTAAATCTAACTTTTCAGATTTGCATTTAAAAAATAATTTTGTGTACACAGAACTTCTTCTAGAACTAGGTGTTGGATAATGAAGATAATAACTATGTTTAAAAGTATTATCAAATTCTTCGTAATATTCCGTTATAAATCTTGGCAGGTTTTGTATGTCAATTGAATAAGCATTTATACTATCAGAATATTTAGCATACTCTTCTTCTATAGAATACGATAAGTTACCAACATCTATTGAAACTTTTTCAGTTTGATTTTTCTTCTCATTACTACAGCTTAAAAAAAACATACTACTAATTAGTATGATCGCCACTCGGTAAAACTTTGCCATTTTTAATAATTTGTTTGCTTCCATTAATATTTTGATATATCGGAGTCTTTCCTTTACTTCTTATATCTTTATCTGCTCTTTCAATTGCGTCTTTTTCAACGCCTTCTCTATTTTTATATTTTCTATCTAACATAGCTGCGGTTTGAAATTTAACTTGTCTGGAAAAGTTAGAAAAAGCCTGATCTCTTTCTTTTTTTGTTTCTAATTTATTAGCATATTTTACAAATTCAGTTGCACATTCATCTAAACAACCGGTAAAAGACTTATCTCCAAATAAGAAACGATATTCCTCTTGTTCGAGAATTTCTGAAAGTTGATCAAAATGTTTATTTTCATGAGTACTAACTTCATTTCTTAATCTAGGATTTTCCTTATCCAAATCACTACCAGAATCTAATTCCTCATTTACAGCGACTGATATTTCAACTTGCAATTCAAAAGTTCCATCGCTATGTGAAATTATTGTGACACTATTAATTCCTGTTACTCCTAAATCTCCAGTATTTTTAACTTCTTTTTTCCTTTTTGTTTTCTTTTTGACAGGATCGACTTCATCTTCATAATTAGCTAAAGGTTTCATTCCATTTGGATCATAAAATTTAATAGGATTGTCAAATGCATAATTATAAGGAGAGTGCCTAAGCATTTCTTCCGTTAAAGGATCAATATTCATCCATCGTCCAAGAGACGCATCATAGTTTCTAGCAGTAATATCAATCCATTCTAAACCAAGTTCACTTTGCTCTTCTTTGTCCCCCAAACCATAGTTATGATCTCTTCCTACAATTGCGTTATTATACCCTTTATGTTTCAATCCAAAGGGATAATAATGATTCTCTTCCTTGATCTCATCTTCGGCGCTGATGACACCATTTTTGTTTAAATCTTCATAAGAAAGACGAATGTTTCCTAAGTGATCTTTGTATTGATAAGTATAATTGAATCCACTAATTTTTCCTGGTTTCCCAACTACAAATTGTGGCTCTACATAGCCTTCTTCTGTATTAAAGAACGTAAGTACAACATTTGATTGCCCTTGAGAATTTCCTCTTTTATAAATGTAATTCCCTGCGTAATAGGTATGTGTTGTACCTGCAAACTGCTCGTCATTGACTTCTTTTTCAAGTTTAACGCCTGTTGTATCGTAAATGTAAGAAATGTGAACGTCACTTTCTAATGACTAGAAAAGAAACCGATATATGTACCAAATAGAATATAAATAACACAAAAGCAAAAAGAGAAGACTTTTTCAAGACTTCCCTTTTCAGCTTTATTTAGAGTTTGAATATCAAAACTCTAAGTTGTTTATTTCTAAGTGATTCCCTTATATGGGACATTTTATTGTAAAACTATCTCGGAGATAGCACGCCTAAATTTCATAGTATCTAAGAACTTTTATTTTCTATCAATTTATCAATGAACAAAGAAAACCAATAATTAATTTTGCACTTTAATCATTGGTTCTCAATATTTTAAAATCATGTTTTAATCCATGATTTATTTTACTACATTACCGACTTATTCTAATAAACTTTTATTCAATAAATCGCTTTCATGTTTAACAACTTTATTCTTATATAACCATGAAGAAAGATTCGTATTAGAAAATAGTGTGTCTTCATCAAAAATTATTGCATACTTGTATGTTCTACCATCAAAGAGGTTAGTTTTAGTTCCTTCAAAATTTTTAGCTTTATCTCTAATGGTTATTAATTCTTGTTTTAATAAATTAATTTGTTTTGTTTTTACCTGTCTTTCAAATAGTGTATCATGACTAAAAAATCTATTTAGATTTTTATATGTTAACACATCATCATCATAAACTAGGGAAGAATTATTTTTAATGACAACAATTTTATCATTACATGAAAAAAACAAAAGGCTTATAATTATTAATCTAAAAATACTAGTTTTCATTTCTTTGGTTTTATCGAAGTTGAATTTTTTGTTTCATAATACTCAATTGAATAATTAGTTCTTTTATCTTCACTTAATTTTTCATTTGCTTGATTAGCTAGGGAGCTGGTATACTCTTCTTCTCTATTAGTAAAGCTTAAATCGCCATGAGTTGAAGATTTAATTTTTCCCTTTGTTGAAGTATCATTTCTTCTTAATGTATAATTTTCATTATCATATTTATTATTATAACTATGTATTATTTCATGACCTAATGCTGAAGTTGGAGAATTGTATCCAATATTATCTTTATCAACAGGTTTAGAAGCATCTTTAATAAATAAAACTCCTTGACGAGATGCAAATTCTATTTCATTGTCTCTTCTATTATATCTAGAACCAGTTTCTTTTTTTCCTTCAGTTATTGTAAGAGTTACATCTTCATCTTCTATTATATGTTCAAGCACATTCACTAAACTTGCTTGACAGCCATCTCCTAAACAAAACTCGAGCGCATCTTTTTCATATAATTTGTCTAATGCCATATAAGTATCTCTTTCAAATTCATTTTCAATTTTGTCATAGTCTCTATCTTTACTATACGAATAATAATTATCTCCTATTTTTATTCGTTGACCATCAGGATCAATAAAATATATAGGATTATTCATAGAATATGAGTATGGTGACCATCTTACATATTCATCGGCAGCATTATCTACATTCATCCAGCGCCCTAGAGAGGCATCATAATTTCTCCACCCATAATCTTGCCAAACAAGTCCTAACTCATTTTGCTCTTCTTTTCCACCAAAACCATAATTATGGTTTCTTCCAACAATCACGTTATTATACCCTTTATGTTTTAAACCAAAGGGATAATAATGATTCTCTTCTTTGATTTCTGTCAATGGATCAATAGTTCCATTTTCATCTAAATCTTCATACGAGAGACGAATATTCCCTAAGTGATCTTTGTACTGATAGGTATAGTTAAATCCTATGATCTTCTCTGGTTTGCTTGGATCAAATTGTGGTTCTACATAGCCTTCTTCACTGTTAAAGAACGTAAGCGTAGGAATAGTTACTGCATCTGATTTTTTGTAAATGTAATTCCCAGCGTATTGTGTTTCTTGTGTTGTTTCAGAACTCTGGTCATTTACAACCTTCTTTTGTTTTATTCCTGTTGCATCGTAAATGTACGTAATACTACTGCTATTATCAAATGTTATTTGCATCGGTAAGTTTAAATGATTGTAACTGATGCTCGTAATGCCTTTGTTTTTATCCACAATCATGTTTCCATTGGCATCATACACAAAGTCATTGTTTGCATTGGTTGGATCTGTACTTGAGTTTGTATTTCCATCGTTAAACCCAGATGTTATATTGCTGATATCCGTTACATTTAACAACTGATTTCCATGATATTGATACCTAAGGTTGTCCATGATATCAAAGTCGGTAGCCATTGCATTGAGATGTCCTTTTCGAGTCAGATCGGTAATGTTTCCATTGAGATCATACTTTACATCATCCAAGTTGTAATTTGCTGTATTGTCTACCGCGCTTTTTATTCTATTAAGCGGATCATACGTGTATATATAATCTTTTAAGGAACTATCCTGTCCTTTGGTCTTCCAAAATGTGCTGCTAATGTTTCCATTGAATAATTGCTTGCTTGGATCAGCAATATCATTGTATGTGAGCGCAAAACTAAAGAGGTCATCTCCTTGATTGTTGACATCATTAATCCCTTTGAGCCATCCATGAATGTTATAAGTGTAGTCTACCTCTTGCAATTCTTTTTCTAAATCAACAAGAACTAAGTCTCTAATGGTAGCATCTTGATGAAACATGGCTACATCGCCTAATAATGGCATTCCGTTATCTATAACATTGGAGATAAAGATAATTTGATTGTTTTTTAGATAATACACTGTTGTTCCTCTACGCTCAATCTTTAACTCATCTCCGCCTACATAACTATCTACATTCCAAGTGGTACTTCCATTTTCACGAATATGAATATCACCAATGGAAGAAGTATAGATACCATATTTTATGCTTTGATAGCTGTTATCGCCCACAACGTCTGAAAGCCCAACAATCATAGTTTTGTTGGTCTGTGGAACTATATAACTTAGATATCCATCGCCGTTAATTGTAGTTGTTGTGGATACACCTCCATCCCAATTATTAGCCGTTGTTTTACTTAGTACTTCTTTGTCTTGGGTGATATTGCTAAAATCGCCAAATAGACTTAAAGCCGGTAAACTACCTCCGACTTGCTTTTGAATGAGTTGTCCGAGTTCATCATAATGATTTTTTGACATCAGTTCTTTCCCCTGATTGTTGATCTGTTTGGTTTGATAGAGCAATCTATTCCCTGTATCATACACATACTCATCAGCGGTTACCACAGGATCATTACTTAGCTGCTTATGTGTTGTATTTGTTTTTAGCACTTTTCCTGAAAAGTCTAACAAACTACTCACCGCATCGGTGGTTTCCAAGTAATCGTTTTTAGAACTTGTATGAATTCCACGTCCTTTTTCATCATAATAAGAAACCGTCGTAATCCAATCATTGGTATCTAATACACGTACTTTGCTTCCTGTAGCCAATCCTTTTACATTTTGGGTAAAGGCTTGTCCCATTACAGAATATCCGATATACACATTTTCAATAGCTGTATCAGGATCGTAAAAAGAGGCATCTCCTACCAGCGTTCCTGTAAAGCTAGTCGTAACTCCATGAAAAACCACTCCGTTCTTTTTAAATAGAATTTGATTGCCCGCGCGTTCTACTCTAAAAGTATCTCCAATCTCGCAATACGTAGCAGCAAAAGATTCTTGAACACCTTCTTTGTAGACTAAAACACGTCTATCTGTTCCATATCCTGTATAAATAGCATAATCAATTGTATTGTAATGTAAATTACCCGAAGTCGTTTCATCGGTAAGTCCCACCATGACACGCTGATTATCTGTCTGAGTAATGGTGTATTGAATATATCCATCGCCACTAATACTTCCTTCTGATGTAAATCCTGAGTTTGTCCATGAAGGAGAGAGCAACGCAGGTTTTTTATGTTCAATTCCCGTAGTAAGTACTCCTGTACTTTCATTAAGATTATAATTGGCTTCATAGGAAGTTCCTGTATCCCATAGATAATCGTCATAGTAATTTACAGTATACAACTCAACAGTTCCATCATTTGGATAGGCATTATTGGTGTAATACACACTTGTACCATTGACCATAGATGGTGTAGTAGTCTTTGATTCGTATAGTGGATAGTTTTCTGCAATACTTTGCAATTGACCTCTAGTTTGTTTATCTCCAAACTTTCCTGTGTACACCACGCGTCCAAGCGCATCATATTTGGTAAATAACCACTTATCCTTGGTTCTTAAATTCACATCTTGGGTAAGTATGGGGCGATCTAATGTATCGTAGACAATATATTCCCATCCTTTGGCAGGAATCTTCTTTTCAATGAGTCTATTTCGATGATCGTATTTGTATTGATAACAAAGTGTGTTGAGTACATCGGTATCAATCGTTGCTGCTATCGATGCCATTGGCGGCAATACATAGGTGAGATTGCCAAAATCGTCATAGATATAATAGGTATCTAAAGTATTTGATCCATCATAGGTACGCTTCAATACGACTTGTCCCGATTTGTTTTTAAATTCTTCTGTGGTGTGATCTGTAGGATACGTTTGTCCGGGTTGCCAGTTTTCATCTTTGGTAATTGTTTTGTAAAGCGTTTCTGAGGGATACAAACCATTGGCTGTAAACTGAATATCTTCTGGAGCTCCTACTGGATGAGTTACATCAAAACGTTTTACAGCATCCACCGTTTGATCATTCAAATCATATTGCATTTTAATGGTATGATTAAATTCTAAAGACCAATCTTTTCCTGGAGCTGCCGCTTGGGTGACTCTGTCAATCTCATCATATACATTGGTACTGTACGATGGATATAAAAATCCTGTCTCTGGTGTATCATTTGGAATATCGTCAAGTAATTCCTGTGGAATATTCCCTAAATTATTTAGCATGGTAAGTCCACCATTATTCGGAACAAAACTAGATACATCTTCACTATACTTATTATGATAAAACTGTTGTTGATATTTTATTTCTTTATCAACTGCCGTAAAAGAGAGTGTACCTCCGGAGGCTGGACTAAAAAACCCTCCACCTTTTTGCGTACTTACATACGGTAAAAACTGTGTATTGGCGCGTCCATAACTATCGTAAGAAACAATGGTTTTTATATCTCTATTATCCTTAGGAGACTGCCCAATGGCTATTTTCATTTGCGCACGCCCCAAACCATCAAAATAGGTAATTTGTTCTAACTTATCGCGCTCTTGAATGCTCGTGAGTGCTGTTAGGTATACAGGTTGTTGATAGGCAATGGTATGTACATAATTTCTGTTTTGATCAATTCCTACTACTGTAGTCACATCAGGACATCCATTGTATAAGCCAAATGTATTTGGACAAGTATCGCCAGCATTGATTACATAGCCACTTGGAGGCGTTCCAGCACATGACAATAGTAACGCTCCTATATCTCCAAATCCATCACCATCTACATCTTCATAATATGGAATTGCTTGTGTGATACTTCCATCGGCATCATTACAATCCAATTGTAATCCAGAGAAGTTTTCTAATATTACATTCTCTCCAATCAAAACAGCATTTTGATTTGTAGGAACACATGCATTTTCGACACTGTCAACGATGTAAGATCCGTCGCCATCACCATCAACAAATACCACCCAATAGCTATCAGGATTGATTTCTGGATCGGTATCATCGCAATCATCATTATTACATACCAGTCTGTTGTGTTCTGCAAATTGTGACGTCACAGTTTCTGTACCTGTGAATAATATACTTCCATAACCATCTCGATCTAGATCATAGTAGTGGGTTAAGCAATTCCTCTGTGCGTTTGCGGTTAGCCCTAAACCACAAATAAGTAAAAGGGCGAATATGTATTTTTTCATAATATATGTGGTTTTAGTTAGTTCTGTAATTATAATTGTTCTCACTAAGAACATGTTGATCGTGATCTAATACGTGTTTTAAACGCCCCATAGTATCGTAAGTATAATACGTGTTTCTTCCTCTTGGATCCGTGGTTTGGACGACTCCAACTAGCGGTTGATACCTATAGGTACTCACCATTGCCTGTGGAAGATTGTCTCGAAGTGAATTCAAAGCGTTTTCTAATGCTGCCCCTGTAAGATTCTGAATATTTGCTTCATCTAAAAGAATCGAAACTTGTGAATACGTAGCATTTTCAATTTTTGCCACAGGATAGTTGTAATTATATCCCCAGAGATAGGTGATGTGAGTTCCATCTGTTTTTGACACTTCTCGAACCTGTCCATATTTGTTATAGCCATGATAAGTAACTCGCTCTTCTAGTGCATTATTTTTCTTTGCTCCAGACATGGATTGTAACAAATTATTGGTAGGATTATCATTTGGATCACTTCCTGTAAACCCTCCATATTGTGTGATGGCTGTTTGCATCAGTGTTGTTCCCTTAAATTGCTGGGTTTTTAATGGAACATTCAATCTGTTTTCTGAAAGAAGTACGGTATTGTTTTCTTCAAATGGATAACGAATTACTGTTTCATACACATCGCCTTTACTATCGGTAAAACTAGTTCTAGTAGGATTGTAATGATTAGGTGCACTTTCATAAAATGTTTGAGTTACCTGGGTAAGTTCACGAGTGCCTTCTTTGGTGACTACGGTCTGTTGTTTCGGTAGTTTCTGTCCAGGCCAGATATTGTATATATTTCTTGAAATATTACAGACGTCATTGGTCATACAAGCAAGAATATCGTCGTAATCTTGAAATTGAAATGGCCATACATGGTATTCTCTTTGCAATACAAACCCTTCTATGTTATCTATACTGTGACTTGCAAAAATCTCATAGTGAGTCGTAGCACTACTTTTTCCTGTCACTTCTTCTAACACAGGATGTCCACCAACCCATTCCTGCGTATAGGGTGCTCCTGGAAAAGTAATATCTGTAGAGGCTATGGAAAAGGTGCGTCTTACTTGTCGCATTCTAGAACTTCCAGCATCTAAACTACTGTATCCTGTCTCGGTAGCTACCTCATGTATGTTTTCTAAAACCGCTTTGTAACCTGCATAGCCCGATTGGGTAGTCTGCAATGGTACCCAACTTTGAGATACATACTTACGAGTGTTATTTGCTCCTATTGAATAATAAAAAGGTTGACTAACCACATAGCCTCCTTCATATTCAAAACTTTTGTAAGAAGAAAGTCTATTTTCATCATAGGTTTTGATCGCTTTTACGCGGATTCCACCAAAATAATCAAATGCTTCAGAAGTTAGATTCGGATTCTCTTCAAACCACGAAAAGGTCACATCACTGTAATGATCTACAAGGTTATAATTATCACCGTCAGTCGTTATTTCAATTTTAATTTTATAAGTAGCGTTTTTATCTACAAGTAATGATCCCGATTCCCAAATAGAATAGCGTTGTACAAGAGTTTCATTACCTCCATCTACTTTATATAAATCAAAAAACATAGAGTTACAAATCAAGTCTGCTCCCGAGTAAACCGCATCTGCGGTATCACATCGGTTGGAAAACCCGAAATATTCCATACGAGTCATATTAGAATCACTTGATGAAGGCTTAGCATCATCAGTTATAGTAAAAGTATTGGAACTAAATATATAGGTTGTTTCATTGCCGTTTTCTGTAATGCTATGCTGATTATTCGCTAATGCTGCTAACTTTACTTTTTCTTCCAAATAGGGCGATCCATTAATATGACGTACATCACCACGGTTATTTTCATAATAAAGTTTGGTAATTCCTCCTTCTGGATATTGAATACTATTTAAAATACAAGCACTGCTGTAATCAGGATCAACCTCTCGATTCGCCATTTGTGCATTTCCAGCTCCATGATAAGGAATTAAATTACTATTATTTTTCCCATTATAATAACCCCAATGATCTTGTGCATACGAACGCTTATCAGGAAGTACAGTTCTTGCATCGCTTGTATCGTAATTGTATCCAAAACTGTAGCTATAATCATCTGCTGGATTATGACCGCCATAGTGCCCTTCAAAGGTTACTTTTTCTAAATACAATCGTTTGTTTAAATAGCTATCTGTTCCCGCATTTATTTCTGCCTGTCCTGTACCAATGAATTCACTTTTTGTTACGGGTGGACTATTAAAGTATCCATGAGTAAATTCAATACGTTGTGTAAGTGTATTAGCTGTGTCATATACCTCGATGTACTGTAAACGCTGTTTTTTTGATTGTGTGTCCAAACGATCCGCGGTGTCGCGCACAAAATGTACCGAACCTTTACTACTTGTAATTTTTGAAAGTAGTGTGTAGTGACGTCTAGTCACTGAATAGGTCTCTATACGTTTACGATCTTGACCATTTAATACCTGACTTCCTTGTTGAACCACCAATGATTGTGATCCTTGTGCGGTGGTAATATCATTATGAGGATAAGCCGTTGTATACCCATCTAAAATAGGACGGTCATATTCCAGAGTAATTACATCGCCATTTGGGCTGGTTACTTTGACCAAATCCCAAGTCTCCACATAACTATAGTTGCTTACATCATTGGTAGAGAGTTCAATCTGTCCATTAATTTTCTGAATGGTCTCGGAATTGTCAAAGGAATTACCTTTTTCAAACTCATACACAATTCCGTTGGTATCTGTAATTTTCCAACTCTCTATATTATAACCATTAAACGTTGGCTCAATGAGTACATTTTTATTGGGAAACTGTACAATTTCTCCTTTAGGGTTATTGATAGGATCTCTTTCTTGATTGAACATAAAACGTCCTGATTGTCCAAACATACTGTAATTGAAATCATCTGGCTCATAATCAAAACGCTGTAAAATGGCATTGTCACCTGTATAATATCCACAACCATTAGGATCATTGATGAACCCTTCACATACCTGTTTAATATAATCTACTGTATATTGATTGTGAATAAACCCATATTGTCCTTCATCATCGAGTTGCCCTTTTACCGTTCTAGTAATTCGACCGCCTGCCGAGAGACTCCACCCAAGTCCTACCCAACTTGATTCTTCGGTGACACGGAGTCCGCCTGCGTGATAGGAAAGGTTCACTGGAGCAGAAAGCTCTCTTCCTTGAAGCGTATAAATAGGTACGCCAATATTAGGAATACCATTGTAATAGGAAACAGGAACTTCGCTGTAACGCAGCAATGAAGCTACTTCGGGACTTTGCGGAATCACCGCGGGTGTGTTGTATTCTGTAGCACTAATTTGAGAATAACCCCAAAAACAACAGAATGACATGCACAAACATGCAATAAAATTTTTCATGAATTTGATTTTTATTAATTATTAAATTTTTAATGTGAGAATGTGTTTATACTGCCATCTTAAATGGCATGTTGGTTTCTTGAGTGCGCGTCATCTTAGCAATCACACGATTCTTGCGGTGACTTACTGGAAGTACATGTTCACCATGTAGATGCATCAAGCGATAGCGTGGCTCATACTGTTTTACATGTGAAAGATTGATTAAGTACGAACGATGAATTCGAGAGAAATTGTCATCAGAAAATAACTGCTCATAAAATCCAATAGCTTTACTACTGAGTATTTTTGAACCATCTTTTAAGTAGAGCCATGCGTAACTTTCACAAGCTTTTATGTAAATAATCTGTGATTTGTCAATGTATGTACCTTGGTGTTTACTTCCAACTCGCAGATACGTATATGTATCTTCAATAAGAACCCTGTGTTTTTTTGTTTTTTCTACAATCATGCAATGTGTTTTTTTAGTTACTATTTCTATTAAAAAAAAGTGGGTAAAATAGGGTTGGAGTTTGTCTTCGTGTATTAAAGGAAGGTATTATTCCAATTACATCCAATATTATTTTGTAAGCGTTGAATTTTGAAAATAAGCGTTGAATTTTTGTAAGAAAAGCTGTTTTTGCCTTACAAATAAAATGTTAACGAAATTTTTAAGATTCAAATCTCTCGGGTGCAAAAATCGAAAATCAAGACAAATTATCTTCTGATTTTGAGGTTGTGATTCTGTAGTTGCAGTAGCATTTTCTATTTTTGAAAATATTGGTTTAATGCGTAGATTATTTTTTAGGATTATATGTAATAGATTGGAACAATGATTGTTTTATAGAAACCTATTTTAGCGAAGACTATCTAAATGATTTTCTAGGAACATGTTATAATTTTAAAAAAAGTAAGGTTTCTAGCAATTTGTAGACTAATACCATTTTAAATGTAAATTGGTATAATTTGATTAAATAAAAATTCATGAGAAAGAAAATTGTACAGTTTTTTGTATTCGTACTGTTGTTGAGTTTTTCTCCTAACGGGAATGCACAAGGCGCCATCAGCGGATTCTACAACAAAAAAGGAACTGCAACTTTAGTGCTAGGCGCAGGATTTGAAGACTCCAAAAATTACTTCATCGGAAGGGTGAAAAGTGACCTTAGCCGAAATTTATACAGCGTTTCTATCTTTGGAATTTATGGCATTAGCAATCGCCTAAATGTACAAGCTTCGTTACCATACTTGTCAAGCGGAGAGCAAAACGGGTTACAAGACGCACAAATATTTCTAAAATACAAGGCATTTCAACAACAACGAGAAACATCCAAACTTGAACTTTCGTTTGCGACAGGTTTTTCTACCAATGTGAGCGATTATCGTGTTGGTGGACTCAACGATTTAGGGCAACAAGCCAAAATACTAGAAACACGTGCGTTACTGCACTATCAAAAAAAATCGGGCTGGTTTGCCAATGTGCAAAGTGGATTTTCTTTCAAATTTGAAGAAGTACCGAACAGTTTCCCGTTTACGCTCAAAATAGGAAAAGCAAGTGCAAAAAGCTATTTCGATTTTTGGTACGACTTTCAATATGCTTTTGGCGGAATTGACTATCGAGGAACACCATTTCCACAGAACTTTAGAGAATTGGGTGTTACGTTTCATAAAGTTGGCGGAACGTATCATTTTCCACTCTCAAAAAAATCAGGAATCTACATTTCGCCTTCGTATGTTGTGGATGGACGAAACGTATTTCAAGGATTTGCCTATCACGCAGGATTTACCTATCAACTCTAACAATTCCCATCATAAAAAAATAAAAATCTGACTTTCAATTAATTACAAATTGCGTGAAATAATTGAAGCATTTTTTATGAAAGAAAATTACATCAAATTCATGTTTAATTGGGACTATGTTTGAAAGGTTGATAACTTTTTGGAGTTTTCATTGAAAAAACTAAAATAAAACTAGCTTTTTTTTAGTTTTTATGTAATTTTACAACCTTAAAAAACCCTAATAAAAGTACGCTATAATGCAACAAATTACCAATACAATTTTAATGGTACGTCCCGTTGCGTTTCGAATGAACGAACAAACGGCTGTAAACAATTACTATCAAGAAACTATTGACAATTTGCAACCCAAAACCATACAACAAAAAGCACAAGAAGAATTTGATGCCTATGTAGAAAAGTTGCGAGGAATTGGCGTCAATGTCGTTGTAATTCAAGATACACAAGAACCAGATACGCCCGATTCTATATTTCCAAACAACTGGATTTCTTTTCATGAAAATGGAAATGTTGGGATCTATCCAATGTTTGCTGAAAATCGTCGCTTGGAACGTAGAGAAGATGCGCTGGAAGTGTTGGAAACACAAGGTTTTCACATTAAAAATGTAGTAGATTATACGTCCGCGGAAGAAGAAGGTGTTTTCTTAGAAGGAACCGGAAGTATGGCGCTTGATAGAGTGAACCGAAAAGCCTATTGCGCATTGTCTCCAAGAGCAGACGAAGAATTGTTTATTGAATTTTGTGAAGATTTTGAATATTCGCCAGTGATATTTGTAGCAAATCAAACCGTGGATGGAAAACGAAAAGCCATCTATCATACCAATGTGATGATGTGTTTGGCAGAAACTTTTGCTGTGATTTGTTTGGATTGCATAGATGATAAAAAAGAGCGAAAAAATGTAGAAAAACATCTTAAACAAGATGGAAAAGAAATCATCCGAATTACGGAAGAACAGGTGACACACTTTGCTGGAAACATGTTGCAAGTAAAAGCTGCCAACGACGAACCGTATTTAGTAATGAGTCAATCTGCTTATGATTCCTTAACCAAAGATCAAATAACAAGCATAGAAAAACACTGTAAAATCCTATCAAGTTCTATAGAAACTATTGAAACCTGTGGTGGCGGAAGTGCACGCTGCATGATGGCGGAGGTTTTCTTGCCGAAGAAATAATCAAACTAAAATAAATGATCGCAAAAGTCCAAATGATAATTTTGGACTTTTTTTATGAACTTCTCAAAAATGACAAAAAAGGTTTAAAAAGTTGATAAAAAGGTTTTGTTTTAAGAAGAAAGATTCAAAATTGACAGATAATTTGTGAATACCTTTGTTTTTAAGGAACAACCAATTATTTTTACGCGCAAGATTGGAATGCCTCGAAACATGTTCACACATCTTAGAAAAATAGTCACATGCTTTCTAAAAAAACGAAATACGGATTAAAAGCATTAAGTTACATTGCCAAAAAAGGCGATGATGCGCCCGTGTTGATCTCTGAAATTGCTACCGAAGAGAATATTTCCAAAAAATTTCTAGAGGCAATTCTATTACAACTCAAAAACAACGGTTTATTAGGTTCTAAAAAAGGAAAAGGCGGTGGTTATTATCTCATTAAAACCCCAAGCGAGATCAAAGTTGCTTCACTCATCAGAATCTTAGAAGGACCGATTGCCATGTTGCCCTGCGTAAGTTTAAATTTCTACGAAAAATGTGATGATTGCAAAGACGAGGAAAAATGTGGATTGCATCACATTATGCTCGAAGTGCGCGACAATATGCTAGCCGTTTTGGAAAATAAAACTTTGGAAGATTTAACGAATTTGTAAATCCAAATTATCTCCGCTACTTTTCGTTATTCATCCTCAATAATTGATATCTTTGCATCTTAAATTTTTTTGAGATCATGAATATTCAAGAAGTATTAGCGGCAAAAGTCAAGGAAGCATTCGAAACGTTATACAACGCAACTTTAGAAAACGTTGAGTTTCAGGCAACGCGAAAAGATTTTGAAGGTGATATCACGGTCGTGGTATTTCCGATGCTACGCGTTAAAAAAATGAATCCTGCACAACTCGGTTCAGCGTTAGGAGCGTATTTGGTTGCCAATGTTGCTGAAGTAAGTCGCTTCAATGTGGTCAAAGGATTTTTGAATCTTGTGATTGATGATTCATATTACCTAAACTTCTTCGCGAATATTACCCATAATGAAACCTTTGGTCATGAAATTCCTGTAGCTGGAAAACGTGCTGTAATGGTGGAATATTCTTCACCAAACACGAACAAACCCTTGCACTTAGGACACATTCGTAACAACTTGTTGGGATACAGTGTGGCGGAAATCATCAAAGCTTCAGGCAAAAAAGTATACAAAACACAAATCATCAACGATCGTGGAATTCATATCTGTAAATCCATGTTGGCTTGGCAGCGTTTTGGAAATGGCGAAACACCTGCATCTACAGGATTGAAAGGTGATAAGTTGGTAGGGAATTACTATGTTTTATTTGAAGTAAAACTTCGCGAGCAAGCAGAACCTATCTTTAAAAATTATACCAACAATCATTTTGATCCTCCAACAGCTTTAGAAGCTACCGTGAAAGAGCATAACGTATTGATTGAAAAATTAAAGTCAAAGTGGAGAGAAGAAGTAGCTAATTTAGACCACGAAGCCATTGCAAAGTTAGGTGCTGATTTTGATGTCAAGCTTCAAGAAGCCATTGCGAACGGTTTGTTGATCTCTAAAGTATCAAAACTTATTTTAGACAATACGGCAGAAAGTGATAAAAATGCGGTAGAAAAGGTTGTTAAAAAGTTTGATAAACTTATAAAACCAGTTACAGACTTAGAGCGTAAAATCACAGATGAAATTGGAAAAGTGATCAAAATCTCGAGAGATACCACGGAAATCATGGAAGCAGCAAAAGAAATGTTGCGTAAATGGGAAGCTGGCGATGAAGAAGTTGTGGCACTTTGGAAGCAAATGAATCAATGGGTGTATGACGGTTTTGCCATTACGTATACAAACTTAGGTGTTGATTTTGATGTCTTATATTATGAAAGTGACACGTATTTATTAGGAAAAGATTTTGTAAAAGAAGGCTTGGAAAGTGGCGTTTTTTATAAAAAAGAAGATGGTTCTGTTTGGTGCGACTTAAAAGATGAAGGTTTGGATGATAAAATTGTACTACGTGCGGATGGAACTGCCGTATACATGACACAAGATATCGGAACGGCAATTCAGCGTGTAAAAGACTATCCAGATATTGGCGGAATGATTTACACGGTTGGAAACGAGCAAGATCACCACTTTAAAGTACTGTTCTTAATCTTGAAAAAACTCGGATTTGATTGGTCTAAAAACCTACATCATTTATCATACGGAATGGTAGATTTACCGCAAGGAAAAATGAAAAGTCGTGAAGGAACGGTTGTAGATGCAGACGATTTAATGATAGAAATGGCAACAACGGCAAAAGAAATTTCACAAGAATTAGGAAAGCTTGATGGATATTCGGAAGAAGAAAAAGAGGAACTCTACAAAATCATTGGAATGGGCGCATTGAAGTATTTCATTCTAAAAGTTGATCCCAAAAAACGCATTCTGTTTGATCCGAAAGAATCAATTGATTTTGCAGGAAATACTGGGCCATTCATTCAATATACATACGCGCGTATTCAATCCATTCTGCGCAAAGCGGATTTTAATTATTCAAAAGAAATTAGTGGTATTGATATAGATATTCGTGAAAAAGAAATTGTAAAACAATTGCAAGGATATCCTGTGGTAGTTCAATTGGCGGCCGATAATCAAAGTCCTGCGGTGATTGCGAATTATACCTACGACTTGGTGAAATTGTACAATTCATTCTTCCAAAATATTTACATTTTAGGAGAAGAAGATGAAGCTAAAAAAATATTTAGAGTTCAGCTTTCCAAAAAAGTAGGAGACACCATCAAAAATGCTTTTGGATTGTTGGGAATTGAAGTTCCGGAGCGAATGTGATTTTTGTAAAAAATTATGCCGAACTTGTTTTAGATATTTTTTAGAAGAAAAGAATCATATAGTAATACTATCTAATTGTTGTATATTTTAATGATTACAAGTATCTTCACTTTATGAAAGAAGTCAATCTAATTAAAGAAACTGGGGCGACATTCACACCAAAAAAACTTGCTAACTTTCTAGCAAAACGAATCTTGTCATATATTGAAATTGATCAACCTTTAATTGTTGATCCTGCTTGTGGTGATGGAGCTTTGTTAACTTCGATAGGTAATCAATTAGATAGTCAAAAGAGAAAATATAGTATACTAGGTTACGATACAAATTTTGATTATTTAATAACTGCACGTAAAAATTTGACTGAGAACATTAGTTCAAAATTTCATTTAGAGAATGAAGATTTTTTAGAAAAAACAGATATTGACTTAGCCCAGCAGGCTCTGAATTTTGAAGAAAATAAGGGTGCTAAAAATAATTTTGCTGATATAATAATAGCTAATCCTCCGTACGTAAGAACTCAAATTTTAGGAGCTGAAAAGGCCCAATTTTTAGCAAAAAAATACAATTTAAAGGGCAGAGTTGATCTGTATTATCCTTTTTTAATAGCAATGACTAGTGCATTAAAAGAAGGTGGTTTAGTTGGCGTGATTACATCTAACAAGTTTCTAGTTACGAAAAGCGGAAATAGCATTCGAAAGTTTTTATTTGAAAATTTTGATATCTTAGAAGTAATTGATTTAGGTGATACAAAACTTTTTGACGCAGCAGTTTTACCTGCAATATTTATTGGACGAAAGAAAAAGAATGCGTCAAATAGGACTGCCAAGTTTTTAAAAATTTATGAAGAAAATAATGAGTACACAGGAAATTTTATTAATTCAGTAGATGTATTTGATATATTAAATTCAAAAGCACAAGGATATTTTTCAGATGGATTGAAACGATACAAAAAATCATCTGGAATCATTAAGTTTACTCAAACCAAAGAAAATAATTGGGCAATGCTGTCCAAATCTGAAGCAAACTGGGTTGCCCAAATAGAAAATAACTCATTTGAAACTATTGGCGATTCTTTTAAAGTAAGAGTAGGAATAAAAACCACGGCAGATAAAGTCTTTATTAGGGATTCTTGGGATGAATTAAATGGAAACAAGCCAGAAGATGAAAACTTAAAAGAATTGCTGTCGCAAGAAAACATTAAGCCTTGGGGTTTTTGTAAAAAGAAACAGCTAAAAGTTTTGTATCCTTACATTTCTGAAAACAGTCTAAAAAAATTAGTGGATGTCGATCAGTATCCGAAAACAAAAAAATACCTAGAAGCGCACTCAGAAATTTTGAAAGGAAGAAAATACGTGACAAATTCAGGAAGAAAATGGTTTGAAATTTGGGTGCCTCAAAATCCATTTTTATGGAAATTTCCAAAATTGGTGTTTCCTGATATCAGTGCAGTTCCAAGATTTTACTTTGATAATTCAGGGAAAATCGTAAACGGAAATTGTTATTGGATTGTCGCTACTGAGCAAAAAGACAAAGACAAACTTTTATTAATACAAGGAATTTCGAATTCCAAATTAATGACGAAGTATCATGATTTGGTTTTTAGTAATAAATTATACTCAGGGCGAAGAAGGTATTTTTCTCAATATGTTCAAAATTATCCTTTACCAAATATAAATTCCCCTGAATCACTTGATGTTATTCGTTTAGTAAAAAAAATTAATAATACATCAGACGAAACAAAAACTAAAAAATTAGTCCATACATTAGAAGTTTTAGTGGCTAAAACTTTTGGAGTTGAGCCAGTATTTAATCTGGATTAATAACAACTTTCCCTGTATGCTTTTCAAAGAAATCCATAGGAATAGATCGTTGACATTTATAACTTTGATCAGATACATACGAAAAAACATCTCCCAATTTTTCTCCAGGACTCAATATGATTCCCTCAATTATCTCTGTTTTAGGATTTGTTAAGGCTATTAAATATCGAATGTCAAAAGTTGTAATATGTAAATCTTTAATGATCACTTCTTCTTTTTCAGGTGAAAACTTTCCTAAATCAACCGTTTGTGTATCTTGAACTTTTACTTCAAGTAATTGATTGGGAATATCAGGAAAACCTCCATGAAGTAATTCCTGATTAGTTAAAGGGTAGTCTAAAAGTTCTAGCACTTTTTTTTCCAAAGCTTGTCCTCGATTTTTAGTAGCATTCGCAGGGATTTTATAACCAATTAGTTTCTCTGCAACCAGTATTTTTATAAGCTCAATAGAGAGTATTTCATTTGATTTAGCTTCTTCAGTCATATTATGTTTAGGAGGTTCAAAATCATGGCAGATTAAATAAGATAACTTTTTTGAGTCTTTAAAAAACATGATTTTATCATCACTTGCATAGATTTTTTCGCGAATTTTAGTCGAAATTAGAAGTTGATGCTTAATTGTAGGTTTCCCAAATACGCCAAACTTTTCTACAATATACTTTGGAGTTGCTATAATGATACTTGCTATTTTTTTGTTTTCAACATCGATTTTCGTGAGTATGAAACGCACATCATTGCATTTTAAAATTTCGCCAGACTCGTATTTAATTAGTAGTGTTTGACTGGAAGGTATTCGATTCCAAACTTGTAAATTATAAGTTTTTCCACTCGTTACAATGTACGTGTCAATAAATTCACGCACTATTTTAGGAATGCCTTTCTTTTTGGGAGGAACGATCTCATATTCACCTTCTATAGCAGCTTTTGGAAGCGGAAATTCTTCCAATCTACTAGCGATTAACTTTCGTAAATTTGAACCGTCAGTTCTAGATTTACCTGATAAAATAAACTCAGCTCCAACTAGTGGTTTAAGTCTTTCTTTTAGGATTTCTAATGTGGTTAATTTTGTAGGAGAAGATGCAGGTATTTTAAATACTTTATTCATTATCAAAGTTAAAGAGTTGAGAAATAGAAATATGTAATGCCTTACAAATCTTTCTAAGGTTAATAACTGCAATATTTCTTTCACCTCTTTCCACAGAACCTATGTAAGTCCTATCAAGATCAGCTTCAAATGAAAGTTTTTCTTGTGAAAGCCCATTTTTTATTCGTAGTTCTCTGATGTGAGCACCAAGCCGTGTTAAAAACTCTTTTTCATCTTTTTTATAAGAAGATTGCATTTTTAAATATTTGTAGTAAATATCGCTAATTGATGACTATAAGACTACGGATTATAAGTATCAATCAGTAATTTTTTTGTCTATGAAATAGATAAGTATTTGAAACAACTATAATTAAAGTCTAAAACTCCACTCGAAAACTCAAATTTAATGCAATGCTAAATTTTGGTTTTTTGTAAGCGCTATTTTTCTTGAATATAGCAGATTTAATAACTGCATTTTATTTTTAATTTGTAGTAAAGCCGAAAATTGGTATTCAAGGCTTTTAATAATGAAGACTGTATTGCTTTTAGTCAATTCCAAGTTGCTTAATCTTTCATATAAACTATCCGACAAATTTTCATGGTGAGTTTCCCTCATGTGAGTTAGATAATTGCTGAATGTCATGTCTTTAAATAGAAGTTTATGAGCAGCATTCGCTTTCAAAATATAATTTTCGATGTCCAGCTGAACCTCTTCTGATAGCTTTTGAGTTGCTTTAAATTGAGCTTCTAAAGGATCGATCTCTTCTTCTTCTTCCAGTTTCTCTTTTTCTGCAGGCTTTGAAAAGAAACCGTATTTAAAATCAATAATAGCAATAATAGCAATGATAAACCCTAAAATTCCAATAGTTATTTCCATGTATTCTAAAACTATGATAATATAATTAAAGATCAAAGTTGCTTATCATTTTTTTAACATCGATTATTGTACTTCACTATGTTGTACTATATCTAAAGATTACATATAGAATAATTCCTTGCTTAAAAGTCTAAACGAAAACTCAAATTTGGCGTAATGCCCAACGCGCGATTTTGTATCTGCGAAACAACTTCATTGTCCAAATTGTAATATTCATTCAACACGTTTTGTTGATCAAAAATGTTCCAGATAGACAACCCGATTTTGGAGTAGATTTTTTTCTTTTTGGAAAGTGTCAAACGATAGGTAGCCGAGAAGTCCGTTCTAAAATAATCCTCTAAGTTTGCTGCATTTGGCGCATTATAGTTGATTTCTCCGTTGGTGAGATTTGGTGTGCCAACGGTTGTGTTTGGAATTCCAGAACGATAATTAGTTCCCAATGAAAATTCAAAATTCTTCCAAGAATAGGTTGCGCCAAGCGTAAAATTGTGCGTGATGTCAATATTGTTTGGAAACGGATTTCCGCTATTAAGCGACGTAAATTTATACTCGTTTTTGCTTACGGAATAACTCAACCAAGTATTCAAATCGCGCCATTTTTTGTTGAACAACACATCAATTCCATAAGTTTTATAACTTCCGACAGCATTGACAAATTGAAACTGATTTTGAAACCCTTGGCTTCTTGTCGTAATTCCGTCAACTTCTTTAATGTATGCTTCAGCCGTTATCAACAAGTTGTTTTTGTTATATTGAACGCCCACAGAAGCTTGTTTGCTTTCAATTAGTGGAACAGAAGTTCCATTGGCTAAGGTCCAACGGCGTTTTTCAATGCCTAAAAAATCATTCTGCAAATCAATGACTTGTGAAATGGCCTGACTTTTAAATTCACCCAACACCAATACACTAAAATAATCTGAAAATTGTTGCCTAAAATTCAAACGCGGCTCAAAACGAAATTTGTCAATCTTTCCATACCGATTGCCACGAATTCCAAACGTTAACATGGTACGATAACTATCTGAAAAATAATGCACTTCTGAATACAACGCGTGAGTTCGCATGACATCTTTGCGTTCGCTGCGAAATTGCGGATTGCTCACATCTTGAATATTCGTAATGCCAATTTCTGAAAACTGATAGCCAGTTTCTAGGGTGAAATTTTCATCAATACGATAGTTTGTATGCAATCGAATTGCGCTGTCTGCCAAATCATTCTCTTGAAAAAGGCGTTGATTGTCCGTGATGTTAAAATTGGTCGCTTCCAAATTATAATTGGACGTATACAGTTGTACTTGCGTAGAAAATGCAGGATTCCATTCGCGATTGTACGTCAAACCAGTTGCCAAGTTTCGTTGCGTGATTCCACTATTTACCGCTTGTCGTCGGTTGTTCAGTGTGGCTTCTTCCGTGTAACTTAGGTCATTAAAAATATTCAAAAAACTAAACTGCAAATTGTCTGTTTTCGAAATATCATAGATAAACTTCGTACTCATGTCATAGAAATAAAAATCTCTATTCGTTGTGGTTGTAGAATTTGTATCCTGATTGTTATTGGTGATGTCCGTATCTTGAAAAATTCGATCAAAATAGATAGCATACGTTGGTGTTTCAAATACATCGGTAATCGAACGACGCGCCGAAACTTGCACTTCCATTTTTTTGTTGAGTTGTACTTTGGCGAAACCGTCAACGTGTATGAAGTTCATTCCCGCGCCAGCGATTAAAGAATCATTTACATGTTGGTCCAAATCCATCTGAATCATCCCAGAAACGCCATCGCCATGTTGCGCACTTGTACCGTTTTTAGTAACGGTTACTTTTTTGAGAAAATACGGATTAAACGCAGAAATCAATCCGAAAAAATGTCCAGATTGATACATTTTAATATCATCCCACAATAAAATATTTTGATCGTTGGTGCCGCCACGAATGTTGATATTGGAAACCGTTTCGTTCACGCTAGAAATTCCTGGCAAAGCTTGAATCGTCAATAAAACGTCAGGTTCTGTAACGCCGGGAAGAATGCTGAAATTCTTAGGTTTTACCGTAATTTGTCCTGTTCTATTCGTAGAAATTCCAGAAGCAATATACTCGGTCAAATAAACTTCATCCAACTCTTGAATTTGATCTTTAAACACCGTAATGGCAATGTAGCGTTTGTTAATAATCGTGAAGCGCAAATTCGTTTCCGACTCAAAACCGTTTAACAAATCCCGTAAAGAAATCGTTTTTTTGATCGGAGTTACCAAAACCGTGTCGAGTGTATTATCTACATACGAAAAAACAACATCGTAGCGTTTTTGAATTTCGGGTAATAATTTGGACAGTAATCGTTTATTCTCTTGATTTCCCTGTGCGATAAGGCACTGAAAACTAAGAAAGAAGCAAAAAAAAGTGAGAAAGTTGCCTACGCGTTTTTTAATCACGTTTTAGAATAATCGAATTTTGTTTCTTCTGATACTGTAAGTTAAACGGTAATGTAATAGATTTTAGTGCCGTGTCAATATTGGTGTGTGTAAAACTTCCCGTCACTATTTGAGAAGTGTTAATATTTTCGACTTCAACCGTTACATTATACTGTCGTTCAAACTCTTGAATTACTTCTTGTAAAGGTAAACTTTTAAAAGCACTTTCATTGTGTATCCATGTAGGTTCTTTTAGATTTTCTTCTTCGTTGCGGAATTCTTTCCCATTCAGTATCAAATAACGTTGCCCTGGTTTTAAAACCACTTTTGTATCATTGTGCGTTACTTGTACAGCGCCTTCATAGCAGAAGACTTCAAACAAGTCGTCGCGCTGTTTTACATTAAATTCTGTTCCTAAAACCGTGACAATTCCGTCGTCCGTAATCACACTAAAGGTCTTTCCTTTGGCGACTTTAAAATAAGCTTCTCCGTCTAAATTGACTTTGCGATGTTCTTCCCAAGTAGCTGCATTATACGACAAACTTGTTACTGCGTTTAGGGAAACTTCGGAAGCATCGGGTAGTTCGATCAACGTTTTATGTGCCGCAACGGTGTCATGTGTTGTGAGCGTGGGGAATGTCATATAATAGTATGTGCCAAAACCGATGACTAAAATTGCGGCAATTTTAAGTAAAGGTTTGAACCATGCCGTAGGTTTGAATGTATCTTTTTTTGTAGTAGTTACTCTAGTATAAGCAGCATCTGCGTCCACTTTTGGCGCTTTAAAATACTGTAAGGCGTTTTGCATCTTGGTCAATTCCTCATAATCTTCCAACCTTTTAAAGGCTTCCAATTCTTCAGAAGTCAACGCATGATCAAGCCATTTTTGAATTAATTCTTCTCGTTCCATAATCGTTACTTATCTATATAACAACTTACTATCTAAAATTCCCCTGTTCTTTTGTTAGTATTGAGTATTGAGATTTTTTCAAAGCTAAACACCTACACTTATAAACACTTAAACTTCAATCAACAAATCGTCACTTCGAGTGAATTTGTGCAACAAATTTGTATCGAGAAGTACTTTGAATACAACTGCTTCTCAGCAGATTTCGATACAAAATCTTTTCAAAATTTCACTCAATCTGACGTTTTGAGAATCAAAAATCAAAAATCGTTGATCTTCAATCATAACTGTCACATCGAGCGCAGTCGAGATGAACAATCAACAATCGTAAATCGTAAATCAACAATCGTAATTCCCTAAAGCTCTTCAATTTCTTCTCGCAACTTTCGCAATGCTCTATAAATACGTTTTTCAACCGCTTTTGCCGAAATATCCAAAAGTGTCGCAATTTCCTTATGCCGTTTTCCTTCCACACGATTCATCAAAAAAGCCGTACGTTCGGATTCTGTCAAATTTCCAATAGCACGCTGCAATTTTTGTAAATATTCTTGCTCCTGCATTAAAAATTCAGGACTTTCATTCGTATGCGATTTTGGCTTAATTTTTTGATGCTGCAGCACCACTTTATGATGTTTTACTTCATTCAGCATCATATTATTCCCAATGGTAAACACGTAACTTTTCGCTTTTTCGGGTTTTACTTTGCCACAATTTTGCCACAATTTGGTAAATGCTTCCTGTGTTTTATCTTCCGGATTCAAATAATCGCCAAACTTGTAGTACAAATACGAATACAGGCTTTGGTAATGCTTCTTAAAAAAACTAGAAAACATCACTTCATTGCAAATATTATCTTGGAGCGATTTTGGCATGTTGGTTGGCTTAACAATGGTTAAAAGTAAACATAAATTTTTTATAAATAAAGGTGGGAATTTTGCCGTTTGAGTTGTTTCATTAATAGCATACTAAAAGAGTAGACTACTATTATATGAATAAAATTGCCCCAATGAAAGTTATACAAACGGTGTTTTTGCTTTGCGCGATTGTACTTTGTTTGTATGCATGCCAAGAAGAAACAGTACAAGCTTCCGAACCTGACACGGAAGCCACTTTGGTTGCCAATAGTACCTTGCCACGATTGATGGAACGCGTTTCATTGTTAGATGGATCTTTGGACAATTTGATTGACAATGCCAATTGTTTTTTGGTCGATTTGCCTGTGACGGTTGCCATCAATGGAACGACGATTACAGTAAATAGCAGCAATGACTATCCTGCAATTCTTGAATTATTAAGTCAGTCTGATAATACTTCGGTTGCCATTACGTATCCTATCACCATTATTTTAAGCGATTATACAGCAATTACTATAGAAAACCAAGCAGCATTGTTGGCGCAGGTTGCAACTTGTGCAGGACCGAATCAACCCGATATTGACATTGAATGTGTAGACTTTCAATATCCGTTTAGCATTGCCGTGTTTGATGTAAATTTTGAAGTGACGGAAACAGTTACCATTTTGGATGACGAAACCTTGTTCTACTTTTTACAAACACTTTCCAGTGGCGTTATTGCCAGCATCAACTATCCAATTAGTTTGGTGAAAGCCGATGGAACTGTCATCACGGTGAATACTAATGAAGAATTGGAAACGGCGATCGCTTCCGCAGAAAATACTTGCGACGAGGACGATGACAACAATCACAACGACGCCAATTGCACCGAAGCACAAGTGTCTGCGAGTTTGGTAGACTGTTTTTGGCGAATCACCAATTTTGCAGGAAATCAAGAACTCGAATATGAATTTTACTTTACTGATGATGGTTCGTTTACCTTTTCAACAGATCCGACAAGTAGCACCGTTTACACAGGAAATTGGGAGGTTGCCATTTCAGAAGGAAGTTTGGTGTTAAATGTAAGCAATATAAATACTGAATTGACTGTTTTAAATGGTTCGTGGATTATTGACGAATGTAGCGAAGATCAATTGACAATTCACAGCGGAAATCAAGAAATTACCTTGCAGAAAGTTTGTGAAAACGCGACACCTTTTGAATGTTTTGAAAATCTACAAACGACGATTTGCGATGAAGAAAATCCGTTTGATGGTTTTGTAGCAATGAATTTAGAACAATTATTCATTAATACGATTAGTTGTACGCAAGAGTTTACCTATTCATTCCATTACTCGCAGGTAGATGCAGAAACGGATGTATCTCCAATATTTCCAACGTCGTACACCAACACATCCTCACAAGAAACTTTATACTTACGCATTGAAGATCTACAAGGAACATTTCAAATATTTACCATAAACATTTCTGTAGAAGAATGTTGCACCAACAATACGGTTTTAACAGAAAACTTAGTGTTGTACATGCCGTTTGCCAACGAAACTAAAGATTTAGTGAGCAATTGGGAAGCTTCCAATACCTATAATTATGTGGCAGACAGAGCAGGAAATTCAGCCTGTGCTATTGCGTTCAATGGTAATGAAATGGTAGAAATTCCTGTGACAAACACCAACCAAATTGTACAAGGAGATTCATTTTCGGTAAGTCTATGGTTTAAAATGCAAAATACAAATCCTTCCAATTACGAAATTCTATTCCAAAAAGGAAGTGCGGTGAGTGAAGGTTTCCAAATCAGTGTGTTCGATTTGAATACGCCAGTTTTCAGTGATGCAGATTCTGGCTATGGTTTATGGGACGATCCGTGGAATATGGACGCCAATTTACCAACCGACACGACCAATTGGCATCACTTAGTCATTACAGTTGATGGAAATAATACCGTGGGTTTATACCGTGATGGCGCGCAACAAAATGTAGACGAAAATGCAAGTATTGACATCGGAAATACTCCTTTGATGAACTATATTTTAGGAAATGGTTTTGAAGGGCATTTAGATGATATTAGAGTATACAAAACAGCGTTGAATCCGAACCAAGTAAGTGTTTTATACAACTTGGAAGCTGATTGCAACGTGTGTTTATAAAAAATAAAAATTAAGTGTTTATTTAAGTTAGTTTAGTGACTACTTCAAAGCCGCCTTTAGTTGAATTAGGGCGGCTTTTTTTATGGAATAAATGTATTTAACTTGGAGCTTTTTCTAGGAGTTCTGCTGCTTCTTTAAGCATATTAATTTTTTCATCAATTTCTGCCATTAAATTTTCCGCTGCTTCCGGATTGATCTTTTTTCGTTTGGAACCTGCTTTTCCCATTTCCTGTTTATACGCTTCCAAATGTGCCAATTCAGGATGATCTCTTTGCAAGGCTTCCGCGACTCTACTATTGAAACGTCCAATTTCGGGTGTCATTTTTAAAAATGTGGGTGAGAAGAATTTATCTTTGACAGCTTCCCAATAGGCTAGTGGATCTTCTTCTTGATTTGGAAACTCAATTTTTTCAAAACGCAATTTGTTCATGCGTTTATTTTCTCCTAAATATAGAAATCCGATCACCAATCCTATAAACGCTAGAAAAATACCAAAAGTGACTCCAATTCCTGCCCATTGATACGTGGCATACGTAAAAATAAAAGGCACAGGAATACTCAATATCCACATAGGAATAAAAAAGAGACGTCCGTTGAAATCTCCAGATTTTCCAATAAATGAAGCTACTAAAATCATCCAACTCATGCAGATGACCAATATTTTTTCATTCATGCCACCAAGTGCATAAATGATTATAAAAGGAATAGATAATACCGCAGCAAGTAATACTACTAAAATAGCAGCGAGGTTAAAAATAATCATGGTGTATACAGTTTTAAGAGTTTAAATATAAAAAGATACTGTAAAAGTAAACAATGATTTTGTCATTTTTAGTTTCGTTAAGGATGCTATAACTTGGTACAGCGTAACAATTTTACTTAGGGATTTCTATTTTTATATGAACTTGGCGTTAAGGATAGGAGCAAGTTACCGTGTAACGCGGATAGCCTGACCGCTTGCGGGAACGCCCATTTTGAATTTAGAAGTTTCTTTGAAGCCCTCTAATACCTAATGCCCAATCCCTAATTCCTAGAAAACCTAGTCCGTTTAAACTTTCAAAATTTATAAGTTTCCACTATCTTTGCCACTTCTCAAAAAAAGAATGAAGTCGTATGTTTAATAATTTAAGTGAAAAGCTAGATAAAGCGATGCATGTCCTCAAAGGACATGGAAGTATAACGGAAGTAAATGTTGCGGAAACGTTGAAAGAAGTGCGTAGAGCCTTGCTTGATGCCGATGTAAACTTTAAAATTGCCAAAGATTTTACGAAAAGAGTAAAAGAAAAAGCTTTAGGACAAAACGTATTGACAACCTTACAGCCAGGGCAGTTGATGGTGAAAATCGTAAAAGATGAATTGACAGAATTGATGGGCGGTGATGCCGCAGGAATCAATTTGTCTGGCAAACCATCAATTATTTTGATGTCTGGATTGCAAGGTTCGGGTAAAACGACGTTTTCGGGAAAACTTGCCAATTATTTAAAAAATAAAAAGTCGAAGAAACCTTTATTAGTTGCCTGTGATGTATACCGTCCAGCGGCGATTGATCAGTTGCATGTTGTAGGAGATCAGATTCAGGTTGATGTGTATTCAGACAAAGGAAATAACGATCCAGTTGCCATTGCAGCAGCAGGAATTGCACATGCAAAGCAACATGGACACAATGTAGTCATCATTGATACCGCAGGTCGTTTGGCAGTGGATGAAGCGATGATGACCGAAATAGCAAACATTCACAAAGCGATTGAACCACAAGAAACCTTGTTTGTAGTGGATTCTATGACAGGGCAAGATGCCGTGAATACTGCAAAAGCCTTCAACGATATCTTAAATTTTGATGGTGTTATTTTAACCAAGTTAGATGGTGATACGCGCGGTGGAGCAGCGATTTCTATTAAATCTGTGGTGAACAAACCTATCAAATTTATTGGTACAGGTGAAAAGATGGAAGCGATTGATGTTTTCTATCCTTCACGTATGGCGGATCGTATTTTGGGAATGGGAGACGTTGTTTCGTTAGTAGAAAGAGCGCAAGAGCAGTTTGATGAAGAAGAAGCGAGAAAGTTACAGAAGAAAATTGCTAAGAATCAGTTTGGTTTTGACGATTTCTTAAAGCAAATTCAACAAGTAAAGAAAATGGGGAACATGAAAGACCTAGTCGGCATGATTCCAGGTGCTTCCAAAGCAATGAAAGGTATGGAAATTGAAGACGATGCTTTTAAACATATTGAAGCGTTAATTCATTCCATGACGCCAGCAGAACGTTCCAAACCAGCGATGATCAATGCAAGTCGTAAAAAGCGTATTGCCAAAGGAGCAGGACGTTCGGTTCAAGAGATGAATCAGCTGTTAAAGCAATTCAATCAAATGAGCAAAATGATGAAGATGATGCAAGGTGGTGGCGGAAGAAAGCTGATGCAAATGATGAAGGGAATGGGAGGCTAAGCTTCGACTTCGCTCAGCTTGCTTAGGGAATTTTAAGTGTTAAATGCTGAATTTTAAATGTAAATTTTAGCTTCGCTCAGTTTCTTTTAATTTTTCAACAACCAGCACCAGCACCAGCAACCAGAAACAACACAACACAACTATACATGATTTTATTAGATGGAAAAAAGGTATCAAACGATATCAAGGACGAAATAGCAGTAGAAGTCCAAAAAATGAAAGATCGCGGAGAAAAAGTACCACATTTAGCCGCAGTTTTGGTGGGAGATGATGGTGCGAGTTTAACATACGTTGGAAGTAAAGTGCGTGCCTGCGAACGCGTAGGCTTTGAATCTACCTTAGTGCGCATGTCGAACACGACTTCTGAATTGGAACTGTTACGAAAAATAAAAGAATTGAATGAAGATGACGATATTGACGGATTCATCATTCAGTTGCCTTTGCCACCGCAAATTAATACACAAAAAGTATTGATGGCCGTAAATCCAGAGAAAGATGTAGATGGTTTTCATCCAGAGAATTTTGGTAAAATGGCACTGGATATGTCAACCTTTATTCCAGCCACGCCTTTTGGAATTTTAGAACTTCTAGAGCGTTATGATGTAGAAACCAAAGGAAAGCATACTGTAGTTATTGGAAGAAGCCACATTGTAGGAAGACCGATGAGCATTTTGATGGGAAGACGTGGTTTTCCAGGAAATTCTACCGTTACCTTAACGCACAGTCACACAAAAAATATTACACAAATTACCTGTCAGGCAGACATTATCATAACCGCATTGGGACAGCCAAATTTCTTAAAAGCCGAAATGGTAAAAGACGATGCTGTTGTCATTGATGTAGGAATCACGCGTGTGCCAGACGAAACCAGAAAACGTGGTTATCGCATTACAGGTGATGTAGATTTTGAAAATGTTAGCAAAAAAACAAGCCACATTACACCTGTACCAGGTGGCGTTGGACCGATGACGATTGCTATGTTATTAAAAAACACCTTGCTTGCCAGAGAAGGACATCGAGAATCAAAAAAATAAACAGCCTTTATTTTATAAAGACTTAAAGCGATCTTTGAAAAAAGGTCGCTTTTTTTGTGAAATACTTTTTAGTTTTTTAAATAAGTCTGATTTACAAGTGGTTAACACATCGAGTTTTTTAGGCGATGGTAGAAAAAAATAGGCAGCATGTGTATAATTACTTACATTCAAGTAAGTAATTAACCAAAATGACCATATATGAAAACAACAAAAACAGTTAGGTTGTTATTTACTTTATGTCTTCTATTTTTATATTCTTGTGAGAACAAAGACAAAAAACAATCTAACGAAACACCGAAAACTGAATCAACAACGGACTTAAAAAAAAGTGCAACGAAGCAAGAAGCAGTGATTGTCGCTAAGATGGAAAAAGACAACATTGTTTTAACAAATAAAAAACAAGTTGTACAAATGCTAGAAAAGCGCATGAAAACTGATCAATTTTCAAGAATGGACATGAACACCCTTGAAATTGATGTTAGCAAAGCATTGATGATGAAAAAACAGAAATAGTACAGCTAATGGTAACTAGTAAAGATAAAACGGAAAAAACGGCGTATTTACTAGAACGAAAGGCAAAGGGCTTTCAAGTTTCGGAAACGGCTACAATTATAACATGTACTGGATGTGCTGCTGGATGTAGTCCAAGTAGACTAGGTAAAAAAGGGTTTTGCACACCTTGCGATCCTGATCCAGATGTGCCTAAACCAAAGTGTGAAAAAACAGAAACCTTGCCTGCAACGGCAGCAGTTAAAAAATAATAGCTCTACAATAAACTCTGAAAAGGCTGAAAATCTATACTTGGTTTTCGGTCTTTTGTATTTATGCCAATTTTACTATAAGATGCGATTTAAGAAGCGAAGTTGCTTTGGCATTATAGCACGCTGCGAATGTTTTGCATAGCCTTGGCTACGGAAAATAGTCGCAAGGAAATAGAATGCTGAATGAACGAACTTATTTGTTGCATCCTATAGTAGAATTGGTATCAGATACTAGGTGATTCATATAAAAGGATGATACTTGAAGATGCTGCTGCATAATGTTGCGCCTAAAGTATATGAAAAAGGTTTGCAAAATTGATTACTTTTATCTAAAACCTAACCACAATGAAAACCTCCGAACCACCAGTAATCGTCTCGCAAAACTTTGCGCAATCAGTCGAAACAGTTTGGAAAGCCATCACAGAAGTTTCACAAATGAAACACTGGTTTTTTGACAACATTCCCGATTTTAAGGCTGAGGTAGGTTTTCAAACAAAGTTTACTGTTAAAGCACCTTCACTCGATTTTATGCACTTGTGGAGGATAGTAGAAGTCATTCCACACAAAAAACTCGTGTATAACTGGAAATATGAAGGTTTGCAAGGCGATTCTTTCGTTACCTTCGAACTACAGGAAAAAGATCAAGAAACACTACTTATGCTTACGACAAAAGTGACGGAAGACTTTTCAGAGGACATTCCCGAGTTTACTGCGAAAGTTGTATTGGTGGTTGGACGTATTTTATCAAACAGCGATTGGTTTTGTTTTTGGAGAATTTATAAAAAAAGAACGAACTCGTAAAAACCATTGTTAGATCATAAAATGTACATCGTAGTAGCATGTATTTAAAATAAATTCTTGTACGATTAAAACCATGCTCACAGGTGTTATGAAATCGTTTTTAATAAAAACCTGTCTATAAATTAATTATTTCTTCTGATTACGGAAAACCGCAAGGGATTATCTTTTCACTTTTTTATATTTGAAAAATTAGCAAGTGGTTTTATTAAAATCATCTCTTAAAAAACATGTAAATCGGTATAAATTACATTGAATAAAGTTTTGAGTATAATAATTTCTATTTCAAATCCTCTATTTATTAAAGAAAATTCGTATTTTTAATAAAATAAAAACTGTCTTAGCGCGAAAAATGATAAATAATAACTAACCAAATCTATCTAAAATGAAAAATTATTTAAACTGTAAGTTCGCCTATCTACTATGTTTTTCCGTACTTCTATTTGGATGTTCTTCAAGAGAAGAAACTACCATTACAGAAGAAACTCAACAAAAAAACATTGAAAGTATACTCTCAGAAATGAAGAAAATTGGCGATGCGGAAGGAAAAATTGTAATTTTAGAACTGAATGATTTTAATAACAAAGACTACGAAAAAGACTATAAGCTGGTAGAAAACTCTAAAAAGGTACTCACTTTTGCTGCTGGCTTTGATACTTCGAAAGCATCTTCTGGAAATGCTTTTAAAGTAACATACGTTATGGTAAATGGAGAAGCAAAAATCACTGAATGTTCTGGTGAGACTACATTAGATTGTTTAGAAAATTACAAATCCTCAAATATCAACAATGTCAGAATGGTGTATACACCTTCATTATAGAAATTTCAAACTTGTCTTATATATAGCAGAATTGTATTTAATATTTTTTGCTACAATACGTCACTAATCATCATCATTTTATTTGCTATAAGATGCAGTGCTTAACGAATGTTTAGGTGCTGTTGCATTGCTGAAAACTTTCCAGTAATCCAGCTATTTTCTTAGACCAAACTGCCTAAAATATTCTAAAAAAGTATTTCAATAGTTGTTTTGCATCGTACCAAGTATACTTTTTTGTTTAAAGAACTGAAACCAAAACCTGTCTTGTAAGTAAATATTTTACTTATTTACGGAAAACCACACAAAAAAACACTTTCTCTATTTTATATTTGAAAAGTTTTTGAGAGTTATCTTGTTAAAATGACTCTCAACATAACATTCAATGGTATTGATAATGTCTAGATTTTACAATTTGAACCACAAGATATTTTTAAGTAAAAGAAACATTTTATCAATATGAAAAAAATAAATAATAATTAACTAATCAAATTAAAATGAAAAACTACTTAAAATTCACTTATTTGCTTTGCTTTTCCGTACTTCTATTTGGGTGTTCTGAAAATGAAGAGGACATTATTACAGAAGAAATTCAACAAAAGGACATTAAAAATATACTTCTTGATATGAAGAAGGTGGGAGATGCTGAGGAGAAAATTGTTGTTTTTGAAATGAAAAATTTCGATAAAAAAAATTATGAACAACATTTTGAACTGATTGAAAACTCTAAAAAGGTAATAGCTTTTGCTACTGGGTCTAGTGATTTTAGGAAATCTCCTGGAGATAATTATAAGGTTACATGTACTTATGGAAATGGTGAAACGGAGGTTACAGAATGTGGAGAAGATCCTGGCTGTGCAGGAGACGCAACTTGGAAGTGTTTAGCTAGTGGAGGATGCGCAACCATTTGTAATGCAGTTATAACATATACTCCTTCGTTTAATCCTGGTACAGCAGCTAAGAAAAGTAAACCAGTACAACAAATAGAGACGATCTTAGAGAGAGTACAAACTATGGGACAAGCTGAAAAGAAAAGTATCTCATTTACTATTTCTCGGAATAAAGATTCCTATACATTAAAAGAAACTACTTTTATACATAACAATAAAAATACGAATGCAAAAAGAATTGAAACTTTTGTAGTGTATTGTTATGATAGTGAAGGAGAACTATTATGGGAGGAAATACATTACGATAGACAATCTGCTAGTGCTGACATTCTAAAATGTACAGATGTAGATGGTGGTTGTGCTGAGGTATGTGAAATTAATGCCGTATATATATACCAATAGTTCTTCCAAAGAAAAATAAATATATAACTTCACGAACTAAAAAGCGAAATGAAGTCTATAGCATCTAATTTACTCCTGTTCTTTCTGTGTTTTACATCTGTATTTGCACAAACACATGAATTGCCTTCTTTGGAAAAAGAATGGACTGCTAACGATATTAAAATTTTAAGTACATATCTTAAAAAAATTCCTGAGGATTCATATCCTACAGTACAGCATGAAAATGCACTGTTTCAAAAAATTATAGCGGTAAATTACAAACGCACCATGCGTGACAAAGCTATTGATATAGATGTAAAAATGCCTTATATATTCGAGTATCAACAAGCACTGAAAGAAATTTTAATGCAATATCTTACAGCCCATAAAAATGGAAATGCTTATGGAATGGAGTTGTCGCATATATCAGGAATTATGTTAGCTATATCAGCTGAAATAATTCCAGTTTTGAAAGAGTTTATGAAAACACTTGATCCAAATGATAAGAACTATCAAGTTCGTATGAATGGTTTAAAACAAATGAAATTTGGACTGAAACAACAATTGCAAGGAACACTGATTATGATTAAAGATACCAAAACCTCTTCCAATGAAGAACGCATCGTTTCTGCTACATATTTGTTGAATTCAGGTGTTGAACCTTTACAGTTTTTAGATGCTTCTGACCAAGAACAAATCAAAACAGAAATAGAAACCTATATTCCAAAAGCACCAAACAAAACATTGAAAAAGCTGTTGCATGCGTTTCTAAAAAAGCTGTAAAACTTTCTAAATAGTATAACTCACTTTCAAGAATACTTCTTTTTTTTAAATAGAATTACAAAACTTTACATATGTATTACGGAAAACCGCAGTTTGCTTTGTAGTATTATACGTATATTTGTATGATTAATCATAAAAAACTAAAAAAATGAACATTCAAAAAATACTGAGAATACTTCCGGTAGTAGCAGTATGTTTTATATTTTCTTGCGAAAACACCACAGCAGAACGAAATGAAGATGATTTTTCTAAACGTTCCAACACACAACTTGAACAAACGGTCATTGCAGAAGAAAAAGAAGGTCAAATTGTTTTTATGAATGAAGAACAACTAATGAGTCAGTTAGAGCATGAATTAACAGCACTTCAAAAACCAAATGTGAACATTACTGATGTACGTATTGATACGAGTGTCGCTGTTGATGACGATAGGGTAACTGTCCTGCAATTGATAGGAAGTAGCCAAAATGAAACGGTTAAAATTTCGTATGTAGTTATGAAAGAAAACAGTAAATTTTATATGGCTTCTGAGGAAACTGTTTTGGTTTGTGAAGGTTGTCGTTCAGGCTGTAGTCCAAGAAGAAAAGAAAATGGTGACGGATATTGTACCGCTTGCGATTATCAAGCCAAAAAATGCACAAAAACAGAAACGCTACCTGCATTTACAGATTAATTGGTATAAAACAGTTTAAACAAGTTCATTAAAAAAGAAATACAATCAAAAAACCGAGCAATCTCCAAAAGGAAACATTGCTCGGTTTCTAACTAACAATAATAACAACTTATTCTCTTTTGCTGCGTTTTTCTCAGCATATTTTTTATAAAGTATATATAAATCGGAAGGTTACGAATCGTGGTTGAATGAAGGTTTCTGAACTAAAAACCGATAAGTTATTCGCGCTGTTTCGCACTCTTGCATCAATGTCTAACAAGTTGGTAGCTCTAATTTCATATTCCCATTTGGAATCTCTATCCTTTCTGTATGAAAGATTGGCATTCCATGTTTGGAACGATTGTGATTCTCCATTTCCTAAATCTTGATTGGTATAGGTAAAATCAGTTCTGAACGTGATTTTCTTCCAAATATACGCGTCAAAATCAAACGTAGTAGCATTGGTGACAAACTGCGTGTCTCGTCCACCTTGTGTATTATCTGTAACGGTGTAACTGTGGCGCAAGCGCACATTTGGTGCTACTCTAAAGTTGGTGCGAATCTCAGGAATATAAGTTTGTGTAAAGCCTTCATTCACAGATTGCTGTTGCTGAATAAACTGGTTGATTTTACTATAATTAAATCGTCCAGAAATGCTGGCTCTAATTTTTCCAAAAGTTCGTTGTACACGTCCCACCAAACTTGCATTTTCATCTGCAAAGCTAGAATTAAAGAACGTACTCGTACGAATGACACTTTCAAAATCGGTCAAACCACGAATCTGATCAATATTACTCGAATACGAAGCGCGCGCAAACACATTGGTATAGTTAAACAAGTTGAAACTTGTATACACCAAACTCACATTGTGCGATAGTGCATTTTGCAAGGTTGGCTCTCCAAATTGATAACTATTAAAGTTGTTCATTACCAAACCTTCTGCCAAACGCGTTACGTCTGTAAATTGATTTCGCATGTCGTAACGTAACGTTAAAGCTTCACTCTTTTTGAATTGAATACGTGTTTCAAAATCGGGCAACACTCTAAAGAAATTATCTTTATATTCTTCGCCAAACTGCGTGTTTTTATTTCCATACGCATGTACAGAAAACCCTGGTGTAAAGGTGAATTTACCACTTTTTAAACGGTAATGAAAGCCTAAATAAATATCGCTGAAATTGTATTCTGTATCGTTGATAGCGCGTCCATCATTGAACGTTGGCGTAGGGTTTAACGTCAATCCAGGACCTAAAAACTGAAATAGATTCGAGTTGAATTGTTGTTGACTCAAAATGGTTCCAAACGTAATGTTGATATTACTTCGTGCATTTAAAATATTATAATAGTCCAGTTTGGCGTCTACTTGATTGGATTTGATACGTCTGTTTTGTCCCAAATTAAATTGTTCAGCATCTGTATCTAAGCCCAAAGCATTTGCGGTAGTACCAAAAGCACCGTCAGTTTCGTTGTCTAAAATAGCATTGTAAAAAGGATCTTCATCTTTAATTAAATGTTGTGCTTCTAAAGCGAAAATATTATTCTCGTCCAGTGTGTAGTAATAATTTAAACTTTGATTAAAACTAAACGGAGTCACGTCTTGCATTTCATTCGTATTTCCAATAACAGACGAAAATACGTTTTGGTTTTGTGTGTCGTTGGAAATTCTACCCAAAGCATCATAATCCAATTGATTGTTAAAGTTTGGCTGATACGAAACACTTAATTTTGCAACTGCTTGATCAGAACGTTCTCTACTGCGTTGATCCGTTGCCTCATCAGGAATCCCCAATTCTGGATCAGTATATTGTACCAAACTTGTTTCTCGTGATAAAATTCGGCTACTATTGTAAATTAAAAACCCGCTAAAGTCCAATCCTTTGTTAGGTGAATAGCTAAAGTTTCCAGTAGCTAATTTGTTTTCAATTTCTAAAGCATTATTTTGATTCGTCAAAAAGTTTAAGCCATTATCTCCAAGATTAATATTTGTTCCACTGCTTCTGCTTGGCGCACGAAATCCGCCTGTAAAACCTCGAATATCACGTCGTGTAAGTGCTTGTTCTCCAATATTATTCATATCTCCAATAAAGTTTAAACTATATTTTGGACTGTAAAAGAATAATTTGGGCTGAAATAAATAAAGTTCATTGTCGGGAGATGCGCCACTTCCTGCAGTCACATTACCAAACCAGAACGTTTCTTTTCCTTCTTTCAGTTTAATGTTAATGGCAACGTTATCTTGATTGTTTGTCACACTTCGCAATTGTCCAACTTCTGAATAATTACGCAATACTTGAATTTTATCTACTGCTTTAGAAGGAATGTTTTTTGTAGCCAATTTGGTGTCACCATCAAAAAAATCTTTGCCGTTTACCATTAACTTATTAACGACTTTTCCTTCAACTTCTATCTGTCCGTCTTCGTTAATTTCTACGCCGGGCAGTTTTTCTAAAACATCTTCCAGTTTCCGTTCGGTACCATTTTTAAAAGAATCGGCATTGTATATCAATGTGTCACCTTTAATGGTAACGGGCATTTCATACGTAAGCTCTACAGCTTCTAACGAATTGCCTTTGTTCATCACAAAATCTTTGGTAATATCACTTTCTTTGGTCACAAGATCTTGTTCCAAATTCTGTAGGCCTATATAACTTACTTGTATTTTATAGCTACTGTTTTTTGCTAATTTAAGTCTGTATTTTCCAAACTTGTCTGTAATTCCGTAGGATTCAAGTGTGCCAGAATCTTTATTTAAGGCAATTACGTTGGCAAGTTCTAGCGGCTTGTTTAAGCTGTCTTTTACAACGCCTTCCATTTTTAGTTGTGCGTAAGAAGTAGTCGCTACTAACAAGAGTAGCAAAAGGCATAATTTTTTCATGTTGGTGTTTGTGAGAATGTTGTTCGTTAATTTTTTATGCGTGGTTTGTTAAAAAATTAAATTTTAGCCTCTTCTTCTGCCTCGGTTACTCATCATCTCTTGCATTTTACCTCGAATCGTTTCTTGGTATTTGGTTTTTGTGATTTCTTTTCCGCTATCTGGAGCTTCAATTTTGATTTCCTCTCCTGGATTGATCACAATTTTAGAACATAACATCGTGGTATTTCCAGCACTAACTTCTAAAATTAATCCTGGCAATCCCCAATATTCAGCAGGTCCATGACTTACAGGTACTTGTGGTGTATACCAAGCTTCTACCAATACCATTGGTACATCTGGAGTTCCATCGCCATCTTCGTCTTTTCTTCTTAAATCACTCCAAGAAAAGTTATACCATTCCAAGTCATCTTGTGAAATTGTTGCCATGGCTTTAAAGCAGGTATATTGTCCAATTTGTTTTGTCTCTTTCCCCATTTTCCAATCAATAACATGCAATTGATCTTTTACCAAAAATTTCTTTCCGTAAAATTCTTGCGCTTGCACTAAAGAAGTTTCTTTTACATTTTTGTATTGTTCTCCTCTGGAAAAATTAGCGCCCCAAGAATCGGTTGCTCCAGAAATCGCGTCTAATTTATCTTCTTCCTTAAACACAGAGGCTTCTTTGTCGAAACTTAATACGTAGGTTTTTTCCAAACGATTCTTCAATCGTGCAGCCACATCTTTCTTTTGTGCTTCACTGAGTCGTTTTCCCCAATTTCCTAGTTCCATTTTAGATTTTGAAAAATAGTAAGCTTTTCCTTTGAATTCTTGTGTGTCGTCTACATTAAAAGAAAGCAGTGCTATGAAGGAAAGCGATAGGAATTTAAGTAAAAAAGTTTTCATGATTTGCGATTAAATGGTTTTTTGTTTAACGAATATACTAAAAGATTAAACGTATTCTGTTAATTCTTAAAAATATTAACATTAATTTAAGTCCTTTAGATCTTCTTCAGACCATGTTTTAAATTTTAAACGAATGCATCGACAAAATAGTTAGACTCAAGAAAGTACAAAAGGTTTAATATGAATTTAAAAAATATTTCAAAAGTTGTAAAAAAAAGCAACCGAGCAACACCTTCTTACCTATGCTGCCCGGTTAGCTAACTGAATAATAACACTTACTAACTACTTATGAAATTTTTATATGTGTTCTCGATATTCGAGATGTATATTTTTGACTGTTTATTCTCCTTGTCCTAATGAGAATCCACGCTTGCCATCAAACTCGTACAAGTTTTCTGTTTTGATCACTTCAAAACCTGCTTCATTAATGTTTGATAGTAAGGCTAAGATTTGCTCAAAAGCTACCGAAGGATATGTTTTGTCGCTTCCAGTCGTAATAGCTTCGTTAGAAACAAATCTGCAACGCCAGTGGTCTGTGCAATACGTTTCTGGCATTCCGTTTGGAAATACTTTGACACCGCGATTGGTAATCATCTTCAATTTTAAATTGTATGATTTCAATCCTGCTAAAGCTTCTCCAATTTCGTTTGGATTGCTTCCTTGCCAGTTGATAAATACATCCGTTCCTACCAAAACTTGCGTTTCTTTTGGTCTGTTGTATTCTGGAATGGTAATGCTTCCTGCGTTTTCATCTAATTGAATTGCGGCTAACTTTTCAGGTTGTTGACCTAAGTTTTCTATGATTTTATCCGCAAATTCACTGGTAGCTACTTTTTGAATGCTTTGTCCTTCTTGGTAAATATCTGCGGTGTGATATCCTTGCTCGATGGTGGTCAGCCACGCATTTTTAATTTTATTGGCGATGCCTACTTTTCCAATGTGAATCAACATCATCACTGCGGCGTTGATCAATCCAGAAGGATTTGCAATTCCTTTTCCAGAAATATCTGGTGCCGAACCGTGAATGGCTTCAAACATAGCAACATTTTTTCCAACATTTGCCGAACCTGCCATGCCTACCGAACCTGCAATTTCTGCAACGATGTCCGAAACAATATCTCCATATAAATTTGACGTTACGACAACATCATAATTTTCTGGATTGGCAGCCAAACGCGCTGAACCGATGTCTATAATTTGTGATTCGCTTTTAATTTCTGGATATTCTGCGGCAATTTCTTTAAATACATTGTGAAACAATCCGTCTGTCAACTTCATGATGTTATCTTTCACCATGCACGTTACTTTCTTACGTCCGTACAACGTTGCATATTCAAACGCATACCGAACAATCTTTTCACAGCCTGGACGTGTAATCAATTTTAAACATTGTACCACATCTTGTGTTTGCTGATGTTCGATACCTGCGTATAAATCTTCTTCATTTTCGCGGATGATTACCACATCCATGTTTGGAAAATGTGTGTGTACATACGGATGCAACGCACTTACAGGACGTACATTGGCAAAAAGCCCGAGCGATTTACGCAAGGTTACATTCAAACTTTTATATCCTTTTCCTTGTGGAGTTGTAATGGGTGCTTTTAAGATAATTTTATTCTTATTGATCACTTCCCAAGACTTCTTTTCAATTCCTGAGGAGTTTCCTGATAAGTATACTTTTTCACCAACTTCAATAATTTCAGGTTCGATGTCAGCGCCAGCAGCTTCTAAAATATTTAAAGTAGCTTTCATGATTTCTGGACCGATTCCATCACCATACGCTACAGCAACTTTTGTTTTTGTGTTTGTGTGTCGCTGTTGCGAAACCTGTGTTTTAATTTTCTCCATTGCAGTGTTTTTATGTTTACAATGCAAAGGTCAAAAAAACTATTCATATATTTTTATTTATGTTTTATATGATATACATAAGCGTTTTTTATGAATTCATGATTGAATGATGTACTAATTGAAAGATGGAATTCTTTTGGTTATGCATGTTTTTTAAACGCAACGCCTTTCATCCGTTTTTTAAACTCTACACTTGGTCGAAAGCTTACTTTAATATCTTTAATGCTTTGTGCATTCACGGCTTCGGGTGTCTCTTTTCCTTCACTGCGAATATGAACGCTAAACGTGCCAAAATCACCCAACGAAATGCTACTGCCTTGGCACAAATATTCGGGTAACAAATGCACCAATCCTTGCAATACGGCAATTGTATCTATTTCACTTACGGTAGAAATAGAAGCAAGTCGTTCGCTCAATTGTTTCAAATCAATTTTATCACGTGCAGTAGCGGAAGCGTAGTATTTCTTAGAACCACCACCAGAAACACCTGGCGTACTACGTTCGGTCACTTTATATTTAATTGCCATTCTCTTGTATGTATAAATTTTTTAAACGGAACTTTTGCATGTTTTATCAAGTAGTTTTATTCAATACTTCTTCATATTTTGATACGTTGCTAAATATAAAAATAAATTTTAATAGGTATTAAACTTATTTTTAATACGTATCAAAATCATTTTTAATAGGTATTAAAGTTTTAAAACCTCTTTACCTTTTAGTGAAAAGATGCGGACAAATTGATTGAAAGTACTTGACGAAGTAGCGAAGAAGTGCTAAAGATTTTTCTATTCTTTATGATAAGAGTGAATATTTATGGCTGCCAAATAAGAAGTTTAGTACTCTACTTTATGAAAACTTAAATAATGTTTTTAATGAGATTTCGAAATAAAATAAATTAGTATACTTAGTGAAATTTAATTCAAATAGCAGAAAAATAAGAAAATCGCATCCCCAAAAAGTACAGCTAGAATGTTTTTAAAATGTACATTTGCATCCTTAAAAAAGACCTAGTTAAAAATAATTAAAGCTTTACCGAATGAAAAAACTGAATTTACTTTGTGTACTATTTATTGGATTATTAGTGATTTCATGCGCATCGGATGATGATACACAAACTATAACAGAAGGAGATCCCCAAAACAGTAATGGCGATCCACAAAATGTAGTTGTACAAAAACTACTGTCATTTAGTAGTTCCCTCACAGATTCTAACGAAATAGAGTTTATGACACAATTAACTTATACAAATGATAATTTGACAAAAATTACAGAAAACTATATCAACATTGGAGAAAATGTTTGGAATTATAGTTATACTGATAATGAACTAACTGCGGTAAATTCTATGCCAATCACCTATGCAAATGGTGTGTTAGTTGTTGAATATGAATTTGAGCGTGACGAATATTTTATTCTAAACAACCAAGTATTGTCTCAGATTAATTCGTTTCGAAACGATCCGAGCGAAGCGTTTCAATTCAGTTTTAAAGTAGAATACAATTACACAGACAATAATATTACGGAAAAAAGATATTTAGATGAAAACGATGTGCTTACAGGATCTACTACCTATGAGTATGATACTAAAAATAACATCTTAAAAGGACTTGATAATCTCAATAAGTGGATATTTCCGTATGCAGACTTGCTTGGAGGTGCTAACAATAATATTACAAGTAGGAAAGAGTTTGATGAAAACGGAACGCTCCTCAGAGACTTTAGCTATCAATATGAATATGATAGTAATGACTTTCCAACCAAACGCATCCGAACGTTTACGTCTAATGGCACTAGTACTGTAAAAACGAATTTGTATACGTATGAATAGTACTTTTTATGTGTAAATTGGTATTATAGTAAAAAAGAACCCAAACAATACATTCTCACAAATATTGCTTGGGTTTAAGCTAACTTTTTATAACACTTACTAACTGCATACTTTATGTTGTATGCTGGGTTTCTAACTTTATGAGACAAATATCGGCAATAAAGTTTATATGTTTTTATTTATGTTTTGTATGATATACATAAACAAAATTTATGCATCGTGATGCGCCTAGTGAATATCTAGGTTTTAGAAGATTATTCTTCGCGTTTAGTGCAGGAAATTTTCCAAAATGGAAAGCTCATCGTCTCTTTCGGATCTACCCATTCGCCAATCCATTTATAGCCTTTGTCGCTAATATCGTAAAACGTTAAGCGTGAAAAACCATCCATGCCATTTGGCGCTTTTTGTGGTTTGTAAAGGACAATAGCACCATCTTCAGTTTTCTTGCCTTTCCATGAACCCAAGGTTGCAGAAGGAGTCGCAGACGCATAGTAATGTACATACCATTGCAGACTGTCTTTGTTGAACTGACGAATGCTTCCCGAATGTTTTCCGTCTGCTTTCAAGGTTTCATCCTGTATCGCCATGCCATTCATAATATATTTGAATTTCCACGTCATCTTCACCGCTTTTGCCCAAGTGCCGTCTGGATTTCTACGTTCCGAATCGCAATCGCACATGCCAATCAACGGTTTAAAATCGTCCAATTGTTTTGGTGCTTTCGGGTTTTTCATCCCGTACGGATCAAGCGTTGTGGGTTCATATTCGCTTTGCGCGATGGCAAACGTAGTAAAACAGATACAAAGAAAAGCGGCTACTATTTTCATCAATTTGGGTTTTAATTTTTTGAAGATAGTAAATTCTTGGTAGATTTTTAGGTTTTAGGTCAATGGTTCATTTTGTCATTCCTGCGGAGGCAGGAATCTATTTCGGTTGAAACGATATTTTACATTCAGCATTTAAAACTTCTAAGTACTTCTCGATACAATTTTTCTCCATTTTATTACGAAAAATCACTCGAAGTGACGATTTGAATTCGAATAAGTCTAAAAGCGTTTACACTGAGCAAAGTAGGAGCAAAGTAATCTAACATCCAACAGCGTCAGCGGTCTAAAAAAAGCGTTTACACCTAGCAAAGTCGAAGTGAAGCGATAAAAATCTACTTCCGATGAATACTACTCAAAATATCCATGACTTCTACTTTTTTACGTACCGAAACAGGCACGGTACTTTTATCTTTCAACAATAAATAACCACCATCGGTTTTTATAAATGCTTTGATGAATTGCAAATTGACCAAGTGACTTTGATGCACACGTAAAAACTGGTAATTGCTCAACATATCCGAGAAGTATTTGAGCGTTTTGGTCACAAAAATCTTCTGTCCGTCTTGCAAATAAAAGATGGTATTGTTACTATCCGATTCACAACGAATAATTTCATCCAAACTGACAATAATGATCTTATCTAAGGTGTGAAGTGATATTTTGGTTGGCTTCTCATTCGGTGCTGCCAGCGTATCTTTTAAAATATCCAAACGTTCTTTATTTGGGTGAATTTGTCCTTTGGCTTTTTCAATTGCAGCAGTTAATTCTTCTTCGGCGTAGGGTTTCAATACATAGTCAATTGCCGCAAATTTGAACGCTCTAATGGCAAATTCGTCACTCGCCGTTACAAAAATGATTTTTGAAGTCAAATTTGGAAAGATCTCCAACACATCAAATCCAGAACCATCGCCCAACATAATATCTAAAAATAAAATATCGGGTTGCTGCTTTTGCAAGAGTTTCGCAGTTTCTACAACACTAGGAGCGGTTCCAATAATTTTTAATTCCGGATGCAAACGTTCAATATCGCCTTTTAGCATTTGCAATGCCGCCGGAATATCATCAACAATAACAGTAGTGAGCATGTTTTTTTGGTATTAGGTGTTTGGTATTGGGTGTTTAGTTGTGCTTTTGTCATTCTTGCGAAGTCAGGAATCTATTTAGTTTCAAATTGGATTCCACTTCTTAAAAGCAACTCAAAGTAAATATAACAATCAAAATGTAAAAAGCTAATTGTTCGTTTTATTTTTTCTGAAACGTCACTGCATAGCCGTAGCAGTCTGTTAGTATCGAAGCACAATTTTAGTCTGAAACACACAGATTGCCACGTCGCGTCGCTTCTCGCAAAGACGTTTCAAACTTATTCCATTCAACATCTTTAAAATTCCGTTTCCAAAGGTATTTTAAAAGAAATTCTTGTTCCAGTAGACTCTTCTTTTGATAAGTCTTCAATACGTAAGGTATTTTTTCCTACCAACGATTCGATGCGTTCTTTGGTCACTTGCAAAGCCATCGACTGATGATCGGTTTTCGGTTTGTTTTGTGTTGATTGCTGAATGCCGATTCCGTTGTCTGTAATGGTCGCGTATAAAAAGTGATTGTCTGTTTTAAACGTGATGTTCAATTCGCCCAATCGTTGCAATGGCATGATTCCGTGACGAATGGCGTTTTCTACAAACGGCTGAATCAACATGGGCGGAATCAACACTTCTTCAGGATCTAAGTCAGAGTTGAGGTGAATTTTATAGGTAAAATCGTTGCTTGCCATTAAACGTTCGACTTCAATATAATTTTTGAGCGTTTTCATTTCTTGATCAAGTGAAATGCTATCTTTTCTGGAATTGGTCAAAGTTTCCCGAAGCAATACCGCAAAGGTGTTGATCGTTTTGTCCATCTTTGTAATATCGTTTCTACTCATACCTTTGATGCCATTCAACACATTGAAAATAAAATGCGGATTCATTTGTAAGCGCAAAGCTTTTTGTTCGAGCGAAAGCAAATGATTTTCCAATTGCAAACGCTCCCGAATGGCGCGGTTTTTCGCTTTTACACGTTTGATGTAATTGTAAATAATATAGGCGACAATCAAACCGAGAATCGTCCATAGCAAATTGCGAAACCAGGTTTTTTTGTATAAAGGTTGAATGACATGAAATTTGAAGCCAATCGGATCACTTTCGAGCCAATCTTTATTGCGTGATTGCGCCAAAAAGGTATGATCGCCATAATCCAAACCACCAAAGGTAATTTTACTTTCTTTGGTCCACGGACTCCACTTTTCTTTGTCAAATTTGTAGCGATACACAATCGCTTCCGGATTGTCCAAATCGACAGAACGAAACTGAAACGCCATATTGTTTTGATCTTGCGAAAGCTGTAATTCCTTGTCAGAATTGGTCCAATCGCGTAAATCAATCGTGTCCAGACTTTGGTAGGCAACTTCAATATCTTCAAAATGCAATTGCGGTTTTGAGCTTTGTTGTTCTGAAGTTGAAGCTGTGTATTTCGTTAATCCGTCTATAGTACCAAACCAAAGATTGCCTTTCGTATCTTTTGTGGTGGCGTTGTGGCAAGTTTCAATTCCTAAAAAACCATCATTGCGACCGTAATGAATGACGTTTTGGATTTCGTTTTTCTTATCGAGCGTAACCTGATCTACTCCGCGTTCACTTCCTGCCCATAAATCACCGTTATCGTCAAAAATCAACTGATAAATATTATCAGAATACAGCTCTTTTTTTCCTTGCAACTGCTCAAATTTTAAGTCTTTAGACAAAGTAGAAAACCAAATTCCTTTGCCAAAAGTGCCCAAATACATATCGTAATTGTGAAAACGAATGGTACCAATCGTAACTTCGCTTCCCGTGACTTGTTTGTGTGTTAAATGTGTGACTTCATCATTTTTGATGTATCCCAAATGCCCTTTGCTGGTGGAATACCAAATTCTGCCTGTTTCATCGCGAGCTAAATCGCGAATTCCCAAATCTTTAATACCATCTTCTGTTCCAAAGGTTTTTAAATTGTAAATTCTTTTCTTCTCGTGATCGTACTGAAAACGCGCAATTCCATCGGCATACGTAGCAATCCACACTTGCGAACCATAAATTTTAATATTGCTAATCCAATCGGATGGCAATCCAATATCAGTAGTGATGATGGCTTCGTATAGATCTTCAACTTTTCGTTTTTCAAAAGTTTCTTCATCAGGCAATAAACTGTTGTACACAATGCTGTCGCGCATCTTTTTTTGATAAATATAAATGCCTTTTCCTTCCGTTCCTGCCCAAATTCTACCTTCGTTGTCGTTGGTGATGGTTTTTACTTTTTTGTTGAGATAGTTGCTCGTTTCTGTTACTTGCTGAATGCCTGTAGAGTCAATTTTGGTCAAGCCAGATTCTGCCGTAGAAATCCACAAGGTTTCATCAATGTGATGCAGTGCGTAAATTCGGTTGGCAACCAAACCATTGTCTTTGGTGTAATGTTTGAAATTGTTTTTTTCATACTTAAACAATCCGCCACCCGAAGAACCAATCCACACATTATCTTGGCGATCTTTGAACGCTTTTCGAATGTTGTAGACAGACAATCCGTTGCGTTTGGCAATGGATTTTTCAGCTAAATTTTCTGTGAGATTGATGCGTTTGATGCCTGCATTTGTCGTATTGATCCACAATTCGTCACCGTTGATCAAATCAATACTGTTGATTTGTCGCACTTCGGACACTTCTCGGAAACCTGGTTTGTTGTTTTGAAACGAAAAAACACCATCTGTAAAACTCGCTGCTATTACTTGATTTTTATAACGAACCAAGGATTTAAAGTCACTATTGAATACTTTTTGAAACGTTACTTCGGTCGACAAACGATTCGTTCTCCACAAACCACGTTGGGAAGCAATCCAATAGGTTTTTCCATCAAACAAAATATCGTTGATTTGTGTGGAATTGAGCACAGAATTACAAGCTACTTTTTCAATGGTATCTGTTGTTCTATTCAGTTTGTAGATTCCTTTTCGTGTTGCCAACAGTATTTCATCATTGACAATTTCAATGTCGTATACACGCGGCGTTTTGTAATTTTTAAAGGTGTTTTTGGAGCGAATGGAAAGTCCTTGGCGCGTTCCGACTAACAAGGTATTTTCTTGAAATTTTAAAGCTTGAATATAGTTAGAGCTCAATCCTTTTTTTTCATTCCAAACGGTAAACGAAATGCCGTCAAAGCGTGCAATTCCGCCACCTTGCGTGCCTATCCATAAATAGCCTAAATCATCTTGTACAATAGCATTTACTTGCGATTGCGGCAAACCATCTTTCAACGTATACGAACGCAATTGATTGTTTTGTGCTGTGGAAAACCATGTTCCTATCACAAGAAAAAATAAAAAGAATAGAACGCTAGAAGCGATTTTCAT